>DASUQB010000328.1:0-11686 GCA_036280835.1 Microbacterium sp. | reverse complement strand
CTCGACCGCGGGCGGGGTCACCTGGCGCTCGGCGAGCGCCGCGGGCACGACGCTCGTGACCTTGGGGGCCTCGTCGGTGATGATGAGCTCGTCGGGGGCGAGTTCGGCACCCGATTCGAGCAGCCAGTCCCTGCGCATGCGGCGGGCGACCGGGCTCGCGGCCTGGTCGACCTCGAGCAGCTGGATGAGCGAGGTGTCGCGCGCGGCGGTCTTGGCGAGGATCGTGGCCACGCCGTCGAGGCGCTTCAGGAGCTCCGAGCGCACGGCGTCGGTGAAGCCGGTGTCGGCCTTGACGCGCGCGCGCTCTTCGCGCACGAGGAACGCGATGACCTGGAACTTGACGCGGTTGGTCGGTCCGAGCTTGCCGCGCTGGGCCTTCGCCTCGACCTCGCGCACCTTGCGGGCGAGGATCGGGATGATGGGCGCGTCGTCATCGCGCCGGGCGGAAGACGAGTTCTTCCTCCGACGCTGCGGTGCGGATGTCGCCGTGGTCGGCATGCTCCTCCTGAGCGTGAATGCCGGGTGAACCGGCGGGTTCCAGCCGAGACTGGGGAAAGTCAGCGGGTCCCGCGGGCGGCTCGTGTGCCGGGACGGACGCGGGTGGTGGTGGTTCTCGCATCTCCGCCGCCGGCTCCCGCTTCAGCGGGGCGACGGCGCAGGCGAGTGCACCTTCCCCCCATTCTAGCCCTTCAGGGACGCTCAGCCCCACAACGTGGCGACGATGTCCTCCGTGTAGCCCTCGGGCGCGAAGTTGATCCAGTGCGTCGCCACCCACCCGTTGCCGCGCAGGTAGTGGGTCTCCCCGGTCTTGGCGACGACGTCGTCCTCCGTGAGGTGCTCGACCTCGATGCGGCACATCGTGCCCTGTTCGTACTCGGCGCACGTCATGCCGGTATCCCGCATCGTCTGCTCGAGCGTCTCGGCCTGCGCCTGATCGATGATGGTGACGTTCGTGGCGAGCCCGAACTCCGACGGCGCCCCCCACGAGCAGCGGATGGTGGGGGCGCTCTCCAGGATCTCCAGCCCCGGCGTCATCTCCGTGGAGAGCAGGGTCACCCCCGGATCGTTCAGCGTCATGTCGGCCATCGAGGCGAGGAAGGCGGCCGAGTAGATGTCCTCGCAGGCCGCGGGCAGTTCGATGGACGCGCCGGGCTCCGCGCTCGCCGTGGCGGTCGGGGTCGGGTCCGGGGTCCCCGACGGCTCGGCACTCGCGCTCGGGGAGCTCGGCTCTGTGGTGGGGGTCGCCGTGGCGCCCGGCTCGGGTGCGCAGGCGGCGAGCGAGGCGAGCACGACGACGGATGCCGCGGCGCCTGCCAGGCGCAGCGTCACGGCGCGACGATCGGTGGTGCGCCGGCGGAAGGCGACGGGAAGCATGCATCCTCCGAGGTCGAGGGAGAGTCGTTCCTCAGAGGCTAGCCACCCGCGCCCGCTGCGCCCCGCCGACGCCGCGAACAGTGACGCGATCGATACGTCCGTCAGGCCGCGCGTCGCAGCCGCAGGCTGTTCAGCACCACGAACACGCTCGAAAAGGCCATCGCGGCCCCGGCGATCATGGGGTTGAGCAGGCCCAGGGCGGCGAGCGGGATCGCCGCCACGTTGTAGCCGAAGGCCCAGAACAGGTTGCCGCGGATCGTCGACATCGTCTTGCGGGCGAGCACCACGGCATCCGCCGCGGCGCTCAGGGAATCGCGCACGAGCGTGATGTCGCTCGCGTGCATGGCGGCGTCGGTCCCCCCGCCCATGGCGATGCCGAGGTCGGCGGTGGCGAGGGCGGCCGCGTCGTTGACGCCGTCACCGACCATGGCGACCCGGTGCCCCTGCGCCCGGAGGCGGTCGATCTCTGCGATCTTGCCCTCCGGCTGAACGCCCGCGATGACCGTCGCGATGCCCACCTCATCGGCGACGGCGCGCGCAGCGCGCGCGTTGTCGCCGGTCAGCAGCACGACATCGAGGCCGAGCCGCCGCATCCGCTCGATCGCGTCGCGGCTGTCGCCGCGCACCGTGTCGGAGACCACGAAGGCGGCCCGCACGACCGGCGTCTGGCCCGCCGGCGCCCAGCCGCCGACGACCACGGTCGCCGGGCTCTGCTGCACGAGCTCCGCGAAGTCCTCCGGCACCAGCGCGCCCAGCCGGGCGGCGAAGTCCGGGCGGCCCGCGAAGACCGCGAGCCCCTCCACCTCGCCGGTGACGCCGCTGCCCGCGTGGGTGCGGAACCCGGCGACGGCGCCGGGGTGCGGCGTGGCCGCGGCGATCGCGCGCGCGATGGGGTGCTCGGAGGCCGCCTCCAGCGACCCGATGAGCCGCAGCGCCCGCGAGCGCTCCACGCCGGAGGTGAGCACGACCTCGGCCAGCGACATCCGCCCGCTCGTCACCGTGCCGGTCTTGTCGAGCACGACGGTGTCGACCCGGCCCGCCGCCTCGATGGCCTCCGGACCGGTGATCAGGACGCCCAGCTGCGCCCCCCGGCCCGTGCCGACGAGGATGGCGACCGGAGTCGCCAGTCCGAGGGCGCAGGGGCAGGCGATGATCAGCACCGCCACCGCGGCGGTGAAGCCCGCCGCGAGCGGCTGGCCCGCCAGCATCCACCCGACCAGGGTGAGCGCGGCGATGCCGATGACGATCGGCACGAACACGGCGGAGATGCGGTCGGCGAGGCGCTGCACCCGGCCCTTGCCGGCCTGCGCGTCCTCGACGAGCCGCGCCATGTGGGCGAGCCGGGTGTCGGCCCCGACGCCGGTCGCGCGGATGACCAGCCGCCCGTCCGTGGCGAGGGTGCCGCCGGTGACGGCGTCACCGGGCTGCACATCGACGGGCACCGACTCACCGGTGAGCATGCTCTGGTCGACCGATGCGGCCCCCGAGACGACGACGCCGTCGGTGGCGATCTTCTCTCCCGGCCGGGCGACGAAACGGTCGTCCACGGCGAGCGCGTCGATCGGCACGCGGGCGCCGTCTGTGCCGTCGTCTGCCGCGAGCACCACGTCCTTCGCGCCGAGCTCCATCAGGGCGCGGAGCGCCGATCCGGCGCGCCGCTTCGAGCGCTGCTCGATGAAGCGGCCGAGCAGCAGGAAGACGGTCACACCGGCGGCGACCTCGAAGTACACGAGGGCGGTGGCGTCGTGCACGGGTCCGAAGAGCTGCACCTCGTGCTGGATGCCGATCCGGCCGGCCGTGCCGAAGAACAGGGCCCACGTGCTCCAGAGGAGTGCCGCGGCCGTTCCCAGGGTGATCAGGGTGTCCATCGTGGCGACGCCGTGCCGGGCGTTGGCGAAGGTCGCGCGGTGGAACGGCCAGCCGCCCCAGACGACCACGGGCACGGTGAGCGCGAATGACAGCCACTGCCAGCCTGCGAACTGCCACGCCGGCACCATCCCGAGCGCGACGACCGGCAGCGCGAGGACGGCGCTGACGATCAGCCGGGTGCGCAGCGTCGTCGCACCTGCGCGGTCTTCGACGTCGTGGTCGTGAGCCCCCGCGTCCCCCGGGGGGTGCTCGCCGCCCTGCACTGCGGCCCGGCGAACGCGGGCGTCGTAGCCGGCGGATCTGACGGCATCCACCAGGAGGGCGTCGTCGACTCCCACCGGGACGGAGACCTTCGCGGACTCTGTCGCCAGGTTGACCGACGCGTGGACGCCGGGAACGGACTGCAGGCGCTTCTCGACCCGGGCGACGCAGCTCGCGCACGTCATCCCCTCGATGTCGAGGGTGGCCTCGCGGCGGTCCTCGGCGGCGTCGGTGACCGGTGTGCTCATGCCCTGCCGGCGAAGGCGTAGCCGGCCTCCACCACGGCCGCGGCGATCGAGTCGTCGGCGACCGGCTCAGCGGTCGTCACGGTCACGGTCTTCGCGTCCAGATCGACGGCGGCGTCGGCGACGCCGGGCACGGACTGCACCTCGCGCTGCACGGATCCGGCGCAGTGTCCGCAGGTCATGCCTTCGACGAGGTAGGTCTGGGTGCTCATGCGTGTGTCCTCCGAACGTGCCGACCGTGGGTGTCACCGTCGATAACAGAATACCCCCGGGGGGTATTCCCCTCAACCGGCCGACGTCACTGCGACGCGCCGGCCTGCCACTCGAAGAGGGAGCCTGGGTCGTCGGTGACGATGCCGTCGACCCCGAGATCGGTCGCCTCGCCCCACTGCGCGTCCTCGTTGAGGGTGTAGACGACGACTCTCATCCCTTCGGCATGCAGCTCGTCGACGACCTCCGGCCGGGCGGTGATGGAACGCTCGTTCGTCAGCACGCCGCGGACGCCCATCGTGCGGGCGGCGGCCACGACGTCGTCGGGGAGCGCGCGGAAGATGGCGAGCCGGTAGATCACCGGCGAGGCGGTCGAGACGTGCGCGAGGGTGCGGGTGTCGAAGCTCGCGACCGCGACGTCGCGCTCCAGCCCCCGCGACACGACGGCGGTGGTGAGGCGCATCGCCGCCTCGGCATCCCACACGCCCTTCAGCTCGACGAGGCCCTTCGAGTGGGAGGCGGCGAGCACGTCGAGGAACTCCTCGAGGGTGGGGACCTGTGTGCCCGCGAACGACGGGTCGAACCACGCCCCGGCATCCAGCGCCCGCACCTCGGCCAGGGTGAGCTCGGCGATCCTGCCGTGGCCGTTCGTGGTGCGATCGACCGTGCGGTCGTGCATGAGCACCGGCTGGCCGTCCGCAGTGAGCACGACGTCGACCTCGACGTAGGCGAAGCCGCCGGCGATGGCGCTCTCGACGGCGGGGATGGTGTTCTCGGGGGCGGATGCCGAGTCTCCCCTGTGGCTCGCCACGAAGGCGGCATCGCCGGGGCTGCGGGCGTCGCCCATCAGCTCGCTGGTGCTGACTCGGGCGGGCGTGGCACCCAGCAGGGCGATCGCGAGGCTCGCCACAGCGAGCACGCACACGGTCAGCAGAGCCTGCATCCGATCGCGGGTGTGATCGGATGACGCTTCGTCGGGCATCGGGCATGTCCTCCGGTGATTCGCGCGTCTGCGTCGACGCGTCCGTTCACCCTACATGCCCTCGTTACCGTTTCGTTACCTGCTCCGGCGGTTCTGCCTAGACGAGGCTCTTGGTGTGCCAGACCGTCTTGATCTCGGTGAACGCCGAGATGCGCTGCAGGCTCGGCGCCGCGGCATCCGTTCCCTGCTCGGGCGGGAGCACGCGCTTCAGCGTCCCGGCCGCGGCGATCTGAAGGTCCACCCAATCGAGCTCCCCCGCGCCCACGAGGTCGAGAGCTCCGACATCGGCGTGCGAAGCGAGCCACGGTGCGATCTCGGCGGGCGATCCCGTCAGGATGTTGACGACGCCGCCGGGCACGTCCGAGGTGGCGAGCACCTCGGCCAGGCTGATCGCCGAAAGGGGGAACCGCTCGCTGGCGACGACGACCACGGTGTTCCCCGCGACGAGCGCGGGCGCGATCGCCGAGACGAGCCCCACGAGCGCGGAGTCCTGCGGGGCGATCACCGCGACCACGCCCGTCGGCTCGGGGACGGAGATGTTGAAGTACGGGCCAGACACCGGGTTGGCGTTGCCCGTGACCTGCGCGAACTTGTCGCACCAGCCCGCGTACCAGACCCACCGGTCGATGGCCTCGTCGACCTGCGCGGCGGCCGCGGAGGCCGACACACCCTCCTGGGCGCCGATCTCGTCGATGAACTGGGCCCGGCGACCCTCGAGCACTTCGGCGATGCGGTACAGCACCTGTCCGCGGTTGTAGGCCGTGGCACCGGCCCAGGCCTTCAGCCCCGCGCGCGCGGCGACGACGCCATCGCGGGCGTCCTTGCGGGAGCCCTTCGCCGCGTTGGCGAGGAACTGCCCCTTCGCCGAGACGACCTCGTAGGTGCGTCCGGACTCACTGCGCGGGAACTTGCCGCCGATGTAGAGCTTGTACGTCTTCGGGACGGTCAGTCGCGCGCTCATGCGGACGCACCTTCTTTCGTGTCGACGGCCGGGGTGCCGCGCTTCGCGGTCACCGACCGGGATTCGCCGGCCGGAGCGAGGTAGGCGAGGAGACCCTGGCGGCCGCCCTCGCGCCCGTACCCGGATTCCTTGTAGCCGCCGAACGGGGATGCCGGGTCGAAGCGGTTGAACGTGTTGGCCCAGACGACGCCCGCGCGCAGCCGGTCGGCCACCGCGAGGATGCGGCTGCCCTTGTCGGACCAGATGCCCGCCGACAGTCCGTACGGGGTGTTGTTGGCCTTCTCGATGGCCTCCCCCGGCGTGCGGAACGTCAGCACGGAGAGGACCGGCCCGAAGACCTCCTCGCGGGCGATGCGGTGGCTCGCCTGCACGTTCGTGAAGATCGTCGGCGCGAACCAGAAGCCGTTGTCGGGGATGACGCAGTCGGCGCTCCAGCGCTCGGCGCCCTCGTCCTCGCCGACCTGGCTCAGCTCGCGGATGCGGTCGAGCTGCGCGCGCGAGTTGATGGCGCCGATGTCCGTGTTCTTGTCGAGCGGGTCGCCGAGGCGGAGGGTCGAGAGGCGCTCCTTGAGCCGGTCGACGACCTCGTCGTGCACCGACTCCTGCACGAGCAGCCGGCTTCCGGCGCAGCAGACATGGCCCTGGTTGAAGAAGATGCCGTTGACGATGCCCTCGATGGCCTGGTCGATCGGGGCGTCGTCGAACACGATGTTGGCGGCCTTGCCGCCGAGCTCCAGCGTCACCTTCTTGTCGGTCCCGGCGACGGCCTTGGCGATCTCGCGCCCGACGCCGGTGGAGCCGGTGAAGGCGACCTTGTCGACATCCGGATGCCGCACGATGGCCGCGCCGGTGGCGCCGGCGCCCGTGACGATGTTCACGACGCCCGGCGGCAGGTCGGCCTGCTGCAGGATCTCCGCGAAGATGAGGGCCGACAGCGGCGTCGTCTCGGCGGGCTTCAGCACGACGGTGTTGCCGGCCGCGAGCGCGGGAGCCAGCTTCCAGGCGAGCATCAGCAGCGGGAAGTTCCACGGGATGACCTGGCCGGCCACGCCGAGGGCCCGGGGGTTCGCGCCGAGGCCGGCGTAGTCGAGCTTGTCGGCCCAGCCGGCGTAGTAGAAGAACCACGAGGCGACGAGCGGCACGTCGACGTCGCGGCTCTCCTTGATGGGCTTGCCGTTGTCGAGGCTCTCGGCGACCGCGAGCTCGCGCGCGCGCTCCTGCACGAGGCGGGCGATGCGGAAGAGGTACTTGCCGCGGTCGCGGCCCGTCATCCGCGACCACACCTTGTCGTGCGCCCGCCGCGCGGCGGCGACGGCGGCATCGACATCCGCCTCGGAGCCCGCCGAGATCGTGGCGATGTGGGTCTCGTCCGCCGGCGAGATCGTCGCGAAAGAGGCGCCGCGGCCCTCGACGAACTCGCCGTCGATGAAGAGGCCGTACTCCTTGCGCAGGTTGAGGATGGCGCGCGACTCCGGCGCCGGGGCGTATTCCAGGAAGCTCATCGTCGCCTCAGTCGATCGTCACGTAATCGGGGCCCGAGTAGGCACCGGTGGTCAGTTTCTGGCGCTGCAGCAGCACGTCGTTCAGCAGGCTCGATGCGCCGAAGCGGAACAGGTGCGGCTGCAGCCACTCCTCGCCGACCGTCTCGGCGACGGTGACGAGGTACTTGATCGCGTCCTTGGACGCGCGGATGCCGCCGGCGGGCTTGACGCCCACCTTCTCGCCGGTCGCGCGGTGCCAGTCCCGCACGACCTCCAGCATGAGGAGCGTCGTCGGGAGGGTGGCGGCCGGCTGCACCTTGCCGGTGGAGGTCTTGATGAAGTCGCCCCCGGCGAGGATCGCCAGCCACGACGCGCGCTTGACGTTGTCGTAGGTGTTCAGCTCCCCCGTCTCGAGGATGACCTTCAGCGAGGCGTACGTGCCGTCGGCACGGCGGCACGCCTGCTTGACGCGGGCGATCTGGTCGAACACGACGCCGTAGCGGCCGGAGAGGAACGCGCCGCGGTCGATGACCATGTCGATCTCGTCGGCTCCGCTCGCCACGGCGTCGGCGGTGTCGGCGAGCTTGATCTCCAGCGACGCGCGGCCGCTCGGGAACGCGGTGGCGACGGCGGCGACGCTGACGAGCCCGTCGTCGGGATCGCCGTGCGCGGCACCGAGCGCCTCGACGGCATGCGGCACCATGTCGCCGTAGACGCACACCGCCGCGACGCGGGGGCACGACGGATCGGACGCGTCGGGCTTCAGCGCCTTCGCGACCAGGGAGCGCACCTTCCCGCGGGTGTCCGCGCCCTCGAGCGTCGTGAGGTCGATCAGCTCGATGATGCGATCGAGCGCCCACGCCTTCGACGTGGTCTTGATCGACCGGGTCCCGAGGCCCGCCGCGCGCTGCTCGAGGCCCACGGCGTCGACGCCGGGCAGGCCGTGCAGGTAGCGGCGCAGCGTGACGTCGTCGGGCTCGCCTCCGAGCAGCTCGACCGCGCGCTCGGGCAAGGTCATCAGATCTGTGCGGCTCATGTGTCCCTCCGTTGGCTGGGGGTCGGATGTCGCGATGACGCGGCCTCAGCCGACCGTCCAGCTTAACCCGCGACGCGGGATGCCGACTCCCCGGCGGTGACGGCGCCCATCGGCGGACGGCGCCCACGGACTCGATCGTAGATGCCGCACGGGCGCGGGTCTATGGAGCGGGATCCGGGCGCCCCGGCGGGTCGTCGGCGAGGAGGATGGCCACGAGCTGATCGACGGTGATCCCCCGGCGGGAGGCCTCGGCGCCCAGGCGGGCGGCGGCCTCCGGGGAGACCCCGCTCTGAGCGTGGACCGGCGGGGGCGTCGCGTCCGCCGGAGCCGCATCGCGGAGCAGGAGCGACAGCACCGGGACCACGACGGCGCCGAGAGCGGCGAGGATGCCGAGGATGCCCAGGGCCCGCGGGAAGAGGTCGTCGTCGACGTCGTCGGGGAACCAGATCAGGTACAGCACCATCGCGACGACCGCCGCGAACAGCGCCAGCGTCACCCACAGACCGACGCGCACTGCGCGGCGGCGCCGGTTCGCCAGCAGCAGGAGGAGCGAGGCGAGCGCGAGCGCGGCGGTGAGGGCGACGCCGGACCAGAGCACCCGCCAGAGTGCGTCGGGCGGCGACTGGTCGAAGTCCCACCAGATCATGACGACCGTCAGGGCGGCCGTGGCGATCGAGACCGCTGCTCCGATCGTTCCGAGGATCTGCAGCCGGCGTCCGGCCAGCGCGACGCAGCAGAGCACCGCCACGCTGTAGGCGCCCACGACCGCGGTGGTGCCGAGCACGCGCCCCGCGGCGGGGCCGAGATCGCCGCCCAGCAGCACGGCGATGCCGCCGATCGCGGCGAGGCCGAACGAGCCGATGATGACGCCGACGATGACCTTGCGGAGCGCCGACACCTTCTGGGCACCGGGTTCCGCGGGTGCCGCCACCGCGCCGCCGGCGGCATCCGTCATCACGTCAGCGCCGCCCGCACGCGTCGCACGTCGTCGCCCATCTGCTCGATGAGCGGGTCGATGCCGTGGAAGGCGACCATCCCCCGCACCCGCTGGACGAACTGGATCTCCACGCGCCGACCGTACAGGTCGAGATCGGTCTCATCCAGCACGTACGCCTCGACCTGGCGGGCGTGCACGTCGTCGAATGTGGGGTTCATGCCCACCGATATGGCGGCGGGGTAGCGGATGCCGGTGCGGAGCCCGTCGTCGGACCCCTGGTCGATGAGCCACCCGGCGTAGACGCCGTCGGCCGGCACGAAGCCCTCCAGCTCGGGACTCAGGTTCGCGGTGGGGTACCCCAGCTCACGGCCGCGCTTGAGGCCGTGCACGACCTCGCCCCACACCGAGGCGGGCCGCCCGAGCAGCCGGGCCGCTGTGGCGACATCGCCCTCGTCCAGCAGCTCGCGGATCCAGGTCGAGGAGACCCGGCGGCCGTGCTCGATCGCGCGCACGTCCTGCACGACGTCGACGGTGAAGCCCCACTCCCGGCCGAGCTCGCCGAGGAGCTCGACGTTGCCGGCTCCCCCGCGGCCGAAGCGGAAGTCCGCCCCGACGAGCACGGTCTTCACGCCGAGCGCGCCGACGAGCACGTGCTCCACGAAGTCGCGGGCGGTGAGGCTCGCGAGCTTCTCGTCGAAGTGCAGCATCAGGGTGGCGTCCACGCCCGTCTCGGCGAGGAGCTGCAGCTTCTGGTGCACGCCGATCAGCAGCGGCGGGCAGATCTCGGGCCGCAGCACGCTCAGCGGATTGCGGTCGAACGTCACGGCGACCACGCGCGCGCCGGTCGCCGCGGCATCCACCTTCGCCTTCTCGATGAGGGCGCGATGTCCGGCGTGCACGCCGTCGAACTTGCCGATGGCGATGACGGAGGGGCCGAAGCCCTCGGGCACCTCGGCGGGATCCCGGAAGACGATCACGGCGCGACCGGCTTGTGCGTGGCGAGCCACCAGATGCCGAAGAACGGGAGCACGAGGGGCACCAGGAGGTAGCCGAGCCCGAACCACGACCACACCGTCTGGTGGGCGAACAGCTCCGGCAGCACGAGCGACAGGGTGCCGATCACGAGCACGCCCACGAGCTCGAAGACGATGGCGACCCACGCGACGCGGTACCAGGCGCGGCTGCCCGCGAAGATCAGGGCGAGCGTCGCCACGATGTAGACGACCGCCGCGAGCGCCGACAGGGTGTATGCCAGCGGTGCCTCGTCGAAGCGCTGGACGATCTGAACGAACGAGCGCCCGGTGGCGGCGAGCGCCATGACGCCGTAGACGACGACCAGCACGCGCCCGATCCCGGACATGCGCCTGCGCGGGGATGCCGCGGATTCGGTGGGCGAGGGAGCTGTGCTCATAACCCTCCAATTCTAGGCGCGGCGATCCCCGGCCATCCTCGGCCGGGGGTGACTACGCGACCTGGATCGTCCAGATGACCTGCATGCGCCACACCATGACGGCGACCGCGAGGCCGACGATCCCCATGATCACCGTGCTCCAGCGGCTGCGCTCCACGAGCGCCCACGCCACGCCCGCGATCGGCAGCAGCACGGCCGAGACGAGGTAGACCCAGAACTCCAGCAGGCTGCCGGTCGGCGGGTTGCCCGCGAGAGGGGCGATGATCGCGACGACGACCTGGATCAGGAGGAGCGCCTCGACGAGAGCCAGCGCTCCCACGGTCAGGTCGCTGGGCCTCCGGCCCGCGAGCCCGAGCACCGTGCACAGCACCCCCGCGAGCACCGCCGTGCCCACCTGGATGTAGGTGAACCACAGGATCACGATGCCTCCCCCGGCGCCGTCGGCATGTTCATGCCGCTCTTCAGGTCGGCGCCCCTGCGTTCCAGGATCCCGACCAGCGCGCCGGAGGGCTCGATGGCGGCCGCCGTGTCGCCGGCCATCCGGGTGCCCGCGCCGCTGAGTCGCTTGCCGTGGCGGAGGTCGCGCGCCTCGTCGTCCGTCACGTCGACCCGCCCGAGCACGGCCGAGGCGACCTCGGCGGGGCTGAGCGATGGTCCGCCGGCGAGGTCGTCAATGGATGCCGCGCGGGCGACATCGAAGGGACCGACGTGCGTGCGGCGCAGGGCGGTCAGGTGGCCCCCGACGCCCAGGGCGGAGCCCAGGTCGCGGGCGAGCGCGCGGATGTACGTGCCGCTCGAGCAGTCCACGACGACATCGAGATCGATGGCGCCCTCCGACTCCGTCGTGGTGAGCACCTCGAAGCGCGAGACGGTGACGTTCCTGGCCTTCAGCTCGACCTCCACGCCTTCCCTCGCGAGG
>DASUQB010000327.1:0-3470 GCA_036280835.1 Microbacterium sp. | reverse complement strand
GGCCGACTACGAGGGCAAGGACCTCCTCCTCGTCGGGGTGCTCAAGGGCGCGGTCATGGTGATGGCCGACTTCGCGCGGGCCCTGCCGATGATCGCGCCGATGGACTGGATGGCGGTCTCCTCCTACGGCGCGGGAACGACCTCGAGCGGTGTGGTGCAGATCCGCAAGGACCTCGACACCGACCTGCACAACCGGCACGTGCTCATCGTCGAGGACATCATCGACTCCGGGCTGACGCTGAGCTGGCTGCTGAAGAACTTCGCCTCCCGCGGCGCCGCGTCCGTCGAGGTGCTCGCCCTGCTGCGCAAGCCGGAGGCCGCGAAGGTCCAGGTCGACGTGCGCTACGTCGGCTTCGACATCCCGACCGAGTTCGTCGTCGGCTACGGCCTGGACTACGCCGAGCGCTACCGCAACCTGCGCGATGTGGCGATCCTCGCGCCGCACGTCTACTCGTAGGCAGCCTCTGTCGCCGAGCGTGCATGCTCGGCGCGAGCGTGCATCGAACGGGCGCTCGGAGGGTGCACTCTCGGTCGGAGTGTGCACTCTCGGCGCCTGCGGGTCGGAGATCGTCGGGGCGAGGCGCCGGTACGCCGAGGGCGAATCCCCAGGCGGGCCACAACTTCGCCGCGATACCCTGAATCCACGCCGGTAGGCCGGTATGCCGAAAGAAGGGCTCGGGGGCTCGGCCCCACATCATGGACTTCAAGAAGATCACCCGCAATCCCCTGATCTACGTGCTGCTCATCGGCGTGTTCCTGATCGTGGGCTTCTCGCTCATCTCGAGCCTCGGCGGGGCCAAGCAGATCTCCACGCAGGAGGGTCTCGAGCTGCTCGACGGCAGCACCGTCACCGAGGTGCTGAACACCGACGGCGACCAGCGCGTCGACATGAAGCTCTCAGAGCCCTACGAGGGCGCCAGCGACGTGCAGTTCTACTACGTCACCGCGCGTGCCCCCGAGGTCGTCGACGCCATCAACGCGGCCGACCCCTCCGACGGGTTCAACGACGCCGTGCCGCAGCCGAACTGGTTCGACGGTCTGCTCTCCCTGATGCTGCCGCTGCTGCTGCTCGGCGTGCTCTTCTGGTTCCTGCTCTCCTCCGCCCAGGGCGGCGGCAGCAAGGTCATGCAGTTCGGCAAGTCCCGCGCGAAGCTCGTCAGCAAGGAGACCCCGACCGTCACGTTCGCGGATGTCGCCGGCGCCGACGAGGCCATCGAGGAGATGCAGGAGATCAAGGACTTCCTGAAGGACCCCTCGAAGTTCCAGGCGGTCGGCGCCCGCATCCCGAAGGGCGTGCTGCTGTACGGCCCTCCCGGAACCGGAAAGACCCTGCTCGCCCGTGCCGTCGCCGGTGAGGCGGGCGTGCCGTTCTACTCGATCTCCGGCTCGGACTTCGTGGAGATGTTCGTCGGCGTCGGCGCGAGCCGCGTGCGCGACCTCTTCAACCAGGCGAAGGAGTCGAGCCCCGCGATCATCTTCATCGACGAGATCGACGCCGTCGGCCGCCACCGCGGCGCCGGCATGGGCGGCGGTCACGACGAGCGGGAGCAGACGCTCAACCAGATGCTCGTCGAGATGGACGGGTTCGACCCCAAGGTCAACGTCATCGTCATCGCGGCGACCAACCGCCCCGACATCCTCGACCCCGCCCTGCTGCGCCCCGGACGCTTCGACCGCCAGATCGGCGTGGACGCGCCCGACCTCAAGGGCCGCAAGCGCATCCTCGAGGTGCACGGCCGCGGCAAGCCGCTCGCCGACGGCGTCGACCTCGAGGTCGTCGCCCGCAAGACCCCCGGCTTCACCGGTGCCGACCTCGCCAACGTGCTGAACGAGGCGGCCCTGCTGACGGCCCGCTCCAACGCCCAGCTCATCGACAACCGGGCCCTCGACGAGGCGATCGACCGCGTCATCGCCGGTCCGCAGCGTCGCACCCGGGTGATGAAGGACAAGGAGAAGCTCATCACGGCGTACCACGAGGGCGGACACGCGCTCGCGGCTGCGGCGATGAATCACACCGACCCCGTGACGAAGGTCACGATCCTCCCGCGCGGCAAGGCGCTCGGCTACACGATGGTGCTGCCGCTGGATGACAAGTACTCCGTCACGCGCAACGAGCTGCAGGACCAGCTCGCGTACGCGATGGGCGGCCGAGTGGCCGAGGAGATCGTGTTCCACGACCCCACCACGGGGGCATCGAACGACATCGAGAAGGCCACGGGCATCGCCCGCAAGATGGTCACCGAGTACGGGATGACGAACGAGGTCGGTCCCGTGAAGCTCGGCTCCGCCAGCGGCGAGGTCTTCATGGGCCGCGACATGGGTCACGGCCGCGAATACTCGGAGACGATCGCCGAGCGCATCGACGGCCAGGTGCGTGCCCTCATCGAGCTCGCGCACAACGAGGCCTACCAGGTGCTCAACGCCAACCGCGACGTGCTCGACCGGCTCGCCCTCGAGCTGCTCGAGAAGGAGACGCTCGACCACCTCGAGCTGGCGGAGATCTTCAAGGACGTGCGCAAGCTGCCACCGCGCCCGCAGTGGCTCTCGAGCAACGAGCGCCCCGTGTCGCTGCTTCCCCCGGTGGAGGTGCCCCGCCGCGCCGAGCCCGTGGGTGTCGCGGCCGACGTCGAGGCCGAGTCCGAGGTCGCGGAGAAGGCAACGCGGCGCCGCCCCACCGGGCAGGCGCGCCCCGCGACAGCCTGATCCCGTGGCCGTCGACAAGGAGCGCATCGCGGCGCTCGTGCGGGAACTGCTCGTGGCGATCGGCGAGGATCCCGATCGCCCGGGCCTGAGGGTCACGCCCCAGCGCGTGGCCGAGACGTACGGGGAGTTCTTCGCGGGCCTGGGCGAGGACCCCGCGGCCCCGCTGGCGCACACGATCAGCGTCACCCGGGGACCCGCTCCGGACACGCTCCCCTCGGGTGCGGTGCTGCTCCGCGACATCGGGTTCCGCTCGGTGTGCGAGCACCACCTGCTGCCCTTCCTCGG
The DNA here is from genome assembly GCA_036280835.1 of Microbacterium sp. Classification (GTDB taxonomy): domain Bacteria; phylum Actinomycetota; class Actinomycetes; order Actinomycetales; family Microbacteriaceae; genus Microbacterium. The sequence goes on along the minus strand of DASUQB010000327.1, from coordinate 482 downwards.
CAAGGCCCACATCGCCTACCTCCCCGGCGAGCAGGTCGTCGGCCTCGGCGCCCTGCCGCGGGTCGTGGACGTGCTGGCCGCCCGCCCGCAGGTGCAGGAGCGCCTCGGCGAGCAGATCGCCGACGTCATCGCCGACTCCCTCGACACCCGGGGAGTGCTCGTCGTGCTCGAGGCCACGCACCAGTGCGTCACGACGCGCGGCAACCGGCAGCCGGAGTCCTCCACCGTCACGATCGCCGCACGGGGCGAGCTGATGGATGCCGCGGCACGCGCGGAGCTGATCGCCCTGGTCGGAGCGCACAGGGGATGACGAGCCTCATCATGGGGATCGTCAATGCGACTCCCGACTCCTTCAGCGATGGCGGGGCCTTCGCCGGCCCCGACGACGCGATAGCCCACGCGCGGGAGCTCAGGGCGCAGGGCGCCGCGATCATCGACGTCGGCGGCGAGTCCACGCGTCCCGGGGCGCAGCGCGTTCCCGT
>DASUQB010000326.1:0-6163 GCA_036280835.1 Microbacterium sp. | reverse complement strand
CGTGCGGCGCCTCGTGCTGCTCGCCGTCCCCTCGCCCACCGCGTACGTGCAGGAGCACCTCACCTCGGCGGAGAAGCTCGCGCTCGCGACATCCCCCTACCCCTCGGCACGTGCGCTGATCGAGGACTGCCGCGTCGCCGTCGCCGACGCGATCATCGCCCGCGTCGCGCCGAGCGGCATCGTGCGCACGCCGGACGACTTCGCCCGGGTGCGGGATGCCGTCTCGGCCGGTGTCGTCGACGAGCTGTTCGCATGCGTCTCGCTCGTCGCCAAGGTGCTGACGAAGGCCCGGGATGTCGAGCGGGCGCTCAAGGCCGGCACCTCGATGGCGCTCCTCGGTGCGCTCAACGACATCCGGGGCCAGCTCTCGGGGCTGATCCACCCCGGCTTCGTGTCCGAGACCGGGCTCGCCCGGCTCGCGCATCTCCCCCGCTATCTCGAGGGGGCGCTCGTGCGGCTGCAGGGTCTCGCCGACAACGCGGGACGCGACCGCGCCTGGATGACGGAGTTCGAGCGGGCGGCGGCGGCCTTCACCGACGCCGGAGGAGCCATCCCCCTGCCGCGGCACGCGCCGGCGGCGCTCGTGCATGCCCGCTGGCTGCTGGAGGAGTATCGCGTGAGCCTGTTCGCCCAGCGCCTCGGCACGGCCGAGCCGGTGTCGCTCCAGCGCATCGCCAAGGCGCTCCGCGGGGAGTAGATCCGGCGGGGCGCCTAACCTGGGTGCATGGCTCACGCGATCACGTACACAGAGTTCGGCGGACCGGAGGTCCTCGCCCTCAGCGACGTACCCGACCCCACCCCGGCCGCCGGCCAGCTCGCCGTGCGCGTGGAGGCCGCGGGCGTCAATCCCATCGAGTGGAAGATCCGCAAGGGCCTCCGCGCGTCGGACCCCATCGAGGAGCCCCGGCGGGTGGGCGCGGACGGCGCCGGCATCGTGACCGCCGTCGGAGACGGCGTGGACGGCTTCCGCCCCGGTGACCCCGTCGCGTTCTTCGGGGCGACGGGCGCCTACGCGACCGACGTCGTGGTCGACGCCGCCAAGACCTTCCCGCGCCCCTCGACCGTGTCGGCCGCCGAGGCGGCCGGGCTCGGCATCCCCGTCGGCACCGCCTACCAGACGCTCCGCTCGCTCGGCGTCGGCTCCGGCGACACGCTGCTCCTCCACGCGGGCTCCGGGTCGGTCGGTCAGGCGGCGATCCAGTACGCCGTGCTGTGGGGCGCGACCGTCATCGCCACGACGAGCGACCGCCGGGCCGAGCGGGTGCGGTCGCTCGGCGCGACGCCGGTGGCGTACGGCGACGGCCTCGCGGACCGCGTGCGAGAGGCCGCCCCGGGCGGGATCACGGCCGTCTTCGACGCCGCGGGCACCGACGAGGCGATCGACGCGTCGCTCGCGCTGCTTCCCGACCGTCAGCGCATCGCGACGGTCGTACGGGGGCGGGATGCCGCGGGATGGGGCATCCGCGCCTTCTCCGGCGGAAGCCCGACGCCGATGACCGCCCAGCAGCTCGCGTGGCGCTCCGAGGCGGTTCCCGTCTCGCTCGCGCTCATGGCGGCCGGGGCCTTCTCGGTCGAGCTCGGCCCGAGCTTCGCGCTCGCGGACGCCGCCGAGGCCCAGCGCGCCGTGGAGGCGGGCGCGGACGGCAAGGTCACGCTCGTTCCCTAGCTGCGCTCCGCACCGAACGGCGACGCGCCCGTGGCGACCGGGCGGCCCGGCGTGTTCGACCAGGCGCTCCACGAGCCGGGGAAGACCGCCACCTCGATGCCGGCGACGGCACCGGCGAGCGCCGTGTGGGCGGCGGTGACTCCGGAGCCGCAGTAGGCCGCGACGAGGATCCCCTCGCCGACGCCCGCCGAGGCGAATGCCGCTCGGAGCTCCGCGGGCTCCCTCAGGCGCCCGTCCTCCCTGATCAGCCTCGCCATCGGCAGGTTGACGGCGCCCGGCACGTGGCCGGCCACGGGGTCGAGGGGCTCCACCTCGCCGCGATACCGCTCCGGCGCCCTCGCGTCGATCAGCACACCCCGCCGGGGCCATGCCGCGGCGGCGCCGATGTCGGCGATCGCGCCCGCCGGCGGGGTGAGCGCGATGCTTCCGCCGGCAGGTGTCACATCGCCCGCTTCGAGCGGCAGTCCCGCGGCCCGCCACGCCCCGAACCCGCCGTCGAGCACGCGCACATCGGGCACGCCGGACCGGGTCAGCAGCCACCACGCGCGCGCAGCCGCCATGGACTGCACGTCGTCGTACAGCACGACGGTGTCACCCTCGTCCAGGCCCCAGCGGCGCGCGGCATCCTGCAGCACGGAGTGGTCGGGAAGCGGATGCCGCCCTTCGGCGGGCGCGCCGTGCCGGGAGAGCTCCCGCTCGAAGTCGACGTACACCGCCCCGGGCAGATGCGCCTCGAGATACTCCGGCCGGCCGTCGGGGCTGTCCAGCCGCCATCGGATGTCGAGCACGCGCACCCGGGGGTCGGAGGCGCACAGGTCGGCGAGCTCGCCGGGGGTGATGAGAAGCGGCATCCTCCCATCGTGCACGAGCCGGTGTCGCAACAGTACGAAACACGGGAGGGTCGCAGGGGGTTCGCGCCCGGACAATGGACGAATGCCCGAGACCCCCGCCTCCCACGCGTTCGCCACGGCGCAGGTCCAGGCGGGATTCACCCCCGGTCTGGCCCAGAACACCGCCGTGCCGCCCATCTACCAGTCGAACGCGTTCGAGTTCGCCTCGCTGAGCGATGCGCGCGACCTGTTCGCGCTCCGCCGCGACGGCAACATCTACAGCCGCGCGGCGAATCCCACCGTGCTCGTCTTCGAGGAGCGCGTCGCCGCGCTCGAGGACGGGATCGCCGCTGCCGGCGTGGCCTCCGGGCAGGCGGCCGTCGCCCTCTCCCTCCTCGCGCTGGCCAAGCAGGGCGAGCACATCGTCGCGGCCAGGCAGCTGTACGGCGGCACGATCGACCTTCTGCAGGACACGTTCCTCGACTGGGGCATCGCCGTGACCTTCGTCGACCAGGATGACGAGGCCGCCTGGCGCGCGTCGATCCGACCCGAGACACGGGCCCTGTTCGCCGAGTCGGTGACCAATCCGCTGGCGCAGGTGCTCGATGTGCGGGCCGTGGCCGACATCGCCCACGCCGCGGGAGTCCCCCTCGTGATCGACAACACGGTGGCGACGCCCTACCTGCAGCGGCCGAAGGAGCACGGGGCCGACATCTCGGTGCACTCGGCGACGAAGTTCCTCGGCGGCCACGGGACGTCGCTCGGCGGCGCGATCGTCGACCTCGGCACCTTCGACTTCTCGCGGGATCCCGAGCGGTGGCCGCAGCTCAACGCCGAGTATCCGCGTGTGCCGGGCGGCAGCCTCGTCGACCGGTTCGGCGGCACCGGCTCGCCCTACATCGCGCTCGTCAAGACGAAGTACGTGCACGATCTCGGCCCCTCCCTCTCGGCCTTCAACGCGTTCCAGCTGCTGCAGGGGCTCGAGACGCTCGATCTGAGGATGTCGCGCCACAGCGCCTCCGCCCTCCGCGTCGCCGAGTTCCTCCATCAGCACCCCGCCGTCGCCCGGGTGCACCACACCGGACTGCCGGAGAGCCCGTGGCACGCGCTCGCCGAGACCTACCTTCCCCGCGGCGCGTCGTCGGTCTTCTCGTTCGACCTCCATTCCACCGGGGACTCCGAGGAGGACTTCCAAGGCGTCGAGGCCTTCATCGCCCGGCTGCGGGTCGTGCGCCTGGTCGCCAACATCGGCGATGCGCGCAGCCTCGTCGCGCACCCCGCATCGATGACGCACAGTCACATGACGGAGGCGCAGCTCGCCGCCGCCGGGATCTCCCCGACCACCGTGCGGCTGTCGATCGGGCTCGAGGACGCGGACGATATCGCGGCCGATCTGGGGCGAGCGCTTACCGCCGCCGAGCGCGTCCTGACCTGACGCTTACAACCCTGTAAGTGGTTACCGGATCGTTATGACGCGCTCCAGCACAGCGGTGTCGACGGGTGGATGATTCATACCAGCCACCTGCGTGGTCACCCGATCACCCCACTCACCGAACAAGGGATGGAAGATGAAGAAGTCTTCACTGCTCTCCGTGGTAGCGCTCCCAGCAGCCGCCGCGTTCTTGCTCGCCGGCTGTTCCAGCGGCGGCGGCGGCGCGGCCCCGAGCGAAGGCGGCGGTGGCGGAGAAGGCGAGGCCGGCCGCGCCTGCGTCATCCTGCCCGACGCCGCGTCGTCGCCGCGCTGGGAGAACTTCGACGCCAAGTACCTCCAGGAGGGCCTGGAGGGCGCCGGCTTCGATGTCGACATCCAGAATGCACTGGGCGACGTCAACAAGTACTCGACGATCGCCGACCAGCAGCTCGCTCAGGGCTGCGGCGTCATGCTGCTCGTGGACTACCAGGGTGCGGCCGAGGCCGTCGCCGCGAAGGCGAAGACCGAGGGCATCCCGGTGATCGCCTACGACCGTCCCTTCGAGGGCGCCGACTACTACGTCTCGTTCGACAACGAAGAGGTTGGCCGCCTGCAGGGCCAGACCGTGCTGGACGGGCTCGAGGCCAAGGGAGTGGCTCCCGCCGACGCCGTAGTGGTCTACATGGGCGGCGACCCGACCGACGGCAACGCCAAGATGTTCAAGGACGGGGCCGTGGAGGTCATGGAGGCCGCCGGCATCACCCCGGCCGCCGAGCCCCCGGGCGTGTGGGATCAGGCCAAGTCGCAGACCAACTTCGAGCAGGCCCTGACCGGCCTCGGCGGACAGGTCGACGGCGTGTGGGTCGCCAATGACACCAACGCGGCCGGCGTCATCAAGGTGCTGCAGGACAACAACCTCCAGGGCGTCGCCGTGTCCGGCCAGGACGCCAACGTGGCGGGCCTGCAGAACATCCTGCTCGGATGGCAGACCGCCACCGTGTGGAAGCAGGTCAACCTCGAGGCCGAGGCTGCCGTCGCCACCGCGGTGGCGCTGCTCAACGGCGAGACCCCGGATGCCGATGCCGAGCTGGAGGACGGAACGCCGTACATCCAGGTCGCGCCGACCCTCGTGGGCAAGGACGGCGTCAAGGACGTGGTCGCCGCGGGCGACGCCGCCTACGACGACGTCTGCACGCCCGAAGTGATGGCCGCCTGCGAGGAGAACGGCGTCACCGGGTAGCGTTCTACGGATCAAAGCCGGAGGGCGCCGCGTCATCGAGGCGCGGCGCCCTCTGCGTTACACAGTTCCGACACCGCAAGGAAGCGAGCATGTCAGCAACCACCACAGCCACAGAGCCGATCATCGAATTGATCGACGTCAAGAAATCGTTCGGGCCCGTCAGCGTCCTCAAGGGCGTGAACCTCAAGGTGTACCCGGGCAGGGTGACCGCCCTCGTCGGGGACAACGGCGCCGGCAAGTCGACCCTCATCAAGGGACTGGCGGGGGTCCAGCCCTACGACGACGGAGAAGTCCGCATCGACGGCGAGCACCGTGACCTGCACACCCCGCGCGAGGCCGGCGCACTGGGCATCGAGGTCGTGTACCAGGACCTCGCGCTCTGCGACAATCTGGACATCGTCCAGAACATGTTCCTCGGCCGCGAGGAAGTCTCCGGAGGCACGTTCGACGAAGGCCGCATGGAGAAGGACGCGTCGGACACGCTGCGCTCTCTTTCGGTGCGCACGGTCAAATCGGTGCGCCAGAAGGTGTCCTCGCTTTCCGGAGGGCAGCGGCAGACGGTCGCCATCGCGCGCGCGGTGCTGAAGAAGGCGCGCGTCGTGATCCTCGACGAGCCGACGGCCGCGCTCGGCGTGGCGCAGACCGAGCAGGTGCTCAACCTGGTCAAGCGGCTCTCCGACCAGGGCGTCGCCGTCGTGCTCATCAGCCACAACCTGGCCGATGTCTTCGAGGTCGCCGACGACATCGCCGTCCTGTACCTCGGTCAGATGGTGGCGCAGATCGACGTCGTCGACACGACCCGCGACGACGTCGTGGGCTACATCACGGGCACCAAGACCCTTGGCGGCGTGAACATCATCGATACGTCCACGGTCTCCACCGAGGAGGGAACGCTATGAGCAGCAACGCGACCCGCACGGAGGCCGCGCCGGATCCACTCGCCAGCGACCTGATCGGGAGCGGTGTAGAAGGCGGCCTCGGCGATCAGGTCAGGGCGTGGTGGCAGCGGATCCGGA
>DASUQB010000325.1:0-4092 GCA_036280835.1 Microbacterium sp. | reverse complement strand
TCGCCCACCGATTTCATGGTGGTCGTGAGCGTGGTGTCGGCCGCCGGGAACTTCTCGAAGGCGAACCGCGGAACCTTGACGACGACGTAGTCGAGCGTCGGCTCGAAGCTGGCGGGCGTGACCTTCGTGATGTCGTTAGGGATCTCGTCGAGGCGGTAGCCGATCGCGAGCTTCGCGGCGATCTTGGCTATCGGGAAGCCCGTCGCCTTCGACGCGAGGGCCGACGAGCGCGAGACGCGCGGGTTCATCTCGATGACGATGACGCGGCCGTCTGCCGGGTTGACGGCGAACTGGATGTTGCAGCCGCCGGTGTCGACGCCGACCGCGCGGATGATGTCGATGCCGATGTCGCGCAGGTTCTGGTACTCGCGGTCGGTGAGCGTGAGCGCGGGCGCCACGGTGATCGAGTCGCCGGTGTGCACGCCGACCGGGTCGACGTTCTCGATCGAGCAGACGACGACCGTGTTGTCGGCGGTGTCCCGCATGAGCTCGAGCTCGTACTCCTTCCACCCCAGGATCGACTCCTCGAGCAGCACCTCGCTCGTCGGCGAATCGTGCAGGCCGGCGCCCGCGATGCGGCGGAGGTCCCGCTCGTCGTAGGCGAAGCCGGAGCCGAGCCCGCCCATGGTGAAGCTCGGGCGCACGACCAGCGGGTAGCCGAGCTCCTCCGCGGCCGCGAGGCACTCGTCCATGGTGTGCGCGATGCGGCTGGCCGCGACATCCGCCCCCGCGTCGAGCACGAGCTGCTTGAAGATCTGGCGGTCCTCGCCCTTGTTGATCGCCTCGAAGTTCGCGCCGATGAGCTCGACGTCGTACTTCTCCAGGATGCCGTTGTTGTGCAGGGCGATCGCGGCGTTGAGCGCCGTCTGACCGCCGAGCGTCGGAAGGATCGCGTCGGGCTTCTCCTTCGCGATGATCGTCTCGATGACCTGCCAGGTGATCGGCTCGATGTACGTCGCGTCCGCGAAGTCGGGGTCGGTCATGATCGTGGCCGGGTTGGGGTTCACGAGGATCACGCGCACCCCCTCCTCGCGCAGCACGCGGCACGCCTGGGTGCCGGAGTAGTCGAACTCGGCGGCCTGGCCGATCACGATCGGCCCGGAGCCGATGACCAGCACGCTGTGGATGTCTTCGCGCTTGGGCATCAGTTCTTGTCCTTCAGGGTCGAGACGACGAGCTCCGCGAAGCGGTCGAAGAGGTAGTTGGCATCGTGCGGGCCGGCCGCGGCCTCGGGGTGGTACTGCACCGAGAAGGCCGGGATGTCGAGGGCGCGCAGCCCCTCGACGACGTTGTCGTTGAGCCCGACGTGGCTCACCTCGACGCGACCGTAGCCGTTGGGGCTGTCGGTGACGCCCTCCAGGGGCGCGTCGACGGCGAAGCCGTGATTGTGCGCGGTGATCTCGACGCGGCCGGTCTGCTTGTCGAGCACCGGCTGGTTGATGCCGCGGTGGCCGAACGGCAGCTTGTACGTGCCGAAGCCGAGCGCGCGCCCCAGAAGCTGGTTGCCGAAGCAGATGCCGAAGAAGGGCAGCCTCTCATCCAGCACGCCGCGCAGGAGCTCGACGTGGTCATCGCTCGCGGCGGGGTCGCCGGGGCCGTTCGAGTAGAACACCGCGACCGGGTCGATGGAGAGCAGCTGCTCGAGGGTGACGTCCTGCGGCAGGACGTGGACGTCGAAGCCGCGGGCGGCGAGGTTGCCGATCGTCGCCTGCTTCACGCCCAGGTCGAGCACGGCGAGATTGCCGATCTTCTCCCCCGTCGCCGGGGTGACCTCGGCGGTGGTCACCGAGACGGAGGCGGAGAGGTTCCGTCCCGCCATGGTCGGTGCCTCGGTGACGATGGCGAGCTGCTGCTCGGGGCTCAGCGCCGCCGCGTCACCCGAGAAGATGCCGCCGCGCATGCTTCCCGCCGAGCGGATGCGGCGCGTCACGGCGCGGGTGTCGATGCCGCTGATGCCGACGACGCCGTCGGTCGCGAGCGCCTCGTCGAGCGACTCCTCCGAGCGCCAGTTCGACACGACGCGCGACGGGTCCCGCACGATGTAGCCCGAGACCCAGATGCGGCGCGACTCCTCGTCTTCGGCGTTCATCCCCGTGTTGCCGATGTGGGGCGCGGTCTGCAGCACGATCTGCCCGGCGTAGGAGGGGTCGGTGAGCGTCTCCTGGTACCCGGTCATGCCCGTGGCGAAGACGACCTCGCCGAGCGTCGTGCCGCGGGCGCCGTAGGCGCGGCCGGCGTGGCGGGTGCCGTCCTCGAGGACGAGCACGGCGGGCTCCGGGGAGCGGAGGGAGGCGGCGAAGGCGGAGGTCATGGTTGTGGTCCCGTCTGATTCTGATCGGCGCGGGGGGCGATGTCTGTGGGGGTGAGAAGGCCGGCGACGGCGTCGAGCACCTGTGCGGGGTCGGCATCCTGCACGCGGAAGTAGCTGTCGGCCGTGACGTCGTCCGTGACGGCCCAGGTGATGAAGGGCAGACCGCCCTCCTCGACCACGCGGTCGATGGTCCAGGTGGCCCGCCCGGCGCCGCGGAGGCGCTCGGCCGCGAGGAAGACGCGGGGCGCCCCCGGCAGGTCGAGCGCGACGCCCGCGGCGGTCACGGTGACGGCGACGCGCGACCGGAAGGCCAGGGGGCGGATGCTGAGGCGGTCCAGCGGCTTGTCGTGCACCGTGGTCGCGACGTAGAGGCCCTGGGCGGTCGCGAGCACGCGTGCGCCCTGCGGGATGTCCCCGAGCGGCGCCTGAAGGCCCGCGTCGCGCCGGCGCCGGCGGCTCCAGCCCCACAGCATGGCGGCGAGGATGAGCACCGCGGCGCCGATCATCACCGCGACGGCCAGCTCCCGCGTCACGCGCGCACCCCCTGCTCGGCGAGCACGCCGTCGGCGACCGTCGCGACGCCGCGGTGGATGGTCCACACCACGCGCCCGGGAAGCTCCGTGCCGAGGTACGGCGAGTTGCGGCTGCGGCCGTGCAGGTCGGATGCCGCGAACACGCTCGTCGTCGACGGGTCGTACAGTGTGAGCTCGGCCGGCTGGCCCGCCTCGAGGGGGGTGCCGTGCCCGGTGAGCAGGCCGATGCGGGCGGGGGTCTTCGACAGCACGCGCGCGACATCCGCCCACGACAGCATCCCCGTGTCCACCACCGCCTTCTGCACCACGTGCAGGGCGCTCTCGAGCCCCACCATGCCGTTCGCGGCCGCCGGCCACTCGCACGTCTTGTGCTCCGACGGGTGCGGCGCGTGGTCGGTGGCGACGATGTCGATCGTGCCGTCCGCGAGGCCCTCGCGCACCGCCATGACGTCTTCCTCGCGCCGCAGCGGCGGGTTCACCTTGTAGCGCGCGTCGTAGCCGCGCACGAGCTCCTCGTCCAGCAGCAGGTGGTGCGGGGTGACCTCCGCCGTCACGTCGATGCCGCGCTTCTTCGCCCACCGGATGATGTCGACCGAGCCCGCGGTGGAGAGATGGCAGACGTGCAGGCGCGAGCCGACGTGCTCGGCGAGCAGCACGTCGCGCGCGATGATCGACTCCTCGGCGACGGCCGGCCACCCGGCCAGGCCGAGCTCGGCCGAGACGACGCCCTCGTTCATCTGCGCGCCCTCGGTGAGGCGCGGGTCCTGGGCGTGCTGGGCGATCACGCCGCCGAACGCCTTCACGTACTCGAGCGCGCGGCGCATGATCAGCGGGTCCCACACGCAGAAGCCGTCGTCGCTGAAGACGCGCACGCGCGCCCTTGATGAGGCCATGGCGCCGAGCTCTGCGAGCCGCTCGCCCTTCTGGCCGATCGTGACGGCGCCGATGGGCTGCACCGTGGCGAAGCCCGCCGCCTCGCCGAGGGCGAGCTCCTGCTCGACGACTCCGGCGGTGTCGGCGACGGGCGACGTGTTCGGCATCGCGAAGACCGCGGTGAACCCGCCGGCCGCGGCGGCGCGGGTGCCGGAGAGGATCGTCTCCGAGACCTCGTAGCCGGGCTCCCGCAGGTGCGTGTGCAGATCGACCAGTCCCGGCAGCGCGACGAGGCCGTCGGCGTCGATGCGCGTCGCGCCCGCGCGGGAGATTCCGGTGCCGGTCTCAGCGATGCGGCCGTCCTCGATGACGAGA
>DASUQB010000324.1:0-4395 GCA_036280835.1 Microbacterium sp. | reverse complement strand
CATCGTCCACGTGCGCACGATCTCGCCGCGCCCGTACGCGGCGTCGACGTCGCGCACTGTGATGCGCCCGCGGGTGCGTGCCGCGAGCGCCCAGCGGCCGCCCCAGAACTCCTGGCTCTGCGTCGCGAGCATGTGCCGTGCGGCGTCGGCGACCGACGCCGCGGGAGCGGTCAGGCGATGCGACCGGAGCCGCTCGTGACGCACGGTCGAGGCATCCATCCGCCCATCATGGCCCAGCCCGCGGACAGCCGGTGTCCCCTATAACCCCTGGCGGAGGGTGCGCACCAGTCCCTCGTGCCGGGGAGCCGGGATCTCTAGCGTGGAGGGATGGCGCGCGACGAGCAATGGCCGGAGGCCCTGTACACCGGACCCATCGACCTGGCCGGGATCGAGGCGATCGAGGGGGCGGAGCCCGAGGCCGAGACGCCCGAGATCAGCTACGACGAGCAGCGCTACCCTGCCCGTCCGCGGCGACTGCGCCCCCGCGACCACCTGCGCGGCAGCAGCGTGCGGCGCATCCGGACCGACCCGCGCACGGCGAACGGCACCAACCCGTCGTACGTCGAGTGGCTCGTGCGGCAGGCGATGCTCAGAGACGCCGACGTCCTCGCGCGCCAGCTCTCCGGGCAGCCCACGATGTGGCGGAACGCGTACGCGCGTCCCGATGCGAGGCGGGCGATCGCGACGACCGACGTGTGGTTCACGGCGTACCCGATCTCCTTCATCACGCGTCCGGGACAGTCGTTCCTGGCGGCGCTCGGAGACGACGAGCTGTGGGCGGCGTTCGAGCGTGTCGGGATCACCGCCATCCACACCGGCCCGGTGAAGCGCGCCGGTGGCATCGCCGGCTGGCTCGAGACCCCGAGCGTGGACGGGCACTTCGACCGGATCAGCACGCAGATCGACCCGGCGTTCGGCGCCGAGGACGAGTTCCGTGCACTGTGCGACGTCGCCGACTCCCACGGCGGGAGCATCATCGACGACATCGTGCCGGGGCACACCGGAAAGGGAGCGGACTTCCGGCTCGCGGAGATGGGGTACAAGGACTACCCCGGGATCTACCACATGATCGAGATCCCTCCCGAGGACTGGGCCTTTCTTCCCGAGGTGCCGGACGGTGCCGACAGCGTCAACCTCGACCCCGCCACCGAGCATCAGCTCGCGGAGCACGGGTACATCATCGGTGCCCTCCAGCGCGTCATCTTCTACACCCCCGGCGTGAAGGAGACGAATTGGAGCGCGACGGCTCCCGTGATCGGTCCCGACGGCGTCACGCGGAGGTGGGTGTACCTCCATTACTTCAAGCAGGGGCAGCCGTCGATCAACTGGCTCGACCCGACCTTCGCCGGCATGCGTCTCGTGATCGGCGACGCCCTCCACTCGCTCGGCGAGCTCGGCACGAGCGCGCTGCGCCTGGACGCCAACGGATTCCTGGGCGTGGAGAAGAGCGCGGAGGGCCTTCCCGCCTGGTCGGAGGGGCATCCGCTCTCCCACGCCGCGAACCACATCATCGCCGGGATGGTGCGCAAAGTCGGCGGCTTCACGTTCCAGGAGCTCAACCTCACGATCGAGGACATCCGGGACACGGGGGCGGTCGGAGCCGACCTCTCCTACGACTTCATCGGGCGCCCGGGCTACCACCACGCCCTCGCGACGGGGCAGACCGAGTTCCTCCGGCTCGCGCTGACCACGTCGCTCCGTCTCGGCGTGCAGCCGGTGCAGCTCGTCCACGGGCTGCAGAATCACGACGAGCTCACCTACGAGCTCGTGCACTGGGCGACCCGGCACGAAGACGAGGCATTCGCGTTCCGCGGGCGCGATATCTCGGGCAGTCAGCTCGCCGAGGAGGTCCGGGCCGATCTCACCGAGAGCCTCACCGGGACGGCGGACTACAACCGCGTGTTCACGCAGAACGGCATCGCCTGCACGACCACCTCGCTCATCGCGGCGACGCGGGGGATCGCGCGGCTCGACGACATCACCGAGCAGGACGTTCCCGCCATCCGCGATGCGCACCTGCTGCTCTGCGCCTACAACGCGTGGCAGCCCGGGGTCTTCGCGCTCTCCGGCTGGGATCTCACCGGGATGCTCACCGTCCCCGCCGATGAGGTCGCCGATCTGCTCGCGGCCGGTGACACCCGGTGGATCGAGCGGGGAGCACACGATCTGCTCGACGTCGATCCGAAGGCGACGCGCTCGGCGGTGGGGATGCCGCGGGGGCGGGCGCTCTACGGGGCACTTCCCGCGCAGCTGGACGATCCGGCATCCTTCGCCTCGCGGCTCGCCCGCATCCTCGATCTCCGTCGAGAGCACGGGATAGCCACGGCGTCGCAGATCGATATCCCGGAGGTCGCGCACGCCGGCATGCTGGTGCTCGTCCACCGGCTCGACAACGGCGACCCCCACGCGGACGCGCCGATGCAGGTGACCGTGCTGAACTTCTCGCCGGAACCCACCGAGGGCACCGTGCGGTCGGAGCAGCTCGTGCCGGGCAGTGACGTGGTGGATGCCGCCTCGGGCGACGAGCTCGGACGCGTCGACGACCTGCGGAGCTTCTCCGTCTCGCTGCCGGCCTACGGGGCCGTGTTCCTCTTGGTGCAGCCTTCGGACGCGATCACCGAGCCGCACCCGGCGAAGTGATCGGGGCGGTCACCCCAGTCGGTCAGGCGCGTCGAGGGGCCGCAGCGAGCGCGGCGTCGATGCCGGCGAGCGGCACGTGCAGCCAATCCGGGCGATTGCGGGCCTCGTAGATGGACTCGTAGACCGCCTTGTCGAGCACGAGTGCCTGCAGCAGGACCGGATCGAGCTCGACGGAGCCCGCGGCGCCGGCGTACGCCTCGATGAACGCGGCCTGGCAGGCCGTGGCCCATCCGCTCGAATCGGGTCCGCCGGCGACCGCGCCCGCGTAGTCGAAGGACCGCAGCATTCCGGCGACGTCGCGGGGAGGCAGATCCGGGATGGCGCGCTCCTCCATCGGGCGCAGCGGCTCCCCTTCGAAGTCGACGATGCGCCACCCGCCGTCGGGCACCGCGAGCACCTGGCCGAGATGCAGGTCACCGTGGATCCGCTGCATCCGCGGCCACGTGCGCTCGAGAGCGGCACGGTAGACGGCGTCGATGACCGGCAGCCGGTCCGCCACCGGCGGCACTTCGGCGGCCGCGATCCGGAGCCGCCGCCGCCAGGCCGTCCCGGTCGACGCCACCTCGTCCGGACCGGCATCCGCCGTCTCCAGAGCCGCGCCGAGTGCGCCGTGCACTCCGGCGACGGCTGCTCCGAGGTCTCGCGCGGCCGCGGTGAAGTCCCGTCCGTCCCGCGCTGCCTCGAGTGCGATCGCCCACCCGTCCCGGACTCCGGGCAGGAACTCCTGAGCGAAGCCGACGGTTCCGTGCGCCACGCCGGACTCACGTCCGACATCCGGCCACTCGGCGTCGAGGCTCCCGAGGAAGCGCGGCACGTACGGCGACCCGGCGGTGCTCAGCGCCCGCTGCACCGTGACATCGGGATTCTCGCCGTGGTGGAGGGTGCGGAAGAGCTTGAGGATGATGGTCCGCCTGCCGTCCTCCTCGAACACGATCGACGTGTTCGACTGCTCACCCGTGAGCACATGGGAGCCCGTCACCCGGCTGACGTCGACACCCATCTCCGCGAGCATCCCGATGGCGAAGTCGCCGTGCCGGGCGGCATCGACGAGATAGCCGTCGTCGCTGCCGCGGACGACGGCATCCGGCCCGACGGGCTCCGCGACCACCGCCAGCGGGACGTGATAGAGCGCCGGCCGGGTTCCCGCATCGTCCATCAGCAGGTAGCGCGTGGCCCCCGGGACGGGTCTGGCATCGAGGACCCTGAAGCGAGGCGCGTGGCTCTTGCCCGCGTACCAGCGTTGCCGCGCCACCCAGGCGCCGAGATCATCCGTGTACTGCACACTTCACCCTGACCGGTCTGGGGCCCGGGAAGAAGGGGGTGGACGGGCGCCGGGGAGAGGGCGTAAGGCCGTCGGATCGCACGCCGGCGGTCGAACGTGGCGGAGGGTGTGGTGTCACGTCCAGACCTTTCTCGGACTACAACCCGCCCTGTGCGTCCCAGCTCGGACTGGAGATTGCGCTGTACCAGAGCCGAGGAGTCAGCAAGCCGTCCAGAACTACTCCAGACTTCCCAGTCGGAGAATCCCTGGTTATTCGCTATTTCGCTTCAAAGATGGCGATCCAGGAAGTTGCAGGAGTGGGCCTTCGTCGTGGAAAGCTCCCTTGTGCCCTGGCCCTTGTTCTTACCCACGAACTCGCTTCCGTCGGCATTGTGGTCGTTGACCCACGTCAGCGTGGACTCGCTCAGCCGATAGGTCTTGAACACTGCGCCGGCGTGGTGCGCGTGGTCCCGAGTCCACCACAGATCCGTGAT
>DASUQB010000323.1:0-3439 GCA_036280835.1 Microbacterium sp. | reverse complement strand
CAACGACCCTCCACCGGGTCGTCCACGATGCATATGAGCTACCACGCCACTGAGCGAGTCGTGATCGCAGGCCCGGCACGACTGCAACAACGTACGACCCCTCTGTCGTCATCCACGAGGACCGCGGCGACGGCACAGCGGCCTGCGCGGTCGGCTCGCAGATGGGCATCAGGAGGTCGTTCATCGTGTCGTCGGACGGAGTAGTCGACGAATGGGCTCCTCTTGGGCCTGGCCTCGTCAATTGCCAGTTGTGTGCCGGTGTAAGAGCCGAGGGACGGCCGCGCTCGCAGCGCGCTCGAGTGGATTCGACGGCGCGACCACTAACCGAGCGCACGCCTCGAAATATGGATCCCTCCCGTCTCGGGCTCGATCTGCCCTGGCGGAGCACTTAGGGCCCACTGAGGAGAGCCGTAGCGCTATCGCTATGGGCGACCGGCGCCACTGGATGGAGAGGCTGCGGAGAGCCCGAGTGCGTGGTGTTACGGCAGCGGCTGACCCGGGACGCCGACGTCGATGGTGAGCAGTGCCGGGCCGGCTCCCGGAGGGTTGCCAAATTGTTCGCCGATGGCGAAGTTGACGGCGTAGAGCTGTTGGCGGGCGCCCTTGCCGGTGCCGAAGGCGACGCTCGACGTCCAGTCGAGCCCGTCGGACGCGTCGGCGATGGGAACGATCGCGCCGCCCGGCTCGACGCGGACGACGGTGCTCTGGCTGATCACGGCGACGTAGATGTTGCCGTGAACGTCGAGCGCCAGACCATCCGGGAATGTGAGCTGCGGCCCGGAGGCGATGACCGTGGGAACGCCAAGCGAGTCGCGCGGGCCGACGGGGATGGTGAGCAGCGTCGCCCTCTCGGTGTTCGCGACATAGAGCATGCCGTGCCGATACGCGATGCCGTTCGCGCCGACACCGGTCGGCACGATCACGCCCAGGCCACCGAGCGCCTCATCGACGAGGACGCGCTCGACCGATCCGTTGCGAGAGATCCGCCAGATGCCTCCAAGCAGGGCTCCGGCCGGCGAGGAGCCTTCGGACGAGGAAGTGACGTAAAGGTTGCCTCGCTTGTCGAACGCGAGCCCGTTCGGGAATCCGATCTCCTCGGTTCCCGGCAGCCGCTCGGCCGCACCCGTCTTTCGGTCGAACCGCCAGATGCCCTGAGCGGCTGCCGAAACGACGGCACCGTAGACGTCTCCACGCGCGTCGACGGCCAGACCCAGCAGCCCGAGGTCGCTCGCCGCATCGACGCCAGGCACCGAGCCGAACAGCTCGGGCTGAGTCGAACCCGGCTCGACCTTCATAAGCCGCCCGAGCGGAGCGAGCGACACGAACACGTTCCCGGTCTTGTCGACCGCGACGCCCTCCGCGAGCTCGCCAGCGGCGGGATCGAACTCGACGATCGTCCGCACGTGCCGCGACGCATGCGCGGCGCCCGGCACGGCGGCGGGCAGGATCGCGACCAGGCAAACCATCAGGGTCAACGTCTTCGGCCTCATCCCGCGACCTCCATCGCCCGCGTGTGTGCTCGTACTGGTCGCGATCCTCGCAGCGGCGCTCTCGATGTCAAGCGACCGGACGAAAACGCCGAATGGCCCGGCGCGCCCCCTTATCGCGGGCGGGCCATCGCGACAGGGCAAGCACTGCTCCTACCGGCGTGCCCGGAGCGCGGACACGCAGCCCGTGGCTGCCCGTGGTGGGGCCGGCGCCGCCGCCCCGATGCTGGCAGCCGGGCGTCGCATACCTACCGTACGGACTTGACCGCAGCGCTGCCGCGCTGTGAGGCTGACCTCTCCGCCGTGGGATGCACGGACGTCAGGGAGGATGAATGCGCGCTCGGGCATCGCTGGGACGCCGCGCGCACACGCTCACATCAGGAGCGCCGGCGGCGCGGGCTGGCCATCGCCTCGGTGAACGCTTCGCGGTCGAGCGTCTCGACCGGCATCGGCGTGGTCGGGCCCTGGGCTGATATGCCGTCGATGATGATGGTCAGGACGCGCTCCCAGTAATCCGGGGCGACGTCGCGCGTGCGGTCGGCGATCAGCCCGACGCAGAGGTTCAGCATCGGCACGTCGAAGGGGCCGAGGTCCGAACGGATGACTCCGGCCTCCTGGGCTCGCGCCAGCAGCTTCGTCGCGCGTGGGGCGATCCGCTCGCGGGCGGCGGCCATCCGCTCGCGGCCGCGGTCGCGTGCCAGCAGTGCGTCCTTGAAGCCGCGGTCTGCCGCCTGCATGCGGCACATGCCGCGCATGAAGGTGGTGAACCCCTCCCAGGGGTCCTCGATCTCGAGTGCCTCGTCGGCCAGGGCGACGACGGCGTCGATCTTCTCCTCGAACAGCGCTTCGATCAGCGCGTCCTTGTCGGGGAAGCGCCGGTAGACGGTGCCGACGCCGACGCCCGCATGGGCGGCGATGTCGTCGAGCGAGACGTCGAGGCCGCGCTCGGCGAAGATCTCGGCGGCGGCGGCGAGGATCCGCGCGCGGTTGCGCTCGGCGTCGGCTCGCAGTGGTCGGATGGCGCTCATTCGGGTTGACCGTACCTCGTAATGGGAGGCAGCCCCTCCACTTGGGTGCTACCGTCGAAGAGGAGAGCATACCTCCACTTCGGAGAGGAGTCCGATGTCCCCCACTTCGCACCACGAGCGCCGCTGGCTGATCCTGGCGCTGATCGGCGTCGCGCAGCTGATGATCGTGCTGGACCTGACGATCGTGAACATCGCGCTGCCGAGCGCGCAGCAGGACCTCGGCTTCTCCGATGACGCGCGCCAGTGGGTCATCACCGCGTACGCGCTGGCCTTCGGCTCGCTGCTGCTGCTCGGCGGCAAGCTCGGCGACCTGTTCGGGCGCAAGTGGGCGTTCGTCGGTGGCCTGCTCGGCTTCGCGGCGGCCTCCGCGATCGGTGGTGCTGCCGAGTCCTTCGGCGTGCTCGTCGCCGCACGCGCTCTGCAGGGCGTCTTCGGCGCGCTGCTCGCGCCGTCCGCGCTCGCGCTGCTCGCCATCACCTTCACCGACCCCTCCGAGCGCGGCAAGGCGTTCGGCATCTTCGGCGCGATCGCCGGCGGCGGCTCGGCCATCGGCCTGCTCCTGGGTGGGATCCTCACCGAGTGGCTCGATTGGCGCTGGTGCCTGTACGTGAACCTGCTGATCGCCGTGCCCGCCGCGATCGCCGCGCTGCGCCTGATCGAGAACGTCGGCCACCCCACCCGCCCGAAGCTCGACATCGCGGGCGCCGCACTGGCGACCTCCGGCCTGTTCGCGCTCGTCTACGGCTTCTCGAACTCCGAGATGAACTCGTGGGGTCACCCGGTGACGATCGTCGCCCTCGCGGCCGCCGTGGTCCTGCTCACCACGTTCGCGTTCGTCGAATCGCGCGTCGAGCATCCGCTGCTGCCGCTGCGGGTGATCGCCGACCGCGTGCGCGGCGGCTCCTACCTCGCGATCGGGATCTC
>DASUQB010000322.1:0-4013 GCA_036280835.1 Microbacterium sp. | reverse complement strand
GGCACCTGCGGCTTCATCGTGAAGGCCCAGAACGCGCAGGCGGCGGGCGCCGAGGCGGTCGTGCTGTTCAACCAGGGCGACACGATCGGAACGGGCGACCGATTCGGTGCGGTGAACCCGACTCTGGCACCGTTCGTCGCGACGATCCCCGTCGTCGGCACGACGTTTGCGGCAGGTGAGGCCCTCGCTGCCGCAGGCTCGACGGCGCAGGTGAAGGTCGACTTCTTCGAGGCGGAGTCCTTCAACGTGATCGGCGAGCTCGCGGGCAAGAACGCCTCCAACGTCGTGATGGCCGGTGCGCACCTCGACTCCGTGCCCGCGGGCCCGGGTATCAACGACAATGGCAGCGGCTCCGCCGCGTTGCTCGAGGTGGCTCAGCAGATGGCCAAGACCAAGCCGCAGAACACGGTGCGCTTCGCATGGTGGGGCGCGGAGGAACTGGGACTCATCGGTTCGACGCAGTGGGTCGAGCAGCGCACCGACGAAGAACTCGCGGAGATCGCGCTCTACCTCAACTTCGACATGATCGGCTCGCCGAACTACTACTTCGGCGTGTACGACGCGAACGAGTCGAGCTTCGAGGCTCCCGTGGTCGTGCCGGAAGGATCGGTCGACATCGAGCAGACCTTCGAGTCGTTCTACACCCTTCTCGGCGAGCCCTACGACGACTCGGCGTTCAGCGGACGCAGCGACTACTCCGCGTTCATCGATGCGGGCATCGCGTCCGGTGGTCTGTTCACCGGTGCCGAGCAGGTCAAGACGGCCGAGCAGGCGGGAATCTGGGGCGGCACCGCGGGGGCATGGTTCGACCCGTGCTACCACCAGGCGTGCGACACCATCGCCAACTTCGACCAGCACGCGCTCGAGGTCAACTCGGACGCCGTCGCATACGCGGTCTCGACCTACGCGGCCTCGACCGAGAGCGTCAACGGCGTGACGGGCGTGAAGATCCCGGGCAACTTCCAGGTTCCCGCGCCCGCCGGACCGGAGCACACGTTCGCCGGCCCGCTGGGCGGTGACGACCACGGTCACGACCACGACCGTCACTACGACAGCGAGTGAGCTGAACTGAGCGCGGGGTGGGCGGGCTCACCGTCCACCCCGCGCCAACAGCGCGAGAGCGCCCCAATCCGACATCCACCGCCTGTGACCCCGCCCGTCAACGGCAGCGACGACCGCCGGCTCAGGCGGGTGAGACGACCTTTCGCATCACGGTCTTGTTCTTGCCGATTCGTCGCTCGAAGACGAATCCTGCCTCCTCGAACATGTGCGGCGTGACGTTGTGGAGGAACGACGACGAGACCTTCTTCCCGGGCTCGACGATGTTCGGGAAGGACACCACCTCGCCGCCGCCCGCCTGGGCGATGAGGTCGAGCGCTCCGCGGAGCGCTTCGAGTGCAACGCCCGTTCGTCGATGATCGCGATCGACGAAGAAGCAGGTGATCCGCCAGGGCGCAGGATTGGACTCGCCGGCGTCGTACTCCTTGCGATGGTAGATACGAGGCAATTCCACGGGACTGCCGTACTCGCACCAGGCGATCGCCTGGTCGCCGTCGAAGACCAGGGCCGCGTGCGCGATGCCCTCCTCGATCATGCGCTTCTTGAAGAGGGGCCCGCCCAACTCCGCCTTCTTGCTCCTCTCGGTGTCATCGTGGAAGTAGTGGCAGTAGCAGCCGCCCCATACGCCGTTGTGCTTCTCGGCGAGAGCGAGCCACGCGGGATACGTCTCGAGCGTCAAGGGTCTGATCGCGTGCGCCGTCATGCCGCCATTGTCGACCGAACCTGGGAAAAACGGAATGCGGGCGCCGACTTCTGCGGGGTCGGGACAGGCGGCACTGCGTTCCTCCGGGCATCGCGTCCGTGGCCAGGCTCTGGCAGTGCCCGGAGAGGGAGTCATCCGCTGTCGGTGACCTCCATGGTCACGTAGGCCCCGCCGCTCCATTCGAAAGCGACCCGCTGATCGGGTGTCATGCCCGGCGGCCGCTGATACTCGGCGAGCTCGTCATGGGCGAGCGATACGCCGAGCGACCCGTCCGCAGCGGCCTCGACGGGAACGCACTGGGCTTCGGTCGCGGTCCCGTCGGTCAGCAGCAGGCAGTTCTCGGGTCTCTGCCCGCCGGATACCCCGGCGACCCAGAGCGACCATCCGTGGTAGACGCCGAGCGGCTGCACCCAGGTCGTCACGCCGTCGGCGAGCAGCGTGGGCACGTCGGGCCGCGAGGAGAAGTCGACGAACTCCCCGCGAAGGCTGTCGATGAGAAGAGGGATGATCACCGGATCGTCAGCGGAGACATCGGCGATGGCGGATCGCGAGGTCGGAGAGGCCGCCGGAGTGGCCGCCGGGGTGGGATCCGGCAACGTCTGAAAGCCGCGCGCGGCGCCGGCGGCCGCCGCGAGCACGGCGACCGCGGCGACGAGGCCGAAGATCAGACCGCGACGCGGCGAGGCCCGGCCGGGGACCGGCGGGACTGCCGGCTGGCCGTCGGGGGAAGGGGGATGGGACGCCGGTGCTCCCCGAGCGGCGTGATCGGATGTCGGCGTCACGGCCTCTGGGGCGCCGGCTGCCCGTGATTGCACCGACGCGTGCTCAGGCGAGGCCGGGAGGGCGCGCTCCTCGAGTTCGGCGAGACGCTGCAGCGCGACCGGGTCGCCGGCGATGTCGGCGTCCCTGCTGTATGCCCGGCGACGCAGTGCGGCCAGTTCGGCCCGGGCATCGGCATCCACCGTCAGCCGACCCTGCCGGGTCTGCGCGTCCGTGTGCTCCCCACGCAGTCACGCTACGCCCCGCCGGGCCCGGTGGGGCGAAGTTCGCGCTGCCGTTCTCCGGGGGCCGACGATGAGGACCGGCATCCCGCTCACGCCGCGCCTGCGCGTTCACCCCTCCCGTGCAGCAGCGACGACCTCCGGCAGTTCGGAGACCAGCACGAGCACGATGTCCTGGACCTTCCAGTCGATCTCCACGCAGGCTCGTTGGGCGGCTTCGAGCTTCTTCATGGAGGGTGTGCGGCCATGGCGGGGCACGATGAACGCCTCGATGTGGAACACGTGTCCTTCATCGCGGGTGCGGCAGCCGGCGGCGGCGACCCAGTGCAGCCCGCGCAGGTAGTCCTCGACCTTGTGGCCGACGGGGTGCGGCTTCCTGTCGTCGAACGTGGTGGCGCGCTCGTCCATCAGGTCGAGGATGGCTGCCCGAAGGTTGCGGAAGCCGTCGTAGAGGATGCTGCCCGCGATGAAGAGCGCGGCGACGTAGTCCAGCCACCACAGGCCGATCCCCACGCCCGCGACCCCGACGATCGAGCCGACCGCCGTCATCCAGTCGGCCTTGTTCATGTCGGCGTCGGCGTAGAGCACCTTGTTGTGCAGGTCCCGGGCCAGCTTGAGTTTGGCGCGCCCGATGAAGACAGGGGGGGCCGCGATGACCGCCATGACGCCGATCATCAACCAGCCGAGCCACACCACCTGGCCGAAGACCACAACCGTGCCGATGGTCGGGTGCTCCTGGCGAAGCAGCCCCGTCCCGGAGTCGATGAGGAGGAATGTGCCCATCGCCGTCAGGGCCACCGCCGCGACGAGGTGCCCGACACCGACCGAGCGGTGATAGCCGTAGGGGTGATCGGGCGTGGGCGGCTTCCGGTTGATCCGCACCGCGATGAGGAAGGCGATCGGCGGGATGAACGAGAGCAGATCCTCCAGCCAGGCGGCCTTCATCGCCTGGGAGTTGCCGAGCACGAGGAACACCAGGGTGACCGTGATGGCGAGGAACCCGATCGTGATCCATTCGAGCCGGATGGCCCGGCGCAGCACCTGCACCTGCTTCTCCGGCAGCTCGGTCCGCCCGAAGCTGACGCTCACCGTGTGCCCGCAGCCTCGTGCGTCAGGAACGTCTCGACCGCCGTCAGGAACGCGTTCTCGCCCATCGGGACAAGCATCACCAGCTTGTGCGTCGTGCCGTCCTCGTCGGTGAACTCGCCGTACGGCCTCGTCACCCCGGTCCGTGCGAGCCAGGGCGTGGC
>DASUQB010000321.1:0-2037 GCA_036280835.1 Microbacterium sp. | reverse complement strand
GGCCTGGAACTCGACGGCGGGCACCGTGCTCGAGTTCGTCGAGCCGCCGGCTGTAGACCGCTACTGATCGATCGGTGGCCCGGGTCGCGTGAGCGGCCCGGGCCCCTTCCACCCACCGACGTCCGAAAGGAGGGCCCATGGGGCAGCTCTGGTCGCTGATGCCCGAATTCTGGGAGGGCTTCAAGGTCACCCTCCTTCTCCTCGCGGTGTCGGGCGTGCTCGCGCTCGTGCTCGGCACGCTCATCGCGGCGATGCGCATCTCGCCCATCGCGTCGCTTCGCGGGTTCGCCGCCTTCTGGACAGAGATCGCGCGCAACACCCCGCTCACGCTGATCTTCTTCTTCACGGCCTTCGTGATGCCGATGCTCGGCGTGCGGCTGCCGTACCTGCTGCTGGCCTTCCTCGCGCTCACCTATTACACGTCGCCGTTCGTGGCCGAGGCCCTCCGATCCGGCATCAACGGAGTACCCCTCGGCCAGGCCGAGGCGGCGCGCAGCATCGGCCTCGGATTCGGGCAGACGGTGTCCCTCGTCGTGCTGCCCCAGGCGTTCCGGATGACGGTGCCGCCGCTCATCAACGTCTTCATCGCCCTCACCAAGAACACGTCGGTCGCCGGCGGGTTCTTCGTCGTGGAGCTCTTCGCGACGACGCGACAGCTCGCCAACGACAACGGCAACATCGTGCTGCCCATCCTCTTCACGGCCGCCGCGCTCTACCTCGTGGTGACGATCCCCCTCGGCTTCCTCGCCGGCAGACTCGAGCGTCGATGGGTGGTGCGGCGATGACCAGCGTCCTCTTCGATGTCCCGGGTCCCAAGGCCCGGCGGTTCTCCCTCATCGTCTCGATCATCGCTCTGGTGCTCATTCTCGCGGGCGCCTTCTGGGTGTACACGCTGCTGGCAGCGCCCCGCGACTCCGGTGGCATCACCCTGCCGGGGATGTTCGACGGTTCGCGCTGGGACATCTTCCTCGACCCCGAGGTGTGGGGCTCGATCGGCCGTGGTGTCGTCGCCACGCTGCAGGCCGCGGCGCTGGCGGCGGTCGGCGCGATGATCCTCGGTGTCATCCTGTCGCTGATGCGCAGTTCGTCGAACCCGTGGCTGCGCGTCCCCACCGGATGGCTCATCGAGTTCCTCCGCGGCATGCCCGTCCTGCTGATGATGCTGTTCATCCTCCTGGTCGCGTCGACCGGCGCCTTCTGGGCCGTCGTGATCGCGCTCATCCTGTACAACGGCACGCTGATCGGCGAGATCCTCCGCGCCGGGCTGGTGGCGTTGCCCCGCGGTCAGCGCGAGGCGGCGCTCAGCGTCGGCATGCGCGAGTTCCAGTCGAAGATCCTCGTGGAGTTCCCCCAGGCGTTCCGGCAGATGCTGCCGATCATCGTGGCGCAGCTCGTCGTGCTGCTCAAGGACACGTCGCTCGGCTACATCGTCGGGTACAGCGAGATCATCCGGAACAACATGAACGGGCTCGGCAGCTTCTACGGCAACCGCTACGCGTTCTCGCTCTTCGTCGTCACGCTGCTCATCTACCTCGCGATCAACCTGACGCTGTCCTGGTTCGCGCGCTGGCTGTCCCGGCGCACCGCCAGCGGCGGCGCGCGCGGCCGGCGAAAGGGGCGGGCAGTCGACCCGACCGCTCCCGGAGCGCTGCTCGAGGTCGAGGCGAAGGCCGATCGGATGGCGGCCGGCAAGGGCATGGGCCAGTACGACGGCACCGCCACCTAGCGCGGCATCCATGGGCCCGAGGCGCACCCCCGCCGTCGGTAGACTCGACTCTCGTGTCTGACGTTCCCGAAATCACTCCAGAAGCGGTGGATGCCGCCGTCGAGGCCGCGCTCGCCGCGGTGGCCGCGGCATCCGATTCCGCCGCCCTCAAGGCGGCGCGGTCCGCGCACGCGGGGGAGGCATCGACGCTCGCGGCGCTGAACGCCCAGCTGCGCAACGTCGCCCCCGAGAACAAGGCGGCGTTCGGCAAGCTCGTCGGCCAGGCCCGCGGGCGGGTGAACCAGGCCGTCTCCGCACGGGAGGCCGAGCTC
>DASUQB010000320.1:0-3226 GCA_036280835.1 Microbacterium sp. | reverse complement strand
GGCGCTGCTCGTGATCTGGCAGCTCTACGTGCTCATCGCACAGCCGCGCCCCGACATCGTGCCGAGCCCCCTCGACGTGGTTGCGGCGCTCGGGGACGCGTGGGAGTCCGGCCGCCTGCAGCAGGCGGTGGCGACGAGCCTGGAGCGCGGGGTGATCGGCTTCGTCATCGCGATCGCGGTCGGCACGCCGCTCGGCCTGCTGCTCGCCGAGGTCAAGCCCCTGCGCCGCGCGATGGGACCGATCATCTCCGGCCTGCAGGTGCTCCCCTCGGTCGCGTGGGTGCCGGCCGCGATCATCTGGTTCGGGCTCAGCGACGCCACGGTGTACTTCGTCATCCTGATGGGCGCCATCCCCTCGATCGTCAACGGACTCATCTCCGGCGTGGAGCAGGTCCCGCCGCAGCTGCGCCGGGTCGGCACGGTGCTCGGCGCCACCCGCACGCAGCTGGCCACGCTCGTCATCCTGCCCGCCGCCCTGCCGGGCTACGTCGCCGGTCTCAAGCAGGGCTGGGCGTTCTCGTGGCGCTCCCTCATGGCCGCGGAGATCATCGCCACCGGCGGGACGATCGGCTTCGGCCTGGGCTCGCTGCTCGACCAGTCGCGCGAGCTCGCCGACCTCGCCGGGGTGCTGGGCACCATCCTCGTCATCCTGACCATCGGCATCCTGATCGAGCTGCTGTTCTTCGGACCGCTCGAGCGCCGGATGCTGCGCGGCCGCGGCCTCCTCCTCTCGGGGGGTGCCAAGTGAGCGGCGGACGCGTCACCCTCGTCGGCGCGGGTCCGGGCGACCCGGGACTGCTCACGGTGCGCGGCCTGCGCGCCCTCGAGGCCGCGGACGTCGTGGTCGCCGACCGGCTCGGCGCCCGCGCCGTGCTCGACGAGCTGCAGCTGGACGCCGAGATCGTCGACGTCGGCAAGCTCCCCGGCCACCACGCCGTGCCGCAGGACGCCATCAACGCTTTGCTGGTCACCCTCGCCCGCGACGGCAAGCGCGTCGTGCGGCTCAAGGGAGGCGACCCCTTCGTCTTCGGCCGCGGCGGCGAAGAGGTCGAGTTCTGCCGCGAGGCGGGCGTGGACGTCGAGGTGGTCCCCGGTGTCACGAGCGCCATCTCCGTGCCCGCGATCGCGGGCATCCCGCTCACCCACCGCGGCCTCGCCACGACCTTCACGGTCGTCACGGGCCACGACCAGATCGTCTCGCTCGGCGGCGGCCGCGACCACACGGTCGTGCTCCTCATGGGCGTCGGCACGCTCGCGCACTCGGCGCATGTGCTGGCCTCGGGCGACCGCGGCGCCGAGTGTCCCGTCGCGATCATCGAGGACGGCTACGGCCCGCGCCAGCGCGTGACCGTGGGCACCCTCGACACCATCGCCGCGCAGGCCGCCGCCCGCGGCATCCGCTCACCCGCCGTGATCGTCGTCGGAGACGTCGTCACGCTCAGCCCCTACGCCCCCCAGGCGATCGCCGACGCTCGCCCCGCACCCGCCACCGACGAGACGCTCCTCGGGGCACCTTCCCGAAAGGCCATCCGGCAATGACCCTTCAGAACCTCCGCGTCGCGATCGTCGGAGCCGGCCCCGCCGGCATCTACGCGGGCAACATCCTCCGTCGCCAGGTGGCCGCGCTCGGCCAGGAGGCGGACGCCCGGCTCGAGCTCTCCATCGACCTCTTCGAATCGCTTCCGGCGCCCTACGGGCTGATCCGCTACGGCGTGGCGCCCGACCACCCGCGCATCAAGGGCATCGTCAACTCCCTGCACGAGATGCTCGACTCCGGGGACGTGCGCCTCATCGGCAACGTGGAGATCGGGCGCGACATCGAGGTGGCCGAGCTGCGCGAGCGGTACGACGCGGTCATCTTCGCCACCGGAGCCCTGCGCGATGCGCCGCTCACCGTGCCCGGCGCCGACCTGCCCGGCTCGTTCGGATCGGCCGACTTCGTCGCCTGGTACGACGGGCACCCCGACGTGCCGCGCGAGTGGCCGCTCGAGGCCGAGTCGATCGCGGTCATCGGCAACGGCAACGTGGCGCTCGACGTCGCGCGCGTGCTGGCGAAGCATCCGGAGGACCTGCTCTCCACCGACATCCCTGCGAACGTCTACGACGGCCTCGCGTCATCGCCCGTCACCGACGTGCACGTGTTCGGCCGTCGCGGCCCGTCGCATGTGAAGTTCACGCCCATCGAGCTCCGCGAGCTCGGCGAGGTGCGCGATGTCGACATCGTCGTCTACGACGAGGACTTCGAGGCCGCCGCCGGCGACCCGCACGCCGAGGCCCTGCACGCGAGCAACAACCAGGTCAAGGTCATGACGCGCACGCTGAACGGGTGGCGCAAGCCCGCGGACTGGGTGCCGACGGCCTCGCGCCGCCTGCATCTGCACTTCCTGCACAGCCCGGTCGAGATCACCGGCGACGGCCGGGTCGAGTCCGTGCGGTTCGAGCGCACCCGCCCGGTCGGCGACGGCACGGTCGCCGGCACCGGCGTGTTCGTCGACTACCCCGTGCAGGCCGTCTACCGCGCCGTCGGGTACGCGAGCTCCCCGCTGCCCGGTGTGCCGTTCGACGAGGTCGCCGCGGTCATCCCCAACGTCGAGGGCCGCGTCGTCGACGAGCACGGGACGCCGCTGCCCGGCGTCTATGCGACGGGTTGGATCAAGCGCGGGCCCGTGGGCCTGATCGGCCACACGAAGGGGGATGCCCTCGAGACGATCACGCATCTGGTCGCGGATGCCGCGAACGGCATACTGCCGGTTCCCTCGACGGATGCCGAGGCCGACGTCGTGGAGCTGCTCGAGGAGCGCGGCGTGCCGTTCACGACGTGGGCGGGCTGGCTGGCGCTCGACGCCCACGAGCGGGGACTGGGCGACGCGTTCTCCTCCGAGGGGTTCGAGGCGCCGGTCGTGCGCGAACGCGTCAAGGTCGTCTCCCGCGATGAGCAGGTCGAGATCTCGCGCTCGGGCGCGCTCATCGAGTCGTGACGTACGTCATCGCGCTGCCCTGCGTCGATGTGAAGGATCGGGCGTGCATCGACGAGTGCCCCGTGGACTGCATCTACGAGGGCGAGCGTTCGCTGTACATCCACCCGGACGAGTGCGTGGACTGCGGTGCGTGCGAGCCGGTCTGCCCGGTCGAGGCGATCTACTACGAGGACGACCTGCCCGAGGAGTGGTCGGACTACTACAAGGCCAACGTCGAGTTCTTCGACGATGTGGGATCCCCCGGCGGC
>DASUQB010000319.1:0-2794 GCA_036280835.1 Microbacterium sp. | reverse complement strand
GGACGACGTGCGTCCGCTGCCGCAGATCCACGTCGACGACCCCGCCATCTCGATGACGATCGGCACCAACACGTCGCCCCTGGCCGGTAAGGTCAAGGGCCACAAGCTGACCGCCCGCATGGTCAAGGACCGCCTCGACCGCGAGCTCATCGGAAACGTCTCGCTGAAGGTCGTGGACATCGGGCGCCCCGACGCGTGGGAGGTGCAGGGTCGCGGAGAGCTCGCCCTCGCGATCCTCGTCGAGAACATGCGGCGCGAGGGCTTCGAGCTCACCGTCGGCAAGCCGCAGGTCGTCACGCGCCGCGTGGACGGCGAGCTGCAGGAGCCGTTCGAGCACCTCACGATCGACGCGCCGGAAGAGTACCTCGGCGCCATCACCCAGCTGCTCGCGACCCGTCGCGGCCACATGGAGGGCATGACGAACCACGGCACCGGCTGGGTGCGCATGGAGTTCGTCGTCCCCTCGCGCGGCCTCATCGGCTTCCGCACGGAGTTCCTCACCACGACCCGTGGCACCGGCATCGCGAACGCGATCTCGCACGGCTACGAGCCGTGGGCCGGCAGCATCGTGACCCGCCAGAACGGCTCGATCGTCGCCGACCGCTCGGGTGTCGTCACCCCCTTCGCGATCATCGCGCTGCAGGAGCGCATGTCGTTCTTCGTGCAGCCGACGCAGGAGGTCTACGAGGGCATGGTCATCGGCGAGAACTCGCGCAACGATGACATGGACGTGAACATCACCAAGGAGAAGAAGCTGACGAACATGCGTCAGTCCACCTCCGACACGTTCGAGTCGATGACCCCGCCGCGCCAGCTCTCGCTCGAGGAGAGCCTCGAATTCGCCCGTGAGGACGAGTGCGTCGAGGTCACGCCGGAGATCGTGCGCATCCGCAAGGTGAACCTGGACGCCACGGAGCGTGCCCGCGCGACGGCGCGCCTCAAGCGCCAGGATGCCAACGCCTAGACCGCACGGGCACGTGCGGTGCGCCGCAGCGGTCCACTGATCGCGGTGCGGCCCGCAGGCGGCGTCCGCGGCTCTGGGTAGGCTCGCTGGGGTGATCCACGAGCCCGACGTCGAGGCGCGGCGCGCGCGGCGCCAGGGCATGGCGGTGGCGCTCGCGACGAGCGCGTACGGCGTCTCGTTCGGCGCGCTGGCCGTGGCATCCGGCCTCGACGTCTGGCAGACCTGCGTGCTGAGCCTCCTGATGTTCACCGGCGGCTCGCAGTTCGCCTTCATCGGCGTCATCGCGTCGGGCGGCCTCGCGGCGGCGCCCGCTGCCATCGCGTCTGCGGCGCTCCTCGGTGCGCGCAACGTCGCCTACGGCATGCGGATGTCGCCCGTGATCGGTCGCGGGTGGCCCAAGCGGATCGCCGCCGCGCACTTCACGATCGATGAGTCCACGGCGGTGTCGCTCGCGCAGGAGTCGCCCCGCGCGCGCACGCTCGGGTTCTGGGTCACGGGCATCGCCATCTACATCGGCTGGAATGCGACCACACTCGCCGGGGCGCTCCTGGGCGACGTGCTGGGGGACCCGCGCGCGTACGGGCTGGATGCCGCGGCCGCCGCGGCGTTCCTCGCGCTCCTCTGGCCACGGCTCCGCTCGCGCCAGGCGATCGCGGTGGGCGCAGCGGCCGCGGTGGTCGCCGCCTGCCTCACGCCGTGGCTGATGCCCGGCGTGCCGGTGCTCATCGCCGCCCTCGTCGCCGTCGTGGTGGGCTGGTTCAACTGGCTCGGGCAGCCCGCCCGCGAGGAGGCGGCTGCATGACGCTCTGGAACGCCGTGCTGCTCGCCGCGATCGCGTGCGTGCTGCTCAAGATGCTCGGCTACCTCACGCCCCCGCACTGGCTCGACGCGCCGCGACCGGCCCGCATCGCGGACCTGCTCACGGTCGCCCTGCTCGGGGCTCTCGTCGCCGTCCAGACGCTGGGCGACGGGATGGCGATCGTCGTGGATGCCCGCGTGCCGGCCCTGATCGTCGCGGGGGCGCTTCTGGCCGCTCGGGCCTCCTTCCTCGTCGTCGTGCTGGCCGCCGCGCTCGTGGCGGCGGTGCTGCGCCTGCTGGGCTGGGCGGCCTGAGGGCGCGGGTAGAATCGCCGGATGCGCTCCAGGTGGCTCTCGCGAGCGGGTACATGGCTTCTCGCCTTCCTCGTCGGCGGCGTCTACTCCCTCGCGGGGACGATCGCCCACGCGTACATGCTGGGGTGGTTCCCGCTCGGCCTCGTGCTGGCGGTCGTCGGAAGCGCGGCGCTGCTGATCTCCGTCCGGGCGCTCACCTCCGACCGGTGGGCGACCCTGGCGACCGGGCTCGGGATGATGACGACGCTCCTCGTGATCTCCGGAAGGGGACCGGGCGGCTCGGTCGTGGTGCCCCAGGAGGGACCGGGCACGGCCTGGACGATCGCGCTGGCCGTCTGCGTCACGGTCGTGGTCGCCTGGCCGGACATGTCCCGCATCCCGCGTCGCATCGAACCCGCAGGCGCGGGGCCGGCCGCACCCCGGCTGCCAGACTCTGCGGCTCACGACGGGACGTAGACTGATTCGGTGACCTATGTGATCGCCTTGCCCTGCGTCGATGTGAAGGATCGGGCGTGCATCGACGAGTGCCCCGTGGACTGCATCTACGAGGGTGAGCGTTCGCTGTACATCCACCCCGACGAGTGCGTGGACTGCGGTGCGTGCGAGCCGGTCTGCCCGGTCGAGGCGATCTACTACGAGGACGACCTGCCCGAGGAGTGGTCGGACTACTACAAGGCCAACGTCGAGTTCTTCGACGATGTGGGATCCCCCGGCGGC
>DASUQB010000318.1:0-3420 GCA_036280835.1 Microbacterium sp. | reverse complement strand
GGTCTCGCCCGAGGCCTTCGCCCGGTTCCTTCCCGACTGGCAGCACCTGGCGCGTCCGCTCGAGGGCATCGACGGCGTCGCGGCGGTCATCGAGCAGCTCGCCGGGGTGCCCATTCCCGCGAGCGCCTGGGAGGCGCTCATCCTTCCGAGCCGTGTGCGCGACTACTCCCCCGGCATGCTGGACGAGCTCACGGCGACCGGCGAGGTGCTGTGGTCCGGCCACGGCTCCCTTCCGGGACGCGACGGATGGATCGCCCTGCATCCCGCCGACACGGCGCCGCTGACCCTCGCCCCGCCCGAAGACGAGATCGCTCCGGAGTCCCTCGACGCCCGCATCCTCGAGGCCCTCGCCGGGGGCGGCGCCTACTTCGCCGCGCAGCTGCGGCAGGCCACCGGCGCCGAGAACGAGCAGTCGGTGATCGAGGCCCTGTGGAACCTCACCTGGTCGGGACGTGTGACCAATGACACGTTCGCGCCCGTGCGCACCCTGATCGGCGGCGGCTCGCAGGCTCATCGTGTCGCCCGGCGCGCACCGCGCTCCCGCATGTACCGGGGCGCGACCCTCCCGCGGATGACCGCGAGCACGCCGCCGCGCCCTCCCGCCATCGGCGGGCGGTGGTCGCTGCTGCCCGCCGCCGAGCCGGATGCCGCGCTCCGGGCGACCGCGTCGGCTTCGCTCCTGCTCGACCGCTACGGCGTCGTCACACGCGGGTCGGTACAGGCCGAGGGTCTCCCGGGCGGCTTCGCCCAGGCCTACCGCACGCTCGCCGGCTTCGAGCAGGCGGGGCACTGCCGTCGCGGCTACCTCATCGAGAAGCTCGGGGCGGCCCAGTTCGCCGCATCGGCCACGGTCGACCGCCTGCGTCAGTTCGCCGGTCTCGCCGACCCCGAGCCCCTGCAGGCCGTGACGCTCGCCGCCACCGACCCCGCGAACCCCTACGGCGCGTCCCTGCCGTGGCCCTCGATCGAAGGGGTCAAGCATCGCCCGGGTCGCAAGGCCGGCGGCCTCGTCGTGCTCGTCGACGGCGCGCTCGTGCTGTACCTCGAACGCGGCGGCAAGTCGGCGCTCGCCTTCACCGATCACGAGGCGCGCCTCGCCGCGGCCACGACGAGCCTCGCCGCCACGTCGCGGCAGCGCCGCCTCGACACCATCACCATCGAGCAGGTCGATGGCGAGTTCGTCTACGGCACCGCGTTCGCCCGCGCGCTGCGCGACGCGGGCTTCGTCGAGTCCCCACGGGGGCTCACGCTCCGCCGTCAGACCACCGCCGACGCCTCGACGAGCCCCGGGACCCGCGCGCGTGCCTGAGGGCGACACCGTCTACCGAGCCGCGAAGCGCATGCACGAAGCGCTCGCCGGGCGCGAGGTCACCCGATTCGACATCCGGGTGCCGGGCAGCGCCACCGCCGACCTCCGCGGCGAGGTCGTGCACGAGGTCGTGCCGATGGGCAAGCACCTGCTGCACCGCATCGGCGAGTACACCCTGCATTCGCACCTGAAGATGGAGGGCGAGTGGCACGTGTACCGCTCGGGCGGACGGTGGCGGAAGCCCGCGTTCAAGGCGCGAGCCATCGTGGGCAACCGCGAATGGGATGCCGTGGGCTTCGAACTGGCGATGGTCGAGGTGCTCCCCACCCGCGACGAGCCCCGCATCGTCGGCCACCTGGGCCCCGACCCGCTCAGCGACGGGTGGGACCCGGCCGAGGCCGCGAGGCGCCTCGCCCTCGACACGCGGGCCGCCCACGTCGCGGTGCTCGATCAGCGGAACGTGGCCGGCTTCGGCAACGTGTACGCCAACGAGCTGCTGTTCGTGCGCGGAATCCTGCCCACACGCCCCGCCAGCGAACTCGACACCCGCGCCCTGGTGGACCTCGGTGCGCGCATGATCATCGCCAACCGCGACCGCGCGGGCCGCACCTTCACCGGCGACTCGAGGCCCGGTCGCGCCTTCTGGGTGTACGGGCGCGACGGACAGCCCTGCCGGCGCTGCGGAACCCGGATCGAGCGAGGATCGCTGGGCGCCGGCGAGACCAGCGAGCGCAACGTCTTCTGGTGTCCCCACTGCCAGTCGTAGGGACCGCTTCGAGCGCACGCGGGATTCTCCTCGCAATCCTTGGAATCAGATGTCAATCCCTGTCGACATCCATGTTCGTGCATCCAAAATGGTGGTCCGCTCCGAATAAGAGAGTGAACCATTCCGGGGAATGAATCCGAGAGGTGGTGAGTTGTATCTGTACTCGGCCCAGAACGGGTCGTAGGAGGGGATCGTGGGCAAGAACTACGTCGATATCGAGAACGAGCGCGGCGAGACGCTGCGCTACCGCAAGCACGCCAACGGACGGGGTCTGATCGCGCACGGCGCGAAGGTGCACCCCGACGCGCTCGTCGAAGCAGGAGCTTACGTCGAGCCGGGGGTGCAGGTCGCGGCCGGAGCCCGCATCGGACGCGGCGCATGGATCGAACCCGACGCCGTCATCGGCCCCCAGGCGCACATCGATGCGCACGCCCACATCGGCTCCGGCGCGGCGATCGGCCCCGGGGCGCACATCGGTGTCCGCACGCGCGTCGGAACGGGTGCTCGCGTGCCGGGCGGCGCGCTGATCGGCGACGACGAGACCATCGCCGACGGCGAGAACGTCGTGACAGACCGCCGGGGCCTGCGACTCGCGGCCTGACCCTCGCAGCGCGGGCTGCCACACAGCCATGATCGCGGGGCGGCGACGAGCGTCGACGCCCCGCGCTACTGTTCCCGGGTGGGTCATCGGCGAGGGGGCAACGGGAGCGTCATCCTCGGAGCGCTCGTGATCGCCGGAATCGCGGTGTGGGTGCTGTCCCGACCGGATGCCGCTGCCACCCCGCCCGCGGCGGACCCCGCCGCTTCTGCCGCTCCCTCCGCTTCCGTCCCCACGCGCCCCGCTGACGCCTTCCCGATGACGGTGGGCTACGTCTTCGACGGCGACACGATCGAACTGCAGCACGGCACCCCGAACGACGTCGTCACCACGACCGCGCCGATCCGCGTCCGCCTCATCGGCATCGATACGCCCGAGGGCACGCCCGCGCCCGAGTGCTGGTCCGACGAGGCACGCTCCCACCTCGCGGCGGTGGCGCCGGAGGGTGCGACCGTCTGGGTGGCGCTGGACCCCGCCGGCATCGACGCGTCGTGGGACCGCTACGACCGCCGCCTGTTCTACCTGTGGACGGACGACGGCCGGTTCGTCAACCACGAACTCATGGCCGCGGGCGACGCGGAGGCCCTGCGCGTCGAGCCGAATGACGCGCACCACGCCCTCTTCGTCACCGCGCAGGCCGCCGCGCGAGCGGCCGGCGTCGGCCAGTGGGGCGCGTGTTGAGCGCCTACGCGAAAAGGAAGAGGATGAAGCCGATCAGCGGCAGCGTTCCCTGTGTCGCCGCGGCAC
>DASUQB010000317.1:0-3566 GCA_036280835.1 Microbacterium sp. | reverse complement strand
TCACCAGCGTAACCAGCCTCGCGTAACACGGCCGAAACATGGGAGATACCCTCGGGCAATCCCCTTTCGGTAGGTTCGAGGGGACTCGCCACGGGCGGGTCGCAATTCCCGATGCCCTACCTCTGGAGTCAAATGTTCCGCGATTCATCCGAGGTGCTGACCTTCATCAAGGAGAACGACGTCAAGTTCCTTGACATCCGTTTCACCGATCTCCCTGGCGTGCAGCAGCACTTCAACATCCCTGCATCGACCGTCGACGAAGAATTCTTCACGGTCGGTCAGCTCTTCGACGGCTCCTCGATCCGAGGCTTCGCGAACATCCACGAGTCGGACATGCAGCTCATCCCCGACGTGACGACCGCCTACGTCGACCCGTTCCGTGAGCACAAGACCCTCATCATGGTCTTCGACATCTACAACCCGCGCAACGGCGAGATCTACTCGAAGGACCCGCGCCAGGTCGCCAAGAAGGCGGAGAAGTATCTCGCCTCGACCGGCATCGCCGACACCGCGTTCTTCGCTCCCGAGGCCGAGTTCTACATCTTCGACGATGTGCGCTATTCGGTCACCCAGAACCAGAGCTTCTACTCGGTCGACTCCGAAGAGGGCGCATGGAACACCGGCCGCGAGGAAGAGGGCGGGAACCTCGCCAACAAGACGCCCTTCAAGGGCGGCTACTTCCCCGTCAGCCCCGTCGACAAGCAGGCCGACCTGCGCGATGACATCAGCCTCAAGCTCATCGATGCCGGTCTCATCCTGGAGCGCGCGCACCACGAGGTGGGCACCGGCGGCCAGGCCGAGATCAACTACCGCTTCGACACGATGGTGCACGCGGCCGACGACATCCTGAAGTTCAAGTACATCGTCAAGAACACGTCGCTCGAGTGGGGCAAGGTCGCGACCTTCATGCCGAAGCCGCTCTTCGGCGACAACGGCTCGGGCATGCACACGCACCAGTCGCTGTGGCTCGACGGCAAGCCCCTGTTCTACGACGAGGCCGGCTACGGCGGGCTCTCGGACGTCGCGCGCTGGTACATCGGCGGACTCCTGGCTCACGCGCCCGCCGTGCTCGCCTTCACCAACCCCACGCTGAACAGCTACCACCGTCTGGTCAAGGGCTTCGAGGCGCCGGTAAACCTGGTGTACTCGGCCGGCAACCGCTCGGCGGCCATCCGCATCCCGATCACGGGCACCAACCCCAAGGCGAAGCGCATCGAGTTCCGCGCGCCCGACGCCTCGGGCAACCCGTACCTCGCCTTCGCGGCGCAGCTGATGGCGGGACTCGACGGCATCAAGAACCGCATCGAGCCGCACGAGCCCGTCGACAAGGACCTGTACGAGCTTCCCCCCGAGGAGGCCAAGAACATCCCGCAGGTCCCGAACTCCCTGCAGGACTCGCTCGACGCCCTCGCGGCCGACCACCAGTTCCTCCTGGAGGGCGGCGTGTTCACGCAGGAGCTCATCGACACGTGGATCGAGTACAAGGTCGAGAACGAGATCAAGCCGCTCGCACAGCGCCCGCACCCCTTCGAGTACGAGCTGTACTTCGGGGTCTGACGCAGACACACGGACAAGGGAGAGGGCCGCGGGCGACCGCGGCCCTCTTCCCCTTTCCCGGCGGCCGCTACCCGTAGAAGAGCTTCTCGAAGACCCGTCGCGACCGGCGGGTGGCGCCGAGGTAGTCCTCCTCCACCTGGGTGGCGGAGCGAGGGGGATAATCCAGCAGCCGCCCGATGCCGTCGAGCTGGCGGCGATCCGTCGGCAGCACGTCGCTCGTGCGCCCGGTCAGCAGCGTGTTCGCCGACCGCAGCCGGCTCGCGAGACGCCACGCCTCGCGGAGCCGCTCCGCCCCGGCATCCGTGACGAGACCGGCATCCTCGGCGGCCGTCAGCGCGTGCAGCGTGGATGTCGTCCTCAGGCCGGTCAGCCGGTACCCGTGCTCGAGCTGCCACAGCTGCACGAGCCACTCGACGTCGCTCAGCGATCCCGGTCCCAGCTTCAGGTGCCGCGTGCGCTCGACGCCCTGCGGCAGCCGTTCGTTCTCGACGCGGGCCTTGATGCGCTTGATCTCGCGGAGACCCTGCGCGTCGACCACCTCGGGGTAGCGCACCGTGTCGGCGACCTCCATGAAGGCGCGGATGAGCTTGACGCTCCCGGCGACACCCCGCGCGCGCAGGAGAGCCTGCGCCTCCCACGAGAGCGACCACCGGCGGTAGTACTCCGTGTACGCGTCGAGCGATCGCGCGATCGGACCGTTGCGCCCCTCGGGGCGGAGCCCCGCGTCGAGGTCGAGCGGGAGCCGGTGATCCTCGGAGTGCCGGCGCAGCTCGGAGACGACGAGCACCGAAAGCTCGTGAGCGCGCTGCGGGTCGACCCCGTTGGGGTTGTAGACGTACATGACGTCGGCATCGGAGCCGAATCCGAGCTCCGCTCCCCCGAACCGGCCCATGGCGATGACCGCGAAGTCGAGGGCGCGGTCTTCGGGAGGCACGACCGAGCGCCAGACGGCGCGCAGGGTGGCCTGGATCGTGACCTCGGTGATCGTGGTCAGCGCCTTGGCGACATCCTCGATGGTGAGCACCCCGAGCAGTCCTCCCATGGCGGTGCGCAGCAGCTCCCGGCGACGGAGGGCCCGCACGGAGCGCATCGCGTCGTCGATCGTGTCGTGGCGCGTCTGGATGGCGCGCGCCTCCTCCTGCAGCGCCCTGCCCGGGCGGGGCCGGAGGTGCTCGTCGGAGTCGAGCCAGGCCACGGACTCGGGGATCCACTCCATCAGTTCGCCGATGTAGCGGGATCCCGCGAGCACTCGCGTCAGGCTCTCCCCCGCGGCCGACGAATCCCGGAGCATGCGGAGGAACCATGGGGTGTTGCCGAGTCGCTCGCTGATGCGGCGGAACGCCAGCAGGCCGTAGTCCGGGTCGACGCCGTCGGCGAACCACTGGATCATGACGGGCATGAGGTGCCGCTGGATCGTGGACTTGCGGCTCAGCCCGCTCGTGAGCGCCGCGATGTGGCGGAGTGCTCCGGCCGGATCGCGGAAGCCGATCGCGGCGAGCCGGTCGTGCGCCTGCGCCGTGGAGAGCGAGCGCTGCTCTTCGGGCAGGGACGCGACGGCGGAGAGCAGCGGGCGGTAGAAGAGCCGCACGTGAATCTCGCGCACCTCTCGCTTGACGCTCTCCCAGAGCGCCCACACGAGGGGACCGGACTCCGCGATGCGCGACGCCCTCGCCAGCACGCGGAGTCCCTCGGGCGTGCGGGGCATCAGGTGCGTGCGGGAGAGGTTGTGCAGCTGCAGGCGGTGCTCCAGCAGCCGCAGGGTGCGGTAGTCGCGGGCGAATGCCGCGGCGTCCGTGCGTCCGATGTAGCCCTCGTTCACGAGCGCGTCGAGCGCGTCGAGGGTGCTCCGCTGCCGGATGTCTGCGTCCGTGAGGCCGTGCACCAGCTGCAGCAGCTGCACCGTGAACTCGATGTCGCGGATGCCGCCGGGGCCGAGCTTGAGCTGGTAGGCGATGTCCTCGGAGGGGATGTGCTCGGTGACGCGCTCCCGCATGCGCTGCACGCTGTCG
>DASUQB010000316.1:0-7273 GCA_036280835.1 Microbacterium sp. | reverse complement strand
GGCTACCTGCTGAAGGACCGCGTCGCCGACGTCTCGGAGTTCCTCGAGTCGGTCGAGCAGATCGCGGCGGGCGGTACGGTGCTCGATCCCGAGGTGGTCGCCCAGCTGCTGAGCCGGCGCAAGGTCGACCAGCGGATGCAGCGGCTCACCGATCGCGAGTCGACCGTGCTCGCGCTCATCGCGGAGGGCAAGTCCAACCAGGCGATCGCCCGGGCGCTGCACCTCACCGAGGGCAGCGTCGAGAAGCACATCACTGCGGTCTTCCAGAAGCTCGGTCTCGAGCAGGACGACTCCGGAAACCGGCGGGTGCTCGCGGCCCTCGCCCACCTCGAACATGGCGGCGCGTCGCCGCAGACAGGAGCCTGACATGTCCACGAACGACTTCCCGCCCGAGCTTCCGCCCCGGCCGCCGGCGCCGGATGCCGCGGGCTCGCCGTCCGGTTCGGTCTCCGCCGTGCCCGCGCCCCCCTCAACCGGGCCGGTTCCGCCCGCGCCGGGTCCGGTGCCCCCGGCACCGGGCACCGCGCCGTACGCGGGCGGTCCCGTGCCCCCGGTGTCGGGCCCGCCTCGGCCCGCCTCCGGTCCGCTGCCCCCGGCATCCGGCCCGACCCCGTCCGCGGGGCGCGTCATCGCGATCCTCGTCGCCGCCCTGGGCGGGCTCGCCGCGGTCGTGACGATCGGCAGCGCCGCGGCCGCGACAGTGGGCTCGGCCAACGAGGAGACCATCACACGGACGCTCGACGTCGACGGCGTCTCCGCGCTCGAGGTGGAGGCGAGCGCCGGCACGATCGACGTGGCGTTCGGCGACGTCGACGAGGCGGTGCTCGACATCACCAGCGGCGCGGCGCGAGGCGATTGGACCTTCGAGGTCGACGGCGACACCCTGCAGGTCGCCTCGCCCGATCGCGGGTGGTTCGACGGACCGTGGTTCGGTCAGTGGATGAGCGGACCGACCCGCGCCACCCTCACCCTTCCGCAGGCGCTGGACGGCGAGCTCGACGCGCGGCTCCAGCTCGCCGCGGGCGGGCTGACCGCGACGGGCGACTTCGGCGATCTGGAGCTCGACGTCTCGGCCGGCGAGATGCAGGTCGAGGGCGCCGCCGAGGCGCTCGACGCAGAGCTCTCGGCCGGCCGCGCGGAGCTCGACCTCGCCGACGTGCGGACGGTGGAGCTGCGCGTCAGCGCCGGCTCCATGAACGCCACCCTCACGGGC
Organism: Microbacterium sp.; assembly: GCA_036280835.1. Classification (GTDB taxonomy): domain Bacteria; phylum Actinomycetota; class Actinomycetes; order Actinomycetales; family Microbacteriaceae; genus Microbacterium. The sequence continues at coordinate 6,060 of DASUQB010000316.1, read as the reverse complement.
GATGCGCCCACCGACACCACCGTCGACGTCAGCGCCGGCAGCCTCGAGCTGACTCTGCCCGACGACACCTACGACGTGACGGTGAGCGAGGCCGCGGGAAGCGTCGACAACAACCTCGACACCTCGAGCTCGGCCACGAACACGGTCGATGTCTCCATCTCGGCGGGGAGCGTCTCGCTCCGCAGCCGCTGAGCTGCCGGGCCGCTGAGCCGCTGAGCCGGCGAGCCGCTGAGCCGCTGAGTCGGCGATGAGCGGGGGCGCGGGCTACCGCGCCTCCGCCTCGGCGCGCGCCAGCTCCGACTTCCAGACCCGGAACCCGTCCTCCGTGCGTCCGCGTCGCCAGTAGCCCGAGATCGAGAGCTGGTCGCGGGTGAGGCCGCGTTCCCTGAGCAGCAGCGGTCGCAGGCCGTGCATCGTCTCCTGCGCCTCGCCGTGCACGAACGCGTGCACCCGCCCGGGAAGCCACTCCAGGTCGCGCACAGCGGACACGACCGCTCCCTGGTCCGTCGACTCGCTCCGGTAGACGTGCGTCACGGCGCCGTTCGCGGGCAGCGGGAGCGCCGGCTCGTGACCGGGCTGCTCGATCAGCAGCACCACCCGCACGGTCGCCGCCGGGTCGAGCACGTCGAGGGCCGCCGCGATGGCGGGCATGGCCGACTCGTCGCCGACGAGCAGGTGCCAGTCGGCATCCGGATCGGGCCGGTAGCCCCCGCCGGGGCCGTTCACGAGCAGCGTGTCGCCGGGCTCGGCGCGTGCCGCCCACGGGCCGGCCACCCCCTCATCACCGTGCACGACGAAGTCGATGGCGAGGGTGCCGGCATCCACGTCCGGGAACAGCGCCGTGTAGGTGCGCACGTCGGGCATCTGCTCCGGCGGGAGGGTGCCGCGAAGCGCTCGCACATCGAGCGGCTCGGGGTAGACGACGCCGGGCTTCGGGAACACGATCTTGACGTAGCGATCGGTGAGCACGCTTCCGGCGAAGGCCGACAGGTCGTCGGAGCGGAAGCGCACGCGCCGCACCGCGGGCGTCACCCAGGTGGTGCCGGTAACGATCAGGTGCGTGCTCACGTCTGCCCTCCGAGTCTCGAGACACTCATTGGAGCCTAGGCGCCACTCCCTCCGACGATGGGCGCACGACGATCGGCCGGTCCGCGCGACGGGCCGCGCTCGCACGGGACGCGCGATGCACCGCCGTCCCTCAGCCCTTCAGGCCGGTCGAGGCGACCCCCTCCATGATCTGGCGCTGCCCGATGAAGAAGATGATGATCATGGGGATCGTGGCGATCACGCTCGCCGTGATGATCGTCTCCCAGTGCCATTCGCCGCCGAACCCGAACTGGTCGACGAGTGATTTGAGTCCCCGCGGGATGGTGAAGGTCGACGAGTCGCGCAGGTAGATCAGCGCCCGCATCAGGTCCGTCCACACCGCTTGCACCTCGAACACCAGAGTCACCGCGAGCGCGGGTTTGGTCAACGGCAGGGCGATGCGCCAGAAGACGGCCCATTGCGACGCACCGTCCACGCGCGCCGCCTCGAAGAGGTCGCGGGGCAGTCCCAGCATGAACTGTCTTATGAGGAACACGTAGAACGCGCTGCCGAACAGGTTCCCGGCCCATAGAGGGGTGAGTGTTCCCACCATGCCCAGCGAGTTCCAGATGAGGAACGTCGGGATCATGGTCACCGCGCCGGGAAGCATCATCGACCCCAGCACCAGCGCGAAGAGGGCGCCCCGGCCGCGGAATCGGAAGTACGCGAAGCCCCACGCCACCATCGCGCTCGACAGGGTCACCGCCACCGACGCGAGCACGGTCACGATGAGGGTGTTCAGCAGCCAGAGGCCGAGCGGCGCCTCGTTCCACACGTTGATGTAGTTGTCGAACGTGAAGGTCTCGGGGATGAGCTTGTTGTCGAACACCTCGCCGCGCGGCTTGAAGGAGGCGCTGACGAGCCACACGAACGGGTACGCGAACACCACCGCCAGCAGCGAGAGCGCCGTGACGACCGCCACTCGCTTGACGCGCTTGCCGGTCCTGCGCCGGCCCGCGTCCCGCGGCTCCGGGTCGCGGGGCTTCAGGAGCGGAGGGGTCGCGACGCCGTCGGCGGTCGCGATCTCACCGCTCGGGTGGGGCTCCTGCTCGAAGTCGCGGTCCGGCGTGCCGGCCGGGACGCCGGGGGGAAGGATGCGGCTCATTTCGGGGACTCGCCTTCGTAGTAGACGAATCGCCGCGAGACGATCAGCTGAATCGCCGTGACGATCATGATGAGGGCGAAGAGCAGCCACGCCATCGCGGAGGCGTAGCCCATGTTCAGGAACTGGAACGCCTGCTGGAACAGGTAGATCGAGTAGAACAGCGCCGCGTCGTTGCCGTAGGTGGTGTTGCCGGCTCCGAAGAACGCGGTGTACGCCTCGTCGAACGTCTGCAGTCCCGCAATGGTGTTGACGATGACGATGAAGAAGATGGCGGGGCTGATCATCGGCAGCGTGACGCTGAACGCCTGCCGCCAGAACCCGGCACCGTCGATGCGCGCGGACTCGTAGAGCTGCTCGGGGACGTTCTTCAAGGCGGCGAGCAGGATGATGACGGATGCGGCGACCGTCCACAGGCTCATCAGGATGAGCCCCGGCTTGACCCACGCCGGGTCGGTCGTCCACGACGGCCCGTCGATGCCGAAGACTCCCAGCACCTGATTGATCAGGCCGCCCTGCCCGTTGAAGAGGAGCAGGAACAGGATGCCGACCGCGACGGGGGGCGTCATCTTGGGGAGGAAGAAGAGGGTGCGGAAGAAACCGGCCGATCGGCCGGCGCGCTGGAGCAGAAGGGCCAGCGCCAGCGACACGACGACGTACAGCGGCACCTGGATGGCGGTGAAGAAGAAGGTGTTGCGCAGCGACAACGCGATCTTCGGGTCGGCGAACAGCTCCGCGTAGTTCTCGAAGCCGATGAAGTTCGCGTTGTTGATGACGTCGTAGTCCGTGAGGGAGAGGTAGGCGCTGTAGATGAGGGGCCAGGCCGTGAAGACGACGAAGCCCACGATCCACGGCGAGAGGAACAGCATCGCCGAGAGCACGTTGCGCCGGGAGGCCTTCTTCCGGGATCTCTCGCGGGCGCGGTCGTCGGGCGGGGACGAGACGCCCCGCCCGACGGCCACAGGTGCCGAGGTCACGTTCCTATCCCTCCGCCTCGGCCTCGAGCTTGTCCCAGGCCTCGTCGAGGGCCTTCTGGGCGTTGCTCTGCGCCTTTTGCAAGGCCTCCTCGGGCTCGGCCTGCCCGTTCAGCACGGAGTTCACCGCATCCTGCAGCGCCGTCTTGAACTGGGCGTCGGCGGGATTGGCCGGCAGCGCGAAGGTGCTCTCGTTCGCCTCGTACATCTTGGCGACGGCGGTGTCCCACGGCTCGCCGCCCGAGGTGACCATGCCCTGGATGACCTTGTCGGCCTCGGCGTTCCCGGTCAGGACGCCGGTGAAGGGCTTCCCCTCCTCGTTCCGCAGCTCCAGCCGTGCGTTCGCGGCGGCCTCCCACGCCTCGACGGTCGTCATCGCGCGGGCCCAGCGGCACGCCGCCTCGGGGTTGCCGCTTCCGGCCGGCAGGGCCCACGCGGACCCTGTCGAGTAGGCCAGCGTGGCGCCCTGCCGGTCCTTCACGGTGTCGAACGCCATGGGCGCATCGGCGGAGACGTCGCTCAGCACGTTCACGTACCACTGCTCGAAGGGCATCGCACCGAGCGTGTCGGTCGCGAACTGGTTGCCCTCGCCGAAGAAGTCCGCGGCGTCGCGATAGGCCTTGACGGCGGCGAAGCCTCCCTGCGCGTCGTAGATCGAGACGGCCCAGGTCAGTGCTTCGAGCACCGCCGGGTCATCCAGCTGCGCGGTGCGGCCGTCTTCGCTGATCAGGTCCACGCCGTTCGCCTTCGCCCAGAGCGGGAGGAACTCGGGCAGCTTGGAGTCGAAGCCGATGACCGAGAGCTTGCCGCCCTCTTCCTTCATGAGCGCCTCGGTGGCCGCGCTGATGGCGTCCCAGTTCGAGCCGTTCACATCCTCCACGGTCAGGCCGGCCGCGGAGAGCAGGTCGGCGTTCGCCATCGTCAGCTGCACGGTGTTGAACTCGGGGATGCCGTAGACCGTGCCGTCGAGGGTCACCTGGTCGATCGCCGACGGAGTGAAGACCGACGTGTCGATGCCCTCGCCCTCGATGCAGCGGTCGAGCGGGATGATGGCGCCGCGTGCCGCGAGCGACCCGATCTGGTCGCGGGGCGCGTAGATCAACTCGGGGGGCTTGCCGGATGCGACGGCGGAGAGGAACTGCTGAACGTCGAAGCCACCCTCGACCATCTTCACGTCGACGTCGCCGAGGGCTTCCTCGGCCAGCTCCATGCGCGTCGTGCCCAGCTCATCCGGCGTGCCGAAGCCGGTCACGGTCATGCTCCCCGACAGTTCGGCATCCGCGTCGTACTCGGCGTCCGCGTCGTCCGCGCCGCCGGTGCCGACCGCGCACGAGGAGAGGACTCCCGCGACGAGGAGTCCGGTCACGAGGAAGGACGGAATCCTCCAATTGGAGCTGTTCATGGCTCACCCTTCTCCCGCCACCCGAGAAGTGGACGGTGGGGAGAACATAACCAGCGCCGGGCGCGTTCTCCGAACCCCTTGACGGCTCCGATCCGTCGGCGTAATGTGCCGGAATTCGGGGAAGTTAGCGCCGCGGCCCCGTACTAGCCCGAAGCGCGCGGACCGTCAAGCCCCTCTCCGCCGCGCTCGCTTCGAGTGCACCCTCATCGTGACATGGTCGGTGATCACGAGGAGGTGAGGACATGGCGATGAACCAGCGGGATCCGTACCCGCGGTCGCAGCCCATGCGGGATCGCGGCTACGAGCGCGCGCAGCGGCGCGGCGGCTCGGAGGCGTCCGTCGAGGACTCCGAGGACTATGCGAGGACGCCACGGCGCCCTGTCATCCGCCCGGCGGCACGGCATGAGTGAGCGCGGAGTGAGTCCGATGGCGGGCGGCACCATGTACCGGAGGGTCGAGCTGAGACCGGTCGGCGCACCCCGCTCCCCTCCGCCACTGCGCTCCGCGGCCCCGAGGGCGATCGCGTGAGCGCCATCGCGCCCACGCCGTCCCGCTCGGCTCGCTCCGCACTGCCGTTCCGGGCGCGCGGCCCGCTGAGCAGGGAGCTGCATACGGTCCTCGCGTCCCCGGACGCGAGCGCGGCGCCGAGCGATCTGATGGAGCGTGCGGTGGACGCCGTCGCCCGGTCGGTCGACGTGGTCCGCGACGACGACATCCAGATCGCGCTGCTCACGCTGTACGGACTGCACTACGGCTCGTTCGCCCAGTTCGGGGCCGAGTGGGAATGGCACCCCGGGCTGATCCGCACGCGCGGCGTGCTCGAGCGCGCGTTCGAGTCGGCGCTGCGTGCGCAGGTGCCGGTGCTCTCCCTGCCGCAGCCGACGGTCGACGCGGTCGCGCGATTCCTCTTCGCGATGACGGGCGCTCAAGGCGGACCGAGCCTCGCGCGCTACGTCGCCAAGTCGGCGAGCCTCGAGCAGCTGCGGGAGCTGCTCGTGCAGCGCAGCATCTACACGCTCCGCGAGGCAGACCCGCACTCGTGGGCGATCCCGCGGCTGACCGGCCGTGCGAAGGCGGCCCTGGTGGAGATCCAGTCCGACGAGTACGGCGCGGGGGCACCCGATCGCATGCACTCGGCGATCTACGCCCGCACGATGCGCGCGCTCGGGCTCGATGACACCTACGGGGCCTACATCGACGCGGTGCCGGCCGTCACGCTCGCGTCGCAGAACATGATGTCCCTGTTCGGGCTCAACCGCCGGCTGCGCGGAGCGATCGTCGGGCACCTGGCGGCGTTCGAGATGACCTCGTCGATCCCGAACAGGTTCTACGGCGACGGGTTCCGCCGGCACGGTTTCGGCCCGGACGCGACCTGGTACTTCGACGAGCACGTCGAGGCGGATGCCGTGCACGAGCAGATCGCCGGGCGCGACCTCGCCGGCGCCCTCGCCGAGGACGACCCGGCGCTGGTGCCCGACATCGTCTTCGGCGCGGCC
>DASUQB010000315.1:0-5623 GCA_036280835.1 Microbacterium sp. | reverse complement strand
GCCTGATGCGCAGCCGCTACTCGGCCTTCGTCGTCGGGAACGGCACCTACCTGCGCGACACCTGGCACGGGTCCACCCGCCCCGACGCCGTGGAGCTCGACGCAGGCATCCGGTGGACCGGGCTGGAGATCGTCGACGTCGTCGATGACGGCGACCGCGCGGTCGTCGAGTTCCGGGCGCACTTCCGCGACGCCGAGGGCGTCGGCGTGCAGCACGAGCGCAGCCGGTTCGCGAAACGGGCCGGCAGGTGGTTCTACGTGGACGCGGAGGACTGAGCCCGCGGAATTCCCTCGCGATCGACGGTGTTTTCATTCATGTGGATGAGAACGCGAGCATCGAGCGCATTGTCGACGTCGTCGTCATCGGTGCCGGGCAGGCCGGTCTGTCGGCGGCGTACCACCTGCGACGTCGTGGGTTCCTCCCCGTGGATCGCGGCTCCGAGGCGCCGACGTTCGTCGTCCTCGACGCGAACCGCGCGCCGGGAGGCGCGTGGCAGCATCGGTGGGAGTCGCTTCGCATGGGGACGGTCAACGGCATCCACGAGCTGCCCGGATTCGAGGTTCCCGCCGCCGATCCTGCTGCGCCGAGCCGCGAGGTGCTTCCCCTTTACTTCGCCGAGTACGAGCGCCGCTACGACCTCGCCGTGCGGCGCCCGGTGACCGTGCGGGCGGTGCGCCGCAGAGGGAACTCCGAGGGACTGCGGGTCGAGACGGATGACGGGGACTGGGTGGCCGGCCACGTCATCAACGCCACCGGCACGTGGTCGCGGCCGTTCTGGCCGCACTACCCGGGGCGGGAGCGCTTCCGCGGCCGCCAGCTGCACACCGCCGACTACGTCTCCGCCGAGGAGTTCGCCGGGAAGAACGTCATCATCGTCGGAGCCGGTGTCTCGGCGATCCAGCTGCTGGACGAGATCTCCCACGTGGCCGAGACGACCTGGATGACGCGTCGCGAGCCGGACTGGCTCGAGGAGGACTTCGACATCCCGGCCCGGATCGCCGCGCTCGCCGGGGTGGAGGAGCGGGTGCGCCGGGGGCTGCCGCCCGGGAGCGTCATATCGGTGACCGGCATGCACTGGACGCCGTGGGCGCGGGCCGCGGAGGCCCGCGGCGTGCTGGAGCGGCATCCGATGTTCGCCGCCATAGAACCGGACGGCGTGCGGATGCCGGACGGCTCGTTCCTCCCGGCCGACGTCATCCTCTGGGCGACCGGGTTCCGGCCGGCGCTCGACCACCTCGCGCCCCTCGGGCTCCGCACCGCGGCCGGCGGCATCCGCGTCGAGGGAACGGTCGCGACCGACGAGCCCCGGCTCCATCTCATCGGCTATGGGCCCTCGCAATCGACCATCGGGGCGAACCGGGCCGGACGGGCCGCCGTGGCCGCGATCCTGGCGGAGAGGGAGGCAATCGCCGCGTGACCGTGGCCATGCTTTCCCACACCCGGGCCACTGACATCCGAGGTGGCCGGCCGCGGCATCCGCGCCTGCCTAGACTGACCGCGTGACGACCTTCACCGATGCGCTCGCGGCGGGACCGATCGTGCTCGACGGCGGCCTCGGCACCCTGCTCGAGCAGCGGGGCCATGACCTCTCGTCGTCGCTCTGGTCGGCCCGTCTTCTGCTCGAAGCGCCGGAGGAGATCCGCCGGGCGCACGCCGAGTACTTCGCCGCGGGTGCCCGCGTGGCCATCACGTCGTCGTACCAGGTGAGCTACGAGGCGCTCGCGGCGGAGGGGCAGAGCAGCGCCGACGTGGATGCGCTGCTCGCGCTGAGCGTGCGCCTGGCGCGCGAGGCCGTCGATCAGGCGGGGCTCGGGCCCGGAGAGGCGTGGGTGGCGGCATCCATCGGACCCTATGGGGCTTCGCTCGCCGACGGCAGCGAGTACACGGGGGCCTACGGGCTCGATGTCGAGCAGCTGCGCCGATGGCACGGTCCGCGCATCCGTGCGCTGGCCGACGCGGGACCCGACGTGATCGCCGTCGAGACGGTTCCGTCGCTGGTCGAGCTCGAGGCGGTCTGCCGGGAACTCGAAGGCGTCGGGCTCCCGGCGTGGCTCAGCGTGACCGTCGCCGACGGCTCGCTGCGCTCGGGCGACGCGATCGAGGATGCGGCGGCGATCGCGGCCGGGACGCGCGAGGTCGTCGCGGCGGGCGTCAACTGCTGCGACGTCGCGGAGGTCGGCGGCGCACTCGCCGTGCTGCGAGAGGGCACAGGACGTCCCGGCGTGGCCTATCCCAACAGCGGCGAGCGGTGGAACGCAGACACGCGCCGGTGGTCCGGCGAAGCGAGCCACATCTCCCAGCTCGCCGCCCAGTGGGTGGCCGATGGAGCCGGGCTGGTGGGCGGATGCTGTCGCGTCGGCCCGGATCAGATCGCCGAGGTGGCCCGCGCCGTGGCCGCGTCTCGCGCGCGCTGACCGGCGCCGCGTTAGCGTGGAGGCAACGCGAAGGGATTCCCATGTCACGCATCCTCATCATCGGCGGCCACGGCAAAGTCGCGCTGCTGCTCGCCCCCCTGCTCGTCTCGCGCGGCGACGAGGTGACCAGCGTCATCCGCAACCCCGAGCACGGGAGCGAGGTCGCGGCGACAGGGGCGACTCCGGTCGTCGCGGACGTCGAGTCCCTCGACGTCGCGGGGCTGGAGTCCCTGGTGGCCGGGCATGACGCCGTCGTGTGGTCGGCCGGCGCCGGAGGGGGTGCACCAGCCCGCACCTATGCGGTCGATCGGGACGCCGCCATCCGCTCGATGGATGCCGCGCTCGCGGCGGGCGTGCGGCGGTATGTGATGGTGTCGTACTTCAGCGCGCGGCCCGACCACGGGGTGCCGCAGGGCAACTCGTTCTTCGCGTACGCGGAGGCGAAGTCGGCCGCCGACGAGCACCTGCGCGCGAGCGAGCTCGACTGGACGATCGTCGCGCCGAGCGCCCTCACGCTGCACGACGCCACGGGCCGCATCGACGCGCAGGCCAGCGAGTCCGGCGCCGTGAGCAGGGCGGATGTCGCGGCCGTCATCGCGGAGGCGCTCGCCTCACCGGCGACCGTCGGCCGCACGATCCGGTTCAACCAGGGCGACGTGCCGATCGCCGAGGCCGTCGGGGCCTGAGCCGCGTGGACGACGGCACGCGGCGGGAGTTCGCGGCGCTCCTGCGGGAGCGGCGCGCCGCGGCTGAGCGCTCGCTGCGCCGCAACGCCGACGACGGCCGCGACATCCGCACCGCCCGCAGCGACGGGACCGCCGACGACGAGCACGACCCGGAGGGCTCCACTCTGGCCGGCGAATGGTCGATGCTCGAAGCGCTGCGCGCAGACACGGAGCGAGAACTGGTCGACATCGATGCGGCCATCGGCCGGCTCGATGCGGGGGAGTACGGCCGCTGCGAGGTGTGCGGGCGCGACATCCCGCTCGCCCGGCTGCGTGCCCGGCCGGTGGCGACGATGTGCGTCCAGTGCGCGGAGGCGCGCCGGCGGTAGGCGGTGCGCCGGGGGCGCAGCGCGTGGAAATCGACCGCGACGGCCGGTGTCGGGCGAGGTCAGCTCTTGAGCTTGCGCAGCGCCGAGCGCTTGTGGGCCGCTTCGCTGCCGCTCTTCTCGGAGCGGATGATGTAGGCGGGGTCGTCCTTGGATGCCGTGAAGTGCTGTCCGGCGAACTCGAAGTCGCTCGTCTTGACCTGGGTGATCTCGCCGCGGGTGCGTCCCTGGGAGGTGTTCCAGCTCACCCGGTCGCCCTTCGACAGGGGGGTGTTCTCGGCCATGGTTCGTCCTCCTCGGCGGTTTCCCCGATGCTCGCACCGCGCGGTGGTCGGCGGAAGCGGCTTGACGCGTCATGCCCGATCCGGGTATCACCCGTTCGCGTCGGTCGCTTTCGCTATGGTGCGGCGGAAGCCGCGGCGGAGCACAGGCTCGAGCGCTCCGCCGAAGCGCAGCAGGGCGCGGGTGCCGGCATCCGCGGTCACGGTGTAGGCGTTCCGCCGGATGCCGCGGGAGAGCGCGTCCGCCACCTTCTCGGGCGAGACCGGGGTGATCCCGCCGGAGACGGCGGCCGTCTCCGGCGGCTTGCGCAGATTCTCGGCGGCGAATCCCGGAGTGTCGGTATCGGGCGGGAACAGGACCGTGACCCGGACGCCGGCGGGCTCCACCTCGTAGCGCAGCGAGTCGGCGAACCCTCGGACGGCGAACTTGGTCGCGGCGTACCCGCTGTAGCCGACGACTCCGATGACTCCCGCGGTCGAGCTGGTGAAGACGACGTGTCCCCGGCCGCGCGACACCATGCCCGGGAGAACTCGATGGGCCGCCGCGGCCGCGCCGCGCACGTTGACCTCCCATTGCCGATCGAGTTCGTCGAGCGGGTTCGCGAGGAAGCGTCCCGGGAGCGCGAAGCCGGCGCAGCACACCAGGATGTCGCAGGGACCGGCGTCTTCCTCCAGCCGGTCGATCGCTGCGTGCAGGGCGGCCGTGTCGGTGACGTCCGCGGCGCGCCAGTGCGCCCCGATCGCCTGGGCGGCGGAACGCAGCCGCGTGGCGTCGCGGGCGACGAGCGAGACGCGCGAGCCGGATGCCGCGGCTTTGCGCGCGAACGCCCACCCGATGCCCTGCGAGCCGCCGGTGATGAGGACGTGAGCGCCGTCGAGTCGGGTCATGCGGCGAGCCTATGGCGGTTCACCCGCTCCGGTCGCTGAGCGAGCGCAGCGACGCGCAACCCGCGGAAGACCGTCTATTCCGGGGGCGGGCCCGTCAGGGTCGACCGCTGCTCATCTCTCAATGTCGGAGCCCTCCGGCATCATTCGAACATGCATTCGAACGGCGTCAATGAAGCGGACGGAATCCCCGCGCGGTCGCTCGCCGACGCAGAAGCGGCGATCCTCGACTCGCTCGTGACGACGATCGTCGAAGCGCGCGCCGGCATCGCCGCCCTCCAGGCCTTCGAGGCCCGTGCGCTCGCCGCCGCGGCCGCGCTCGGAGAGGAGCAGATGTCCCGGGTCAGTTCGCCGGCGTCGCGCGATCGCGAGATCCCCCTGCGGTCCATCGCCGCGGAGCTGGCCGCGGCGGTGCGCACCAGCGACCGATCGGTCCAGCGGCAGCTCAACGAGGCCGCCCTGCTCGTGAACGGCTTCCCCCGCACCCTGGGGGCATGGGGCGAGGGCCGGATCTCGCGTGCGCACGTCTCCGTCATCGTCCAGGCGGGCTTCGGCATCAGCGACCCCGAAGCCCGGGGGCGCTATGAGGAGGCCGTACTGGCTCGCGCCATTGCGGAGACCCCAGGCCGCCTCGCTCCCATCGCGAAGCTCCTCGCGGATCGAGCTCAGCCTCGCACCCTCGCGGACCGGCATGTCGAAGCTCGAGATGGACGAGGCGTGCGCGTGACGGAGCTTGCGGATGGGATGGGTGAGCTCGTGGCGATCCTGCCCTCCGTCCTGGCACGTGGCATCTTCGACCGGCTCACCGAGCAGGCCCGCACGATCGAGGACGCGGCGGGCGCCGCGGTCGGTGTCGAGATCACGAACTCCCAGGATTGCGCGAGCGGCGACCTCTCCGGCCGACCACCCGCGGACACGCGCCGACTCGTCAATGACGATCGGACGACGGATCACCTGCGCGCGGACATCCTCGCCGACATGCTCCTCACCGG
>DASUQB010000314.1:0-3548 GCA_036280835.1 Microbacterium sp. | reverse complement strand
CGCCCCCTCGGACACGCTGCGCAAGAGGGACGCACACGACCCCGCGTAAGTTCGCGGAGTTCGGGTCGCGCTACCGACAGGAACTCGGCGACCCCGGACGAGTCTCCGCGCTGCGTCACCTTCGGCCGATGGCCGGACATGATCGGTTGACGCTGCTCACCGCCACCAAGCGCCTCGATCTGAGCCAAGTGGCGATCCTCGCGAGCTCCTGAATGGTTCGCGATTGCCGACGTCAGGCAGCCATGGCCGCCAAGAATGACCGATCCCTGACCTGCCCGCGCCGACCGAGGCGGGCGAGACTTTTACCACCCACGGGGCCAGCGGGGGCCCACTCGATTCGCCGACATTCCGCGCCGTTTCACCGGGCCATGTCAGCGGCAATGAAACGGAGAAGGTCATGTCCATCGTGCTAGGGGTTTTGGCAGTCGTCGGCGCTTTGGCGATCGCAGCTGCGGTCGCTAGCTTGCGCGTGGTCAAGGAGTACGAGCGGGGTGTGGTCTATCGATTCGGGCGGGTGCGTCCGACGCCGCTCCGCGCTGGCCTGGCCTTCCTGGTTCCGGTCGTGGACCGGCTCCAGAAGGTCAACATGCAGATCATCACCCTGCCGGTGCCGGCGCAGGACGGGATCACCCGCGACAACATCACGGTGCGAGTGGATGCGGTCGTCTACTTCAAGGTGATGGACCCGCTACGGGCGGCGGTCGATGTGCAGGACTACTTCGCGGCGATCGGGCAGGTCGCGCAGACGTCGCTTCGGTCCATCATCGGCAAGAGCGACCTCGACGACCTGCTCGGTGATCGGGAGAAGCTCAACCAGGGCATGGAGCTGATGATCGACAGCCCGGCTGCCGGCTGGGGTGTGCACATCGACCGCGTCGAGATCAAGGACGTCTCGCTGCCCGACACGATGAAGCGTTCGATGTCGCGCCAGGCCGAGGCCGAACGTGAACGCCGCGCGCGCATCATCACCGCCGACGGCGAGCTCCAGGCCTCCGAGAAGCTCGCGCAAGCCGCCGAGGTCATGTCCGAACACCCGGCGGCGCTGCAGCTGCGGCTGCTGCAGACGGTTGTCGAGGTTGCCGCCGAGAGGAACTCCACGCTCGTGCTCCCGTTCCCGGTCGAGCTGCTTCGCTTCCTGGAGAGAGTCACCCCCTCCGAGCCCACGCGGGCCGAGACACCGCGGAGCATTGACCCACCGACCGATCCCGTGCCTGACCGAATCGTGGCACCCAAGCCCATGATGAGCAGCGTCCGTCTCACCCAGCAAACGCTTCCTCGTCCCGAGAGCGCATCGCTTGGATTCATGCCGGGACAGTGCGGCTGAGTCCCTGCCTACACTTCGAGCGCCTCGTTGCCACAATTCCGGTGTACAACAAATGGCAAGCAGTCGCGATAAACGGCCGAACAAGTGACTCGGTGTCGATCGGCACGACTGCGACCAGTCAGTCCTCAGTCATTGATGAGGCGTGGCTGATCGGTGTCGCCGAGGGGGCCAGCCACGACTCAGGCGGCGTGTCCACCGAGTTCCTCGCCGGCTACCTGACGATGCTCGTCGACGCGGCGACGGTCGGCCGAGCCCCGAAACGCACCGAGATCGACGCGGTCCGAATGCAGGGTCGTAAAGCCGCGGAATCAGGAGTACCCGTGGGGCGCGGCGTCGACCTCTACCTCTCCGCGGCGCGCCGCGTGTGGGACGAGCTTCCGGCTGTCATCCGACGACGCGACGGCAGTGCCGTGCGGGCAGCAGCCGAAGCGCTCCTGCAGGTCCTGGACGAGGCGGTGGCCTCTTTCGCGGACGGCCATGCCGAGGCGGGCCGCGAATTGATCCGCAAGGAGGAGACTCTTCGACGAGATCTCGTCGACGACTTGCTTCGCGGTGACGCCAACCTGAGCGAGCTGGTGGGCCGAGCGGAACCTTTCGGCCTCGACCTGACCCGTGCCCATCAGGTCGCCCTCGCCCAACCAGGGCAGCGACTTCCCTCGATCGCGGCCGCCACCAGCGCCCTGGAACGAGTCGTCCTGGACCGCTTCGGTGACCGGGACGTGCTGGTGGCCACCAAGGAAGGGCTGGTCGTGGTGATTGCCCTCGCGGAGGCGACCGGAGCACCGGCCACCTCGATGGGTCTGGCCACGACCGGCAGCCTCGGCAAGACCGTGTACAGCGAGCTCAGCCGCCTGCGGCGCGGATCCCCCTGGCGGGTCGCGATCGGTCGTGCGCACCCGGGTGCCTACGGGATCGCCCGTTCCTACGAGGAGGCCCGCGAAGGACTGACCATGGCGGCCCGGATGCACTTCGACAGCCCGATCGTCGAGACAGTCGGCAGCGACTCCGAGGCGCGAGAACTGGCAGAAGTCCTCACCGATCGTGGCGGACACGCCGATGTGTCCACGAAGTGGCGGAGTGGGTTTCCTCACTACGCATGACCCCGATGGCATCCGGATCGTCGTGGCCCACCCTCACGCCGAAGAAGTTCCCGCGCGCGGTCATCGCCGTTCGGCTCTACACCTGATGCGCTGCCCAGCAGAGAGCCGATCGCACCGCCACTCCCGTTTGCCGATCGTCGGCAATCGCGGACCCGGGACCTGACCGACCGCGCGCCTGGATCGTGATCCTTGACCGCGACAGGGTGGAGAACGAAGTGAAATGCCGCAGCGTTACGCAACGGATGAAGTGATCTCATGACAGCCTCGCCGACCGCCACCAGGTGGCCCTCCGAGCCCCTTCCGCGCTTACGCAGTCGCGGAGGGTCCGGCGCGGGTTCCTCCGACTACCCGGGTCGGAGGAACCCCCGGGCAGTAGGCCCACGCCTGGACGGCGAGAACGCGGAGCGCCGCGCTATCGCAACAGTGACCCTGATGGCCCAGCGAAGCTTCCGGGCCCAACAGATGCGGCAACTGGGTCGGGCCGGCCCGGATGCTGCGCCCGACCCCGCTCGGAGAGAGATCCACCTTGCACTGCGAGCAGCTGCCCGGTCGGCTCTCCGCGACATCGACGCTGCGTTGCGCAGGATCCGGCACGGCAACTACGGGCGCTGCCCCACATGCGGCGGCGCGTTGTCCGTGGAGCGGCTCCGTGCCCTGCCGATGACATCCCTGTGTGGACGATGCCAGCGCGCAGCGGCCATGGCAGCGGCCGCCGAGTCGAAGACGCTGAAAGGCGACGGACAGCACATCACGACACCCTCGAGCGGAGGAGGCCCCTCATGACAACGGAGCTGGAGCGTGACCTCTTAGACAGCAAGGTCGCTGTCCCCATCTCGGGAGATGCCGATCCATCCGAGACACAGGAATGGCTTGACTCCGTGGACGCGGTCGTCGATCACGCCGGTCGCGCCCGAGCCCGGGAGCTGATGACGAGCGTCCTGCGTCGGGCCCAGCAACGTCACATAGTCCCCCCTGGATACGGCGGCACCGACTACGTCAACACGATCCCAGCCACCGCCGAGCCGGCGTTCCCCGGCGACGAGGACATCGAACGCAGGATCCGGTCCTACGTCCGCTGGAACGCGGCCATGATGGTCCACCGCGCGCAAAGGCCGGGCCTCGGC
>DASUQB010000313.1:0-5166 GCA_036280835.1 Microbacterium sp. | reverse complement strand
GTCTTCGAGCTCAACGGAATGTTCCGGCCCGCAAGAGCGCTGCCCCTGCTGCTGCCCCAGATGAAGCAGCCGCCGCGCTACGCGCAGACCCGCACGTGGCTGGAGGACAACGACGGCTTCCGCCGCGACATACTGAAGCGTCTGCTCGAGAGCGGGCCGCTCCTCTCCGGCGAGATTCCCGACACGAGCCAGGTGTCGTGGCCCTCCACCGGCTGGACGAACGACCGCAACGTCACGCAGATGCTCGAGATCCTGGCCATGCGCGGCCAGGTCGCGATCGCCGGACGCGAGAAGCGACAGCGCTACTGGGACCTGCCGGAACGCGTCTACCCGCGAAATCTCCCGGAGCTCTCCCTGGAGGAGGCTCGTCGCGAGCGCGACGCCCGGCGGCTGCGTGCGCTCGGCATCGCCCGGGCCAAGTCCACGGGGATGCCCGACGAACCCATCGACGTCGGGGAGACGGGAGTCGACGTCGTGGTCGAGGGAGTCAAGGGCGCGTGGCGCGTCGACCCCGACGCCCTCACCCAGCTGGCCGAGCCGTTCGAGGGGCGCACGGCCCTGCTGTCGCCGTTCGATCGGCTCGTCTTCGACCGCAAGCGCCTGCTCGAGCTCTTCGACTACGAGTACATCCTCGAGATGTACAAGCCGAAAGCCACGCGGCGGTGGGGCTACTTCGCGCTGCCGATCCTGCACGGCGACGAGTTCGTCGGCAAGCTGGATGCCGCGACCGACCGCAAGGCGGAGGTGCTGAGGGTCACGGCCATCCATGAGGACATTCCCTTCACGCCGGATGTCGCGGCCGCCGTCGATGAGGAGATCGATCAGCTCGCGAGCTGGCTCGGGGTGCGGGTAGAGGGAGCGTGACCGTGGCCTCCCGGCATCCGGCCACGTGGCCGACGACGGCCCTCGCGTGCACGTCCGCATCTCCATCGACCAGATGGAGGTGCTCCGGCGCGCCGCAGAGAAGCGCGGGGTGACCCTGGCCGGCTGACGGCGGTCGGCGGGCTCACGCCCGCGGCGGGCCCTTCTCTGGTTCTGCGATCGCGTGCGGGCCGGTGGCCAGCTCCGCGGGCTCCGGCAGCGCAGAACCCGGCGGGCTCGGCTCGACATCCGGTGTCTCCAGCGTGGCGATGACCACCCCCACCATGGCGATCGCGCCGCCGACCGCCTTGATCGGATCGAGCGGTTCGCCCACCAGAAGCGCGAAGCCGTAGCCCAGCGCCGGGATCGCCGCGGTGGCGACGCCCGAGATCGCTGCGGGCAGGCGCTCCGCGCCGTAGTTGAACAGCACGAGCGTGGGCGCCGTGACCACTAGGGCGAGGATCAGGATGCCGAGCAGGCCGCGGGGGTCGGACGGAATGGCGGCGGTGCCCGTGAGCATCTCCCACCCGAGCCAGGGGAGCATGATGACCGTTCCCCACACGCCCGTGGCGGTCGCGAGCACGAGGGCATCCGGGCCGTCGCCGCGGACCGCGTCGCGGCGCAGCAGCACCGTGTAGAGGGCGTACGAGGCGAGGGCGACGATGTTCAGCAGCACGCCGACGTCGATGCGGAAGCCGGATGCCGCGACGAGGCCGACCCCGATCGTGGCCAGAGCGAGGCCGATGATCGTGCGGCGGCCCAGCCGCTCGCGGAGGATCAGCACGGCGGCTCCTGCGGTGAGCACGGGCAGGAAGGCGGCGGTGAGGGCCGCGGTCCCGGGAGTCGTGAAGAGCAGACCGATGTTGGCGAGCGAGTAGTACAGGGTGACACCGGTGAGCCCGAGCAGGATCGTGTGCGGGCGTCGGATCGTCTTGATGAAGCCGGGGCGCCGAGCGGCGAGGGGGAGCAGCACGAGGAGCGCGATCGCGAAGCGACCGACCGAGAGCACGGCCGGCGATCCGGTTTCGAGCGCCCATCCCGAGATGACGTATGCCGCAGACCAGAGCACCACGGAGACGCCGATCGCGGCGAGGGGGAGCCAGCGGTTCGACACCGGAAAAGCTTAGGGCCCGCCGCCCCTCGGCGAGTGTCACGGGCACGTGGGGGATCGCGCCGTGCACCCTCCCGTCGTCTCCACGGGAGGGCCAGCCCGCGGGTCCGGAGGGTGCGTGGATCGCTGGGCTTGACCCTGGCACTGTGTCAGGGTTGACGCTGGTATCACCATGTACACCATCGGAGAATTCGCGGCCTTCGGGCGCGTCAGCGCACGCATGCTGCGGCACTACGACCGGATCGGGCTGCTCGTGCCCGCGCGGGTCGACGAGTACTCGGGCTACCGGTACTACGACGGGGAGCAGCGCTCTGCACTGACCCTGATCGTGGAGCTCCGGCAGCTCGGCTGCTCGCTCGAGGACGCGGCCTCCGTGCTCGCCGCCGACGACACGGCGGGAGCGCTCGCCGCCCTGCTCGAACGTCGGCGCGCCGAGCTCGAGGCCTCCGTCGCCGCCGACGCGAGCCGGCTCGACCGCATCGGTCTGCGGCTCCGGCTTCTGAGAGGAGATACCCCCATGTCCACCCCCGAGATCGTCTTCAAGGACATCCCGCCCGCGCGCGTCTACGAGGCCGTGGCGACGGCGCCCGGCTTCGGACCGGAGAACATCTCGCCCGTCATCGGGCCGCTGTTCGACAACCTGTTCGATGCGCTGGCGCGCTCGGGCGTCGACTACTCCGAGCCCGGCATCGCCTGGTACGACCAGGGCGATGACCCCGACGTCGTGTTCGTGCACGCCGCCTTCACCGCGGGGAAGGACCCGAGGGACGGCGACGGGTACCGCGTGCGCGAGCTGCCCGCGCTCTCGGGCGCGGCCACGGTGCAGCACCGCGGGGACATGCCGACCATCGGCGACTCGTGGAGTGCGCTGATGGAGGCGGTGGAACGAGAGGGCTACCGGATCTCGGGACCGAGCCGCGAGATCTACCTCGTGGCGCAGCCCCTCCCTCAGTCCGAGTGGGTGACCGAGCTTCAGCAGCCGGTGGTGAAGGAGTAGCGCCGGGATTTCGGCGGCGGGCGCGCTGGCTGTGCGCCCGTCGCCTCCTCCCCAGGTACAGTCCAAATCGGAGATTGAACAGCCTCTGTTTGTAGGGCTGATCTGGGCTCTTTCGACGATCGCAATGTCGGTGCTCAGTGCTTGAATGCAGTCATGAAGCCGCTTGCCGAGACCCTGGAGGCGCTGGAACGCGCACTCGGCGAAACGGTCGCGAGCGCCTTCGATGCAGACGACGTCCGCGGACTTCCAGACGACCAGCTCCTCGGGGTGATGGCCGTCGCCGCCCGCATCGCACGACGCGCGGAAGCGATACTCGTGGAGGTCACCGGGCAGATCCAAGACCGCAGCGACTCCGGCATCCGCGATAGCCGCCTCACCACGCGGATGGGATGCCGTTCGGTGTCCGAACTGGTGCAGCGCGCCACCCTCGCCTCGCGGCAGACCGTGAGCGGGTACGAGCGCGCGGCGCGCGGCATCCGGGAGGACGTCGCGATTGCGTCGGGCGAAAAGCTCCCGGCCCAGTACCCGTCCGTGCGTGCAGCGATGATCGATGGCGCGATGGGCGTGGACGGCCTCGTCGCCGTCATCGGGCCGCTGTCCCGGCTCGCCGGCGATGCGGGTCGCGCTGCGCACCTGGCCGCCGATGAAGAACTGTCCGCCTGCGCGCGCGGCGAGGGGGTGGATTCCTCCCCGCCGGCGTGCGCAGACGACCTGCGCGCTCTCGCCCATGTGTGGGCGGTGTACTTCGATCAGGACGGCGCCGAGCCGCGCGGATCGAACGCGATGCGAAAGCGCGGCTTGACCTTGGGCGTCGTCCGCGACGGCGTCGTGCCGGTGCGTGGGCAGCTCCTGCCCGAGATCGCGGCGCAGCTGCAGCGGATCTTCGACGCCCTGCTCAACCCGAAGCTCGACGGGCCGCGTTTCACCGACACGGAGCGGTTGACCCGAATCCGGGGGCGTGCGCCGTACGGGGACGGGGTCAGCGAGCCCGGTGGTGGGGATGACGGATCACAGGGAACACCGCTGGATCAGGCCGACACGCGCACGACCGCCCAGAAACAGCACGATGCTCTCGCCACCGCACTGAGTGTCGCGGCGCGCTCGGGCGAACTGCCTACGGTCGGCGGCGCTGCTCCCACCCTCGTCGTGGCCGTGCGCGCCGAGGATCTCGCGTCGGGCCGCGGTTACGCCCACGCCGAGGGTGCGGACGAGCCGATTGCCATCGGACTCGCCCGGCACAGCGCGTGCGACGGTGTCGTGCAGCGCGTCGTCTCAGACCAGTCCGGTCGCATCATCGGCATTCACACGCGTGATCGCGTCTTCAATCACCATCAGCGCAAAGCGGTCGCGCTTCGAGACGGCGGGTGCATCATCCCGGGGTGCCGCATTCCGGCGGGGTGGTGCGAGATCCACCACGTCACGGAGCACGCCCGCGGCGGACCCACTCACACAGACAACGGCGTCCTCCTGTGCTGGCACCATCACCGCACCCTCGACACCAGCGGCTGGGCGATCCGAATGAACCTCGGCACCCCTGAAGTCCGCGGACCGGCCTGGTGGGACCCGGTCCAACGCTGGCGACCGGCCACCACCTCCCGAATCCGCATGCTCGACCGTGTGATCCGGCGACGGTGAAGCGCGCTCTTGCGTTGAGCCGCCCTCACGCCAGCGGCCCGGGCAGCTCGCTTCTCCATCGCCGCCCGCGCGAGCGGCAGAGCCTCACGCAGCCGCCGATGGACGGCCCGAACTCGGCGTCCCAGGCGATCAGGCGGTCGGTCTCCACCCCGCGAGGCTATGCCGCCGGCGAGGCGTTCAGCGCGACCATCCAGTCGATG
This sequence comes from Microbacterium sp., assembly GCA_036280835.1. Classification (GTDB taxonomy): domain Bacteria; phylum Actinomycetota; class Actinomycetes; order Actinomycetales; family Microbacteriaceae; genus Microbacterium. The sequence continues at coordinate 362 of DASUQB010000313.1, read as the reverse complement.
CCGAACCTGTCGGTCAGCATGCCGAAACGGCCACCCCACGGCGGCGTCTCGAACGGCATGACGATCGAGCCGCCGTCGACCAGTCCGTCCCAGAAGCGCTGCAGCTGCGACTCGTCGTCGCCGCTGACGGATACCGAGACGCCCGCGGGCTTGTTGTACGGCATCGAGCTGGGCGTGTCGGCGGCCATCAGCGTGAAGCCGTCCGGCGTCTCGAGCTGCGCGTGCATGACGCGGTCGTTGTCGGAGGGATCCTGGCCCATGTCGTAGCTGCCGAACGTGTCGATCGCGAGGTCTCCGCCGAAGACGCCCTGGTAGAACTCCATCGCCTCCCGGGCGTTGTCCTTGAACGAGATGTAGGGGTT
>DASUQB010000312.1:0-4945 GCA_036280835.1 Microbacterium sp. | reverse complement strand
GCAACGCCGCCGTGCACCGGGGCGCGCACACGCTGGCGGCCGAGGCGACCGAGCTGTTCGAGGATGCCCGGACCACCGTCGCCCGCTTCGTCGGGGCGTCGGACGACGAGATCGTCTGGACCTCGAACGCCACCGAGGCACTGAACCTCATCGCCTACGCGTTCTCGAACGCGAGCGTCGGGCGCGGCGGCGACGACGCGAAGCCGTTCCGGCTCGGGGCCGGCGACGAGATCCTCGTCACCGAGATGGAGCATCACGCGAACCTGCTGCCGTGGCAGGAGCTCGCCGCCCGCACGGGCGCGACGCTGCGGTTCATCCCCATCGACGACGACGGATCCCTCCGGCTCGACGCCGTCGACGAGCTGTTCACCCCCCGCACGAAGGTGGTCGCCTTCACGCACGTGTCGAATGTGCTCGGGCTGATCAATCCGGTCGCCGAGCTGGTGCGTCGCGCCCGCGCCGTCGGCGCATTCGTCGTGCTCGACGCGTGCCAGTCGGCGCCGCACCTCGCGCTGGACGTGAAGGCCCTCGACGTCGACTTCGCCGTCTTCTCGGGGCACAAGATGCTCGGCCCCACCGGGATCGGCTCGCTTTACGGGCGCCGCGAGCTGCTGGCCGCCATGCCGCCGTTCCTGACCGGCGGCTCGATGATCACGACGGTCACCATGACCTCGGCGGAGTACATGCCCCCACCCCAGCGGTTCGAGGCCGGCACGCAGCGGGTCTCCCAGGCCATCGCGCTCGCCGCGGCCATCGACTACCTCGAGGGTGTGGGAATGGACCGGATCGCCGCGCACGAGCACGAGCTCGGGCGCCGGCTCGTGGACGGGCTCGCTGCCGTTCCCGGCGTGCGCGTCCTCGGCTCGGGCACGGCGGCGCCGCGCGTGGGGCTCGCGAGCTTCGACGTCGCCGGCATCCACTCGCACGACGTGGGCCAGTTCCTCGACGACCGCGGCATCGCGGCGCGTGTCGGCCACCATTGCGCGCAGCCCCTGCACCGCCGGCTCGGCATCACGTCGTCCACGCGCGCCAGCGCGTACCTCTACACGGCGACCGACGAAATCGACCAGCTCGTCGAGGGCGTCGACGCGGCCACACGCTTCTTCGGGGTGCGCACATGAGCTCCGGCGAACTGCAGGCGATGTATCAGCAGGTCATCCTCGATCACTCGCGCACCCCGCACGGCTTCGGGCTGCGCGGCGACGCCCCGGCGCAGTCGCACCAGGTGAACCCGACGTGCGGCGACGAGGTGACGCTCGAGGTGCATCTCGGCCGCGACGGCGGCATCGAGGAGCTGCGCTGGGAGGGCCACGGGTGCGCCATCTCGCAGGCATCCGCGTCTCTGCTGGCCGACCTGGCGGAGGGCCTCAGCACCGACGACCTGACGACGCGGATCGAGTCCTTCCGGACGGCGATGCGCTCGCGCGGTCGGATCGAGCCGGATGAGGAGCTCCTCGGCGACGCGGTCGTGCTGGGCGGAGTCTCCCGCTACGTCGCGCGCGTGAAGTGCGCCATGCTCGCCTGGGTCGCGGCCGAGGACGCGATCACCCGGCTTCCGGCTCGCTAGCACGCGACGCGCCCTGGGGCCAGGCCGGGCCGTCGGCTTGTGACTCGGGGCGTTCTCGATGAAACTGGAGGTTCTTCGTGCCGGCCGACTTCAGGAGCGCAATCAGATGAGTACCGGAATCTCCTTCGTCGTGGCCATGGTCCTGCTGCTGGGCGGCATGTTCCTCGTCGGATTCGCCTTCTCGCTCGCGGCGTGGCAGGGGCTCGTGTTCATCGGCGGCATCCTGCTGATCAGCCTCGCGCTGGCGATCTCGCCGCACTTCATGCCCCGGGCGAAATAGCACCGGCACGCGATGTCCGACGCCGCGCGCATGATCTCGGCATGACACGCTTCGCGATCGACGCCCCGACGGCCATCCGGATGGTGCGGGAGGGCACCGTCGTGCCCGACGGGAGCACCCTGGTGGCGCCCAGTCTCCTGCGCTCGGAGGCACTGTCGCTGATCTACCGCGACGTCCGCGCGGGGGAGCTGGAGGAGGCCGAGGCCCGCACCCTGCTCGACGGCATCACGACGATGCGCATCCGGCTGCTCGGCGACCGCGTGTCGCGGAGCGTCGCGTGGCAGCTCGCGAGGGAGCTCGACTGGGACGACACGGCGGATGCCGAATACGTCGCCGTGGCCAAGCTGCAGGCCGACGTCTTCGTCACGGCCGACGAGGAGCTCGCACGCCGCGTCGCGGACGTGGTCGAGGTCGCCCCGTTCGAGGCGCTGTCGAAGCCCGCGTGACGTGCTCGGCGCCATGACCACGCGACTGCTGCTCGTCTCGGACACGCACATCCCCGGGCGCGCCCGCACGCTCCCCGAGACCGTGCGCGCCGCAGCGGGCGCAGCCGACCTCATCATCCACGCGGGCGACTGGGTCTCGGCGCCCGTGCTCGACGAGCTGCAGACCTACGGCGAGGTGCTGGGCGTCTTCGGCAACAACGACGGCCCCGACCTGCGGGCTCGGCTGCCCGAGGTCGCGCGGCGGGAGATCGAGGGCGTCCGCTTCGGGGTGGTGCACGAGACGGGCGACGCCAAGCGCCGGCACGCCCGCATGGACGCGGAGTTCCCGGATGCCGATGTCGTCGTGTTCGGCCACAGCCACATCCCGTGGGACACCGTCACCCCCGCCGGCCTGCGCCTGCTCAACCCGGGCTCGCCGACCGACCGGCGTCGGCAGCCCCTCTGCACCATGATGACCGCGATCGTGGATGCCGGCGCGCTGCGCGACGTCGCCCTCGTCGCGGTCTGAGACGCGCTCTCCTAGGCGGCGGCGTCCTCCGCGTCCGACGGCGCCTGGGCGTCGATCCGTCGGTGAGCGGGCAGCCACGGGATGTGCGGGCGGTCATCGCCGGCCGCACGCGCGGAGTCGCGCACGGCCTGGGCCAGCGGCGTCTCGAATCTCATGCCGTCGCGCAGCTCGAAGGCGCCCGGCTCGTAGGTGACATCGGGGACGTCGCTCGTGCAGAGGGTGTCCCAGTCGAACGAGCCGAGGATGCTCCAGACCGTCACGGCCGCGACAGGGATGCCCCGGTGCGCGGCGGTCTCGGCGGCCTCGACGGCCGAGCGCCACCATGCCGCCTGCCCGTCGGCGTCCTCGTACACGTGCACCTCGGTGACGGCGATCGGCGTCGTGTAGCGGGCCCACGTCTCCTCGATGAGGGAGAGCAGCGACGGACGGGCGGCGAGGTGCGTGTCGCACGCTGCGACGTCCGCGTACCGGATGCGGCCGTTCGTGCCGTGGAACGCCGGGTGGAAGCGGTGGAGCCTGTGATCGAGCCAGCGGTTGCTGCGGGGATAGTGGTTGAGGCCGAGGATGTCGGGGGAGCACGCGTGATCGGCTATCCAGAGCAGCTCGGCGGGGTCGGCCCCGCCCACGCCGGTCAGGTACCGGAAGAGCGGATGCTGCGGCCGGACGCGTCCGCTGAGCAGGTCGAACGTCAGCCAGCGGCGCTCGTTCTCGAAGGCCACCTGTTGGTGCACGGGCCGTGTGCCGCCCATCCGGCCGAAGTCCTCGGTCTGGATGAGGCGGGCCTCCGGGTTGACCTCGCGGATGGCGCGCATCGCGAGGATCGTCGCCCGCACCTCGGCGAGCAGCATCGTGACGAACGCGCGGTCGTCCCTCGCGTGCGGGTACCAATGGCCGTAGAGCCCCGAGAACCGCGCCGTCGTGAGCGGCTCGTTGACGGGGGTCCAGTCGGACACCCACGGATACCGGCGCGCCACCTCGCCCGCGAAGTCCGCGAAGCGCTCAGGGAACCCGGGGTCATCGAGCGACGTCGACAGAGGACCGCTGCCGTGGTGCAGGAGGCCCACGATCGGCGTCATGGGAGACCGCTCGACGTGTCTCATCGCACGGTCGGCGAGGGTGAAATCCCGCTCGCCGGAGGGTGACTCGACCTCCTCCCACAGCACGGGGTAGCGCAGGGCCTTCACTCCGAGCGACGCGCAGGCGTCGAGGTCGTCTTCGAGACGGTCGTAGTGACCGCTCCGGGCCAGCTGGCGGTTGTGCACGCCCCCCACACGGTTGACGGTGCACTCGATCCCGCCCCAGACCTGCGGGCGGTGAGCGGCCGCCTCGCCGCTCATTGCGCTTCGGCGGTCTGTTCCGCGCTGGCGACGGTCTTCAGAGCCTGATGCTCGAGAGCCGCCATCCGCTGCCAGATCCCATCCCAGGAGCTGTCCTTGAGCGCCGCCTCGACGGCGCGCAGCCTCGCCGGATCGTCCCGGGTCGGAAGCGCGTCCTCGAGCGCCCGTGCGAACGACTCCGGGTCGTCCGCGATGCTGACCAGGCCGGGTTCGCCGTAGCGCGCCACGACATCGCGGATGCTCGTGGAGACCACGGCAAGCCCCGCCGCCAGGTATTCGGGCGTCTTGGTCGGGCTGATGTAGCGGGTCGCCTCGTTGCAGGCGAACGGCATCATCGCCACGTCCCACTCCGCCATGAGCTCCGGCAGCACCCGGTAGTCCTGCATGCCCAGGTAGCGGACGTTGGGACGGGCCGGCAGCGTCGCGGGGTCGATCTTGACCACGGGACCGACGATGTCGAAGTCGATCTCCGGCAGCTGCGCCGCCACGGCGTCGAGCAGTGCGACATCCATCCGCTCGTCGATCACGCCGGCGAACCCCACGCGCGGGCGTGAGGCCGGAGTCCGGCCCGCCATCCGGCGATGATCGCGTGCGCGGCCGAAGTGCTTGGTGTCGATGCCGCTGGGGAAGCAGTGCACGCTCGGGTGCTTCAGGCGCTTGGCCTCGTAGAGGGCCCGGCCGCCGGTGAACACCAGGTCGGACCGCGCCAGGAGCTGCTTCTCGTTGAAGGCCAGGGCGGGCGGTGCATCCTTGAAGCCGCTGAGCTCGTCCATGCAGTCGTAGATCACGACGCCCGCGCGATCGGTG
>DASUQB010000311.1:0-25260 GCA_036280835.1 Microbacterium sp. | reverse complement strand
GGCCGGGCGGACACCTACGCGCTCGCCTGCGTGCTCTACCAGTGCCTGTCCGGAGCGGTCCCCTACGAGCGCGACAGCGATCTCGACAAGGCGTGGGCCCACGTGCACCAGCCCCCGCCGAGTCTCACGGACGTCCGTCCGGATCTCCCAGCCGAGCTCGGCCGCGTGCTCGCTTGCGCGATGGCGAAGCATCCGCTCGAGCGACCGCCGACGACCGGGCAGTTCGCGCGAGACGCTCTGGCAGCGCTCGCCCCATGACGTACGCGCGACGCCCGCCGGTGGGCGGGCGTCGCGGTCCGACTCGGAGTGTGGGGTCGATCAGGCCGGGACGGGCATCACCTCCGGCTCGTGCTCGAACTTGGGCAGCCAGCCCAGCCGCTCGGGCAGGTACCAGTTGCGGCTGCCGAGCAGCTTCATCGTGGCCGGGAGCAGGACCGCCCGGACGATGGTGGCGTCGATGAGGATCGCGGCCGCGAGGCCGACTCCGAGCTGCTTCATCGACTGGTCGGAGCCGGTCGCGAACGCGGCGAAGGTGACCACCATGACCGCGGCGGCGCTGGTGATGACACCCGCGGTGGACTTGATGCCCTCCGCGACCGCCTGCTCGGTGGACCGCCCGCGGTCCACGAGCTCGCGGACCCGGCTCAGCACGAACACGTGGTAGTCCATCGAGAGGCCGAAGAGGACCACGAACAGGAACAGCGGCAGCCACGGCGTGATGCCGCCGACCGAGGTGAAGTCGAGCGCCTTCTCCCCGTGCCCGTCCTGGAAGACGAGCGTCAGGATGCCGTAGGCCGCGCCGACCGACAGCAGGTTGAGGATGATCGCCTTGATCGGCACCACGATCGAGCGGAACGTGACGAGCAGCAGGATGAACGCCAGGGCCAGCACGAAGCCGAACACGATCGGCAGGTGCGACTTCATCGTGTCGAGGAAGTCCTTCGACGACGCGGTCATGCCCGTCACCGCCACGTCGGCGCCCGGGAGCTTCCCGACCGTGGCCGGCACGACCTCCTCGCGCAGCACGCGCACCGATTCGTTCGAGGCCGCGTCGGTGCCCTTGCCCTGGACGGCGAGCGACACGACCGCGACGGTCTTGGCGGGGTTGACGTCGACGCCCGAGGGCTCCGACAGCTTGCCCGTGGCGATCGCGTCGTCGTGCAGCCGCTGGATCGCCGCCTGCGTCTCGGGCGTCGTCACGTCCTTCGCCTTGATCACGACGTTCGCCGGGGCGCTGCCGCCGGGGAAGGCGGCATCGACGCGGTCGAGCGTCTGGATGATCGGCTGGCTGCGCGACATGCCTTCGGTGCCGGGCTCCTTGAACTGCATGCCCAGCGCAGGAATCGTCAGCGCGACCAGCAGGCCGCCCGCGAGCACCGCCGAGATCAGCGGACGCGCGAGGACGCGGTTGAGGATGGCGTTCCACATGCGCGACTCGCCCTTGGCCTTGTGGCGGCGCTTGGCGATGTAGGGCACGCGGCCCTTCTCGATCCAGCCCTTCTGCCCGAGGTAGGACAGCACGGCCGGCAGGAACGTGAGCGAGCCGATCATGGCGACGCCGACGACGATGATCGTGCCGATGCCGAACGAGCTGAAGATCGGGTTGCCCGAGAAGAACATCCCGGCCATCGCCGCCATCACGGTGAAGCCGGAGATCAGCACCGCACGACCGGAGGTGGCGGCGGCGACGTCGAGCGCGGCGGCAGGCGAGCGACCCTTGTCCTGCTCCTCCATCATCCGCCGCAGGTAGAACATGGCGTAGTCGACGCCGACGGCCAGGCCGATCAGCATCGTGACCTGCCCGACCGCCTCGTGCAGCGGGCTGAGCTGGCTGACCGGCCCGAGCAGGCCCGTGGTGGCCACGAAGGCCGAGATGCCGAGCAGCAGCGGGACGCCGGCGGCGATCGCCGCGCCGAAGGCGATCAGCAGGATCAACAGCGTGCCGCCCAGCGAGAACTGCATCGACTTCGCCTCGTCGGCCCGCTCCGTGGCGCCGAGCGCCTTCTGCGCCGACGCGTCGCCGTACTCCTCGACACGCAGCTCCGGATGCGACTTCTGGACGGCGGCGACGGCTGCGAGCGGCGCCTCGGCCGACTGCTCCAGCTTCTCGCCGTCGGCGGCCGTCTCGTACTTGCCCGGCAGCGTGAAGTTCACGACCACGGAGCGGCCGTCCTTCGAGACGGTGTCGGCGCGGTGGCTCGCGTCGAGCGGGCTCTCGATGTCGCGGACGCCGTCGATCTGACCGAGGCGACTCACGACGTCCTTCACTGCGGCGGTCACTTCAGGATCGCCGGACTCGACCGAGCCCTTGCCCTGGATGAGCACGCGCTCGCCGACGGTCTCCGGGAAGCCGGCGTCGGCGACGATCATGTCGCCCCGCTTGGACTCGCCGTTGCCCATCGCCGACGGCTCGAGGTTGTCCTGACCGACCTTGCCTCCGATCACGGTGGCGAGGACGACGAACACGATCCAGCCGATGACGGCGGTCTTGCGGTGGGTGGCGCTCCATCTGCCGACGCGCGCCGCGAGATTGCGGGGTTGCACTGGGACTCCTGGGGTCGGGGAGAGTGACCCGGTCAGACTCCCAGCGGGGCCGCCGCACGCCGATGAGGGCTGCAGGCGTCCGCGCCGTGCGAAAAGCACAGCCGCCGGTGCGGTCTGCCCCCGGCGGGGGTGCGCTCAGCCGTCCTCGGCCCGGAGGTAGGTGAGGACGGCGAGCACGCGACGATGGCCTTCGGCGTCCCGCGGCAGCTCGAGCTTCCCGAAGATGCTCGTGATGTGCCGCTGCAGCGAGGCTTCGCTGATGTCGAGCGCTCGGGCGATCGCGGCGTTGGAGTGCCCTTCGGCCATCCTCGCGAGCGTGGCGCGCTCCGTCGGCGAGAGGCGGTCGATCGGCCCGCCGGGCGGCCGGCGCGCGAGCATCTGGGCGACGACTTCCGGGTCGAGGACCGACCCGCCGTGGGCCACCTGCCGCACCGCGTCGGTGAAGCTCGCCGGCTCCGTGACGCGCTGCTTGAGCAGGTAGCCGACGCCCGCGGCGCTGTCGCCGAGCAGGCGCAGCGCGTAGCTCTCCTTGACGAACTGGGAGAGCACGAGGACCCCGGTGCCGGGCAGCTCGGCCCGGATCCGCAGCGCCGCGCGGACGCCCTCGTCGGTGTGCGTCGGCGGCATCCGGATGTCGGTCACGGCGACGTCGGGCCGGTGTTCGGCGGCCTGCTGCAGGAGCTCCTCGGCGTCGCGCGCCTCGCCGACGACGGCGAAGCCGGCACCCTCGAGAACGCGCACGATGCCGGCCCGGAACAGGAAGGAGTCCTCGGCGACGACCACGCGGAGCGGAGGCTCGGACACGGCGCTCACGAGCAGGGCAGCTCGGCGTGCAGCCGGGTCCCATGGCCGGGAGGGCTCGAAACCTCGAGCGTGCCGCTCAGCGCCGCGACTCGATCCGAGAGCCCGCGGAGCCCGGAGCCGTGGGCAGCGCTGGCGCCGCCCACGCCGTCATCGCTCACGTCCACCAGGAGCCGCCCGTCGACGCGCTCCACGCGCACCGTGGCGTGGCCGGCGTGGGCGTACTTCGCCACGTTGGTGAGGGCCTCGGAGACGACGAAGTACGCGGCGGTCTCGACCGCCGCCGGAAGGCGACCGGTCGGGCCTCCGACGATGTCCACCGGCACGCTCGCGCGGGCGGCGAGCGCGCGCACGGCCGGCTCGAGTCCGCGATCGGAGAGCACGGCGGGATGGATGCCGCGCGCGAGGTCGCGCAGCTCGTCGAGGCTCAGGCGGAGCTCGGCGATGCACGTGTCGAGCAGCGCGGCCGTGTCCGAGTCCCCGCCCGCGCGCATGCGCGCGAGACGGAGGCTCAGCGCGAGTGCGACCAGCCGAGACTGGGCGCCGTCGTGGAGGTCGCGCTCGATGCGCCGGCGCTCGGTGTCGGCCGCTTGGACGAGGCGGGCGCGCGAGGCGTCGAGCTCGATCAGCCGTGCGCGCAGCTCGGCTTCGAGACGCTGGTGGTCCAGGAGCAGCGCCGTGGCGGCGCCGGCGGCGCGGACCGTCTCCGGATCCTGCGCCCGGTCGTGCACGATGACGGCGACGGGAGCGCCCCCGTGGTGGACCTCGGTCGCCGTCCGGCGGGAATCGTCCTCGGCGGGCAGCTCGACCGGCGACCCGGCCGCATCGACATAGCGGGTCAGCTCGGGCATCCAGAACGCGAGCTCCAGCGCCGGGTCGCCAAGCGCCTTGGAGAGGGCCCCGCGCAGGTCCGCCCGCTCGGGCATGTCGCCGAGCGTCCCCATCAGGATCCGCACGCCGCGGGAGCCCGAGACGTCGGCGCGCGCCAGTCCGGCGAGGAATGCGAAGGGGGTTGCCGCAAAGGCCGCGAACGCCACCCACAGCAACGCGTCCACCTGGGTGATCGCATAGACCGCGACGATCGCGAGCGTCAATCCGCCGGCGGCGAACAGCGGGGCGAGGCTGCGCCGCTCGGGGACGCCGGCGGCGCGCCATTGGCGCACCAGCATCGTGACCGCCGTCAGGCAGAGGACGAGCGACACGGCCGAGCCGAACACCAGCGCGACGTCGCGCAGGCCCGGCTCATGTGACACGAGGAGCACGTTGCGCGGGCATCCCCCGGCACAGTCCGTGACGACCTCGTCGGCGTCGCTCACCAGGAGCGCGGGGAGCGGCGCGAGCGGGACCAGCGCGTAGCTGGCCGCCACCAGCCGGCGGCGCGCGACGGTCGGCAGCCTTCCCGTCGGGAAGCTCAGCAGGAGCTGACCGAACGCGGGACCCCACAAGCCACTGAGCAGGATGGCGATGGTGAACACGAGCGGGTCGTCCACGGCGAGCAGCGGCCCGAGGAACCACGCGAACCCGACAAGCACCATCAGCATCCCGGTCCGGGACTCCGGCCGGCGGCGCCAGGCGTACAGGCCGGTGCCCACGAAGCTGCATCCGACCACGGGACCGAACACGGCCCACACCTCGGGGTCGGTGAAGCGCTCGCTGCCGAGCACGAGCACGACGTCGCCGACTCCGCAGAGCAGGGCCGCCGCCGCGATGGCGAGCGTCCGACGCGCCGTCATGGAGCCATCCTGACGCCTCGCGGCGCGCCTGGCTAGGTGCGGCTGGCCCCACCGCGGGCGCGACCCGTCGGGCAGCGGGACACCGGCCGGCTCCTCTGTCGCGCCGGCCCCCTCGCCGGAAGGCTTGCGGGCATGACCACGACCCTCCCGAGCCGACGCGCCAACGACCCCGCCGGGCTGCGCTCCCACCCCGCCGAGTACGCCCGGCGGACGACCGCCTTCCTCGACCACGCCCTCTCACCCAAGGAGACGCCATGACCTCCCCCGTCCGAGCCGCGATCCTCATCGGCGCCCCGGTTGCCTTCTCCGGGCTGCTGTGGCTGCATCCGATGGTCGGCGACTGGGAGGGCCTGCGCGACGCCACCACCCGCTTCCAGGCCGTCCACGTCGGCATGGTCCTCACCTTCTGCCTGATCGCCGTCGGCATGCACGGCCTGCTCGACGGGCTCGGTGGTCGGGCGGCCGCCGTCGCTCGCACCGCCCTGATCCCGTTCGCCGCCTTCTACCTGCCCTACCTCGCGTTCGAGGGCTTCGCGCTCGGCGCGCTCGGCCAGGAGCTCAACGGCCTCCCGGCCGCCGAGCGGGACGCGGTGGCGCCCGACCTGATCCAGGCGATGGCCACCAACCCGATCATGGGCGAGCCCGGCATCTTCTGGGCCGCCGGCTCGACCGCGTGGATCGTCGTGATCGTCGCCACCGTGCTCGCGTTCCGGCGGGCCGGCGCACCGCTGCGGCTGCAGGTCCTGCTGGGCGCGTCCGCGCTGATCGCCGGCCACACCCCGCCGCTGGGCCCGATCGGCCTGGTCTGCTTCGCCGCCGCGAGCTGGATCGTGATCACGGGACGACGCGCGCCGGCCGCCGGGGTCGTGACAGCACCGGCCTCATCCGCGATGCTCTCCAGCCCATGAAGCGCATCGGCCTGCTCGGAGGGATGAGCTGGGAGTCCTAGCCGGCGAGCCGTTGGTCGAGCCGCGCGAAGAAGGCGCCCCAGCCCTGCTTGGTGTGGTCGTACTCGTCGGGGCGCTTGTGCCCGCGCTGCTCGAAGTGCATCTCGGTGCGCCCGTCGCCGAGGTCTGTGAGGACGACGGTGACGAGCTCGTAGCGGTCGTCACCGGGCTGGTCTGAGACCGAGAAGACGAGCCGCTCGGGCGCGGCCACCTCGCGGTACTCGCCCGTCCAGCGGATCTCGCGGCGATCAGGGCCGCAGAACATCGTCGCCCGCCAGGCGCCGCCGGCGCGCACGTCCATCGACACCGACGAGAGCGGGATCTCGCACTCCAGGCCGCCGAACCAATCGGCGAAGCGCTCCGGCTCGGTCCACTCGCGCCATACACGGTCACGGGAGGCGGCGAAGACGCGCGTAGTCGTGAAGCCGCCCGTACCGAACGGCGCTCGCTCAGCCATCTTCCCGCAGCCGCTGGTCCATGCGATCGAAGCCAGCCTCCCAGAACTCGCGGTAGGTATCGAACCACTCGGCCGCGTCCTTCAGCGCCACCGCGCGCAGCCGCGAGGGCCGCAGCTGCGCGGTGCGCCGCCGATCGATCAGACCCGCGCGCTCGAGCACGCGCAGGTGCTTGCCGACCGCCTGGGCGCTCATCGGGAACGGCGCCGCGAGCTCGTTGACCGTCGCGTCGCCTTGCAGGAGGCGCGCGAGGATCGCCCGCCTCGTGGGATCGGCGAGCGCGGCGAAGGTTGCGCTGAGCTGGTCGACGGGCACTGTGCCAAACCAATCGGTTTGATAAGACTATGCCACCACCCGGACGGCACGGACAGAAGGGGAGAAGGCAATGCGTCGGATCATCAACTCGACCTACATCTCACTGGACGGCGTGGTCGAACAACCGCACGAGTGGCCGACGATCGAGCGGCCATCCGACGAGCGCGGCGACCAGATCCAGACGACCCTGCTCATGGGCTGCGACGCCGTGCTGATGGGCCGGCGAACGTACGACGGATTCGCGCCGGTCTGGCAATCCCGAGCGGGCGATCCCTTCTCCGATCGCATGAACACGATGCCCAAGTACGTCGTCTCGACGACGCTGAGGGACCCGGATTGGGCGAACACGACCGTGATCTCGGGTGACGTCGCGGGACAGATCCGAGAGCTCAAGGCACGGCCCGGCCAAGACATCGTGCAGTACGGCTTCGGCGCCGTGTCGACGCTGCTCATGGAGCAAGGCCTCCTGGACGAACTGCGGCTCTGGTTCCACCCGCTCTTCGTCGGGACGGGCACCAGCGATGACCTGCTGTTCCCGAAAGCGCCGCCGACGCAGTTCGAGCTCATCGACTCCGCAACCCTCAAGAGCGGCATGGCGATCCTCACCTACCGGCTCACGTGACCAGCGGGCTTCATCGCGCCGACCGCTCGGGCGCGGATCATCAGGCTCACCGACAAGGGCGACGCTTCGATTCCGTTGAGGAGGACCGCAGGACGGGTAGGCGAGCCTCATGGCTGAGTCCGCCTACGTCTCGCGCGTCCGGATCACCCGTCAGGGCGGTCCGCAGCGACTCGCCTACCTGCCCGCCGAGGAGCAGCCCGTGGCGTTCGGCGTCCACGACGAGGTCGCCGAGCATTACGGCGTCAAGCCCGGCGCCGTCCCACCGCGCGCAACGACGCTGGACTACGTCGTGGCCGCCGCCGGCGGCTGACTGGCCGGCACGTACGCGGGCGCGCTGGAGGCGCGCCGAGTCGAGGTCGATCCCGAGCGCTACGAAGCCGAAGCGGTCGGAGAGGTCGAGAACGTCGACGGCGTCCTCGTGATCCGCCGCATCACCGTCACCTACCGCATCGCGCTCCCCGAGGAGCACCACGACACGGCCAAGCGCGTGCTCGACATCCACGCCCGCGCCTGCCCGGTCGCGCGCAGCCTCGAAGGCGGCATCGAGATCGAGACCAAGCTCGAGCTCAGCGGCCCCGCCGGCTAGTGGCTCGCGCCTCCGAGCACCTGCTTCACCGCGCCGGTGATCTTCTCCTCACCGGGCAGCGCGGCGCGCTCGAGGTTCTTGGCGTACGGAAGGGGGACCTCTGACGCTCCGACGCGCTGGACGGGCGCGTCGAGGTCGTCGAAGCACGCAAGGCCGATGCGAGCGGCGATCTCGGCGGTCACGCCGTACGTGGACCAGCCCTCCTCCACGCAGAGCGCCCGGTTGGTCTTGGCCAGTGACCTGGCGATGGTCTCCATGTCGAGGGGACGCAGAGAGCGGAGGTCGACGACCTCGATCGAGATGTCATCCTCGGCGAGTCGCTCGGCGACCTTCAGGCACCGGACCGTCGCGTAGGAGTGCGCCACGATGGTCAGGTCGTCGCCCTCCCGAACGACGCGCGCGCGACCGATCGGCTCGAGCGTCTCGTCGTCCTCGGGGACGTCGCCCTTGACGCTGTAGAGCGGGAAGCTCTCGAGGAAGAGCACGGGGTCGTCGTCGCGGATCGCGGTCTTCAGCAGCGCGCGCGCGTCGGCGGGCGAGGCCGGGGCGAGGACCTTCAGGCCGGGTACGTGAGCGAACCACGCGTCGAAGCTCTGCGAGTGCTGCGCGGTGAGCTGGCTTCCTCCGCCGCCGGGCGTGCGGATGACGAGCGGGCAGCCGGCCTCGCCCCCGAACATGTACTGGATCTTGGCGGCGTTGTTGACGATCTGATCCATGGCCAGCAGCGCGAAGTTGACCGTCATGAGCTCCACCACCGGCCGTCCGCCCGCCATCGCCGCGCCGATCGCGGCGCCGACGAACCCCTCCTCCGAGATCGGCGTGTCCCGGACCCGGTCGGCCCCGAAGTCCTCCATGAGGCCCTCGGTGACGCGGTAGGCGCCGTCGAACAGGCCGACCTCCTCGCCGAGCAGGAAGACGCGCTCGTCGCGCTCGAGCTCCTCTCGCAGCGCCAGCCGCAAGGCCTCGCGAACGGTCATGGTGCTCGTGCCCTGCGCGGTCGTGCTCATCGCTCCGGTCCACCGGCTTCGAGGAGCTGCGCCTCGCCGAACGGCCCGCCCAGGGCCATACGCGCGAACTGCTCGGCGCTCGCCGCGTCGCCGTAGACGTGCTCGCCGAGGCTCGAGACGTCGGGCTCGTCGCTGCGCTCGGCGGCTTCGACGGCTTCCTGGACGCGCTGCTCGGCCGCCTCGCGCAACCCTTCGATCTCGCCCGTCTCGAGCTCTCCGCGCTCGATCAGCACCTGGGCCGCATGCTCGATCGGATCCCGGCGCTGGTGCTCCTCGACCTCCTCCTTGCTGCGATACGCCCAGCCCGGGTCGGCGACCGAGTGTCCACGGAAGCGGTAGGTGATCGCCTCGAGCACCGCCGGCCGGCGCTCGTCGCGGGCGCCGCCCAACAGGCGTGCCGCGGCCTCGTGCACCGCCGCGAGATCGTCGCCGTCGACCCGCTCGCCGTGCATGCGATACGCGCAGGCGCGCTTGTGCAGCTCCGGCTCGGCCGAGGCCCGGTCGACGTGGGTCCCCATCCCGTAGAGGTTGTTGACCACGTAGAAGACGACCGGCAGGTCCCAGAGCGCCGCGAGGTTGAGCGCCTCGTGCCACGCGCCCGTGTTGACGGCGCCGTCGCCCAGCTCGCACAGCACGGCGCGGTGCTCGTCGCGCCGGACGATCTCGAGAGCGACGCCCGTCGCGACCGGCAGGTGCCCGCCCACGATGCCCCAGCCCCCGAGGAACCCGCGCTCGACGTCCAGCAGGTGCATCGAGCCGCCGCGCCCGTGGGCGCAGCCGTCGACCCGTCCGAACAGCTCCGCCATCACCGCCGCCGGCTCCATCCCCCGCGCCAGCGCGAGACCGTGGTCCCGATAGGCGCAGATCAGCACGTCGTCCTCGCTCATCGCCCCGACGGCACCGACGTGCGCCGCCTCCTGCCCCGTCGCGAGGTGGCAGTAGCCGCCGATCCGCGCCGCCTTGTACTGACGCTCGGCCTCCGGCTCGAACGCACGGACCAGCAGCATGAGCTCGAAGAGGCGGCGCAGGTTCCCCGGATCGCCGTCGCTGCGCCGCGGATGAACGATCGGCTTCGGCGACGGCCCGTGGTCCTCCATGCTCTGAGCGTCCCCGCGAGCGGCGGGGACGAACCGTCGGAGGCTGCCGCTTCTGCCTACGGCCTGCCGACGACGCCATCGACGACCTTCGGCATCGGCTACTCCTCGCTGTCCCAGCTCAACGCGCTGCTGCGAACGCCGCGCAGGTCGACGCGCTCCTGGCCCTCGGCTGCAACCTCTCACAGGGCTTCCACTTCGCCCGCCCGCAGTCACCCGCCGACATCGAGCAACTGCTCGAGATCGACGCACTCGGCGAGCTCGCCAGTAGCCGCCGGCTCGCGACGGGTGTCGCGGCACGTAGGCTCCCCGCCGTGCGCGTCATCGACCTCAGCGACGAGCGGCACGGCCTCGAGGCGTTCGTCGTGATCGATCACGAGCAGTTCCCGGTGGCGGCCGGGGGCACGCGGATGCTGCGCGACGTCCGGGTCGAGGAGGTCGCCCGCCTCGCCCGCGCGATGACGTGGAAGTTCGCCGCGTTCGGCATCCCCTTCGCGGGCGCCAAGGCCGGCATCCGCTTCGCGGGCGGCGACCGCAACACGGTCCTCGCCGCTTACAGACGAGCGCTCGAGCCGTACCGCGACCTGTTCTCGACGGGCCCCGACATGGGCACGTCGCCGGAGGACTTCGTCGACGGCGACGGCCCGCTCCCGCTGTGGGCGCAACGGCACGAGGGCCTCGGGATGGACGACCTCGCCACCGGGCACGGCGTCAAAGCGGCCGCCGAGGCGGGGCTCGCCCACCTGGGCCGCACGCTCGCGGGCTCGGCTGTCGCGATCGAGGGCTTCGGCAAGGTCGGGGCCGGGATGGCGCGCGCGTGCGCGCAAGCCGGGGCGCGCGTCGTAGGAGTGAGCACCGTCCACGGCCTCATGGCCGACGCCGACGGGCTCGTCGTCGACGAGCTCCTGGCCCTCCGGGAGCTGTACGGAGACCGGCTGGTCGAGCACGGGCCGTCCGAAGTGCTGCCCCGGGAGGCGCTCTTCGAGCTCGACTGCGACGTGCTCGTGCCGGGCGCGAGGCCCGACTCGATCACGCGCGACATCGCCGAGCGCGTCCGTTGCGCGGTGATCGCGCCCGGCGCGAACGTCCCCTACGGCGCGGGCGCCGTCGAGGTCCTGCACCGGCGCGGGATCGTCGCCGTTCCGGACTTCGTCGCGAACTCCGGCGGAGTCCACCTGTACGTGAGCGTCGGGGACGCCGACTCACCGCCGGCGGCGCTGGCGGCGATCGAGGGCGTCGTGCGCGCGGCCGTCGCGAAGACCCTCGCGACGGCGGACGAACGCGGGATCCCACCGTTCGCGGCCGCTCTACGGGAGGGACGCGAGTACCTGGCGCAGGCGACGCAGGCGCCCCGCGAGCTGCTCGACGAGCTGTTCGCGCCCGCCGGCTAGGACGCCGCCCGCGCCTGGCCCGCGGCGGCCGCCGCGCCGTCGCCCGCGGCCGGCTCCTCGACGAGCTCGCCGACGGACTCGCCGACCGACCGCTTGTGCAGCAGCGCGAGCTTGGACGCCCGCTCCGCATCGTGGTCGCGCAGCGCGGCCATGATGCCCTCGTGCTCGCGCTGGGACATGGCGGGCCGGTCCGGATCCATCCGGAACACGCGCTGGAAGCCGGAATGGCGCTGCCAGATGTCCATCGTCATCTCGCGCAGCATGTCGTTGCCGCAGCTGGCCACGATCGTGCGGTGGAACTCGTGGTTGATCTCCGAGAAGCGCGGCCCGTCGTGCGCGTCGACGGCCGCCTGCATGCGGTCCATGAGCACGTCCAGCTGCGCGAGCTCCGCGTCGGTGATCCGCTCGGCGGCCAGGCCCGTCGCGATGCTCTCCAGGTGCGAGCGGATGAAGTAGGTCTCCTCGACCTCCTTGGCGGTGAGCGTGGTCACCCTCGCCCCGCGGTACGGCTCCGTCTCGACGAGGCCGTCGCGCTCGAGCATGCGCAGCGCCTCGCGGACCGGGATGTCGCTGGCGTCGTACTCGTTCGCGACGTCGCGCATGACCAGGCGGGTGCCGGGAGCGATGTCGTTGGCGAGGATCCGCTCGCGGAGCGCGGCGTAGATGGCCTGCGATTTCAAGTGCGCCATCCCGAAGAACATATCTGATATAAAAATCGGCACCCACTCGCCAAAGGGAGGAGCGAGGATGAAGACGGTGTGCGCACTCGCTGCCGCGCTGGCGCTCGGCGTCGCCGCGTGCGGCGACGACGGGGGTCAGACCTCGGGAGGGGGCGAAGGCGGTGGCACCATCCGGGTCGCGCTCGGCGACATCGAGTCCGTCGAGACGCTCGCGCTGTTCATCGCGCTCGAGCGGGTCCGGAAGCGGGGCACGGAGGTCGAGCTGGTCGAGCTCGCCGACGAGGACCTCGCCAACCAAGCCGTGGTCGGCGGGCAGGCCGACGTGGGCCTCGGCGCGCCGTACGGCCTGATCCAAGGCTCGGGAGCGCCGCTGCGGATCTTCTGCCAGCTACAGCGCCTGCGGTTCTTCCCGGTGGTCGACAAGGCCGCCTACCCCGACTGGCAGGCCCTCGACGGCGAGACGATCGCGGTGCACTCGCGCGGCTCGACGAGCGAGGCACTCGCCCACATCATCGAGCAGGAGGAGGGGATCGAGTTCGGCAAGGTCAGCTTCGTCCCGGGCGCCGAGGTGCGGGCGACCGCGCTCCTGCGCGGCAACGTCAAGGCCGCGATGCTCGACATCCCGAACAAGAACCACGTGATGTCCGAGGAGCCGGACAAGTTCCACGACCTGCCGACGCCGGAGACGTCCGCGAGCGACGAGGTGCTGTTCGCCAACACCGAGTGGCTGAAGGCGAACGAGCAGTCCGCCCAGGTCCTGCTCGAGGAGATCCTCACGGTCTGGCGGTCGATCAAGGAGAACCCGGAGTTCGTCCAGGAGGAGCGCGAGCGTCTCGGGCTCGCGAAGGACCTCCCCGCCGAGCTCGAGAAGGAGCTCGTGCCGTACTACGAGCAGGGCGCCGAGGAGGGGCTGTTCACCCAGGACTGCGGCGGTGAGGAGGCCGCGCGCGACGACTTCGAGTTCTACGGCGCCGCGGGGCAGCTGAAGGGGGATCCTGCGGAGCTCGAGGTCGAGGACTTCTGGAGCCTCGAGCAGCTCGAGGCCGCGGTGAGCAAGGTCGGGCAAGCGGGCGGCTGAGTGGCAACGTCGGTCCACAGCAGCACCGGCCGCGTGACGGCCGGCCCGGGTGACCGGGCCGGTCGAGTGGCCGCGTGGGCGCGCCGGCCCTGGGTGCTGCGCTCCGCGTCGATCGTGTTCGTGCTCGGCTTGTGGCAGTGGGGCGCGGCGGTCTCGCCGAACGTCGCCTTCCCGACGTGCAGCGAGACGCTCGTCGCGTTCGGCGACATGCTGCTCGACGGGACGTTCGCCAGCGCCTATGCCGAGACCCTGGGACCGCTGCTCGTCGGCTTGGCGCTCACCGCGGCCGGCGGCGTGCTCGCCGGCCTCGTCATGGGCCTGTCGCCGCGGGCGGAGTGGCTGGGGCTACCCCTCTTCATCGTGCTGCAGGCGTCGCCGTCGGCCGCGATCGTCCCGCTGATCACCTTCATCTACGGGATCGGCTTCACCGCCAAGGTGTTCGCGGTGGTGCTGCTCAGCGCACCGGTCATCGTGCTCAACTCCTACCGCGGGATCGCCAACACCCCGCGGTCGCTGCTCGAGATGAGCAGCGCGTTCCTCGCGGGGCGCTGGCAGCGCATCTGGAAGGTCATCATCCCGGGGGCGAGCGGGGTGATCTTCGCCGGGCTGCGGCTGGGACTCGCCCAGGGATTCACCGGTGTCGTGCTGGCCGAGCTGATCATCACGCCGACCGGCGTCGGCGACCTCATCACGTACTACCGCTCGGTCGCCGACTACCCCCGGATGTTCGCGTCGATCCTGTCCATCATCGTCGTCGCGAGCGTCAGCGTGACGCTGCTCCAGCGCGCCGAGCAGCGCCTGTTCCGTCCCGAAATGAGGCCGGCATGACCGACAGCATCACCTCCGAGCCCGCCGTCGCGACGGCCCAGGACGGCGGCCGGCCCGCGGTCCGGGTCAGCGGCATCACCAAGGAGTTCGCCGGCGGCGTGCGCGCGCTCGACGGCGTCAGCTTCGACGTGCCGCGGGGCGAGCTCACCAGCATCATCGGGCCCAGCGGCTGCGGGAAGACCACGACGCTGAAGATCATCGCCGGGCTCGTCCAGGCGACATCGGGGCTGGTCGAGGTGAACGGCACGCCCGTCGCCGCGCCCGGGCCCGACCGCGCCTTCGTGTTCCAGGACTTCGCGCTGATGCCGTGGGCGAGCGTGTTGCGCAACGCGGCCTTCGGCCTGGAGCTGCGCGGCGTGCCGCGCAAGGAGCGCGAGGAGATCGCGCGCGGATACGTCGACAAGGTGGGGCTGGGCCGCTTCGCGGACTCGTATCCACACCAGCTCTCCGGGGGGATGCGGCAGCGCGTGGGCCTCGCCCGCGCGCTCGCCGTCGACGCCGACATCCTGCTGATGGACGAGCCGTTCGCCTCGGTCGACGAGCAGATCCGGCGCAAGTTCCAGGAGGACCTGCTGTCGCTGCTCGCCGACGAGAGCAAGACCGTGATCTTCGTGACGCACTCGATCGAGGAGGCCGTCTACGTCTCCGACCAGATCGTGATCATGAGCCAGGGACCGTCACAGGTGTCGAAGGTCGTCCGGCCCGGCGTGGACCGCAGCGGCGGCTCGGAGAGCATCCGGCGCAGCTCCGCCTACCTCGACTGGGTCGAGCGGATCTGGGGCGATCTGCAGGGCTACCTGGAGAAGTGAGATGACGGTCCGCGGTCACCGGGTCCCGATGGCGTTCTCGCTGCTCGTCTGGTTCGCGGTGTGGGAGGTCGTCGGCCGCCTCGAGCTCGTGTCGCTGCTGCCGCCTTTCAGCGAGGTGCTCCGGGCGTTCCCCGAGGTTGTCGGCTCCGACACGTTCGCGGACGCGGCGTGGATCACCCTGCAGGCGTTCCTGATCGGGATGGGGCTGTCGTTCGCCGTCGGCATCGGCGTCGGCATCCTCATGGGCACCAGCCGCGCGGTCGGGTCCCTGATGGGGATGTGGGTGAACATCTTCGAGAGCTCGCCGCTGACCGCCATCGTGCCGGCGCTGATGGCGCTGCTGGGGTTCGGGCTGCCGACGATGATCGTCACGGTGTTCCTGTTCTCGGTCTGGGTGATCGCGCTCGACACGCAGGTCGGCGTGGAGCGGGTCAATCCCTCGCTGGTCGAGATGGGACGGTCCTTCGGCGCCTCCAAGCGCGTGCTGTACGCCCGGATCGTGCTGCGGGCGGCCCTGCCGGAGCTGCTCGCCGGCATCCGGCTGGGCATCATCCGCGGGCTCAAGGGCGTCGTGATCGGCCAGCTGCTGATCGCGGTCCTCGGGGTCGGCTACCTGTTCGAGCTGTACTCGCGGAACTTCCTGATGCCGCAGTTCTGGGCCCTGCTGATCATCTTGTTCGCGTTCGCCTTCCTCGCCTCGGAGGCGGTCGCCCACTTCGAACGGAAGGTGTCGTTCTATGCATCCAGCCGCTGAGCGGACGACCGAGTACGCCATCGCCCCGCCCGACGTCACCGGCATCGCCGTCGAGGGCACGGCCGCGGTCTTTCCCGTGGCTCGCGTGTTCTGCGTCGGGCGCAACTACGCCGAGCACGCGATCGAGATGGGTCACGACCCGGACCGGGAGCCGCCGTTCTTCTTCATGAAGCCGGCCGACGCCGTCGTGCCGCCGGGCCGGCTGCCGTTCCCCGGGCGGACGCAGGAGCTGCACCACGAGGTCGAGCTCGTGGTCGCGCTCGGCAAGGGCGGGCGCGGGATCGCGGAGGACCAGGCCCTCGACCACGTCTTCGGGTACGCGGTGGGCCTCGACATGACGCGCCGGGACCTGCAGGCTGTGGCGAAGAAGGCCGGCCGTCCGTGGGACATGGCGAAGGGCTTCGACCAGTCCGCGCCCACGGGGCCGATCCGCACGACCGAGGCGATCGGCCACCCGGCGCGGGGTGCCGTGTGCCTGCACATCAACGGCGAGCTCCGCCAGGAGGGCGACCTCGCCCAGCAGATCTGGAAGGTTCCCGAGACGATCAGCTACCTGAGCACGCTCGTCACGCTGCGCCCCGGCGACCTGATCATGACCGGGACGCCCAGCGGGGTCGGCCCGGTGGAGCCGGGCGACCGCCTCGAAGGGCACATCGACGGCGTCGGCGACGTGACCGTCACCTACGAGGGCTGAGCGCCCGGGGCCCGCGACCGGCGTACTGTGGTCGCATGTGCCGCTGGGTGGCCTACTTCGGCAATCCGATCCACCCGGAGGCGCTGCTCTACGACACGCAGCACTCGCTCGTCGAGCAGAGCCGCAGCGACCGGCTGGCCGGCGGGCAGCCCAACGCCGACGGCGTCGGCCTCGGCTGGTACGGCGAGCGGGAGACGCCCGGCCTCTACCGCAGCGTCGCGCCGGCCTGGGGCGATCGCAACCTGCACGAGATCGCCGCCCAGGTCCGCTCGCCGCTGTTCCTCGCGCACATCCGCGCGGCGACCGGGACGCCGGTCGAGCAGACCAACTGCCACCCGTTCCGCCACGGCCGCTGGTTGTTCATGCACAACGGCTTCATCGACGGCTACCTCGACCTGCGGCGGGAGCTGCTGCTCGCGGTCGATCCGTCGATCTTCTCCGGCATCGCCGGCACGACGGACTCCGAGCTGATGTTCTACCTCGCGCTCACCTTCGGCCTGCAGCAGGAGCCGCTGGCCGCGCTGGAGCGCATGGCCGGGTTCGTCGAGGAGACGGGCCGCCGCCGGGGCATCGACCAGCCGCTGCAGATGACCGTCGCCGTCAGCGACGGCGAGCGGCTGTACGCGGCGCGCTACGCCAGCGGGCCGGTCGTCAACTCGCTGTTCGTGACCGAGGACGCGAGCGCGGTGCGCGCCCTCTACCCCGACGACGTGCGCTTCCAGCAGTTCTCCGACGAGGCCCGCGCGGTGGTCTCCGAGCCGCTCGGCGATCTCCCCGGCCTGTGGCACGAGGTGCCGGCGGGCACGGCGCTCGTCGTCCAGCCCGGCGACGACGAGCGCGTCCCGTTCACGCCGCGGGCGCCTGCAGGCTGCGGCGGCCGGCCCCAGCGCGGTTGGACCCCATGACGCGCCTCGGGCGAAGCTCAGAACCCGAACTCAGCCCACAGCGGCAAGTGGTCGGAGATGCGCCACGACAGCTGCGCCGGGGTCAACTGCCGCGACGGCAACGCCTCACCGGTGAAATCGAAGCTCCCCCCCGCGCGGTAATCCAGGCTCAGGGGACGGCTCGTACGGGTCTCGGCAAACCAGGCGATCTGGTCGTACGCGGCGTCACCGCCGGTGGCTCCGGCGCCGTCGAAAACAGAGCGGCGCGCCTGGATCAGGTCGGTCGGGATCGTCAGGCCCGTCGAGGTGAAGGCGTCGTGGAACCGGTCGTCGCGGCGTTCGATGTTGAAGTCGCCGAGCGTGATCAGGTCCTGGTCCCATGCGTGCTTGTCCCGGCTCCACCGGCTGAGCCACTCGGCGATCGCGCTCAGCTCGTGGACGCGCTCCTGCGACGACGAACCCCAGATGACGTGCAGCGAGACCAGTGTCAGCGAGTGGCCGCTCACGCTGAAGCCGACGGCATATGGGCTGCGCGCAAACTGACGATTCAGGCGCGTCGCGTCGTCGTGGTCGAGGTGCTCGGGCGGGATCACGATCTCGCAGGCGAGGCCGGACAGCTTCACCCGCCGGGTGTCGAACAGGAACGCGAGCCGCTCGTTGTTGCCCGCAGCGCCTTCGGTGACGTCGCTCAGGAGAACGCTCCAGTGCTCTCCGAGGATTCGGTACAGCGCGCGCAGCCCTGATGTGTCGCGCTTGACCTCCTGCAGGGCCACGACGTCGAAGCGCCGCACGATCTCCGCGATCGCATGGAGCGATTGCCGGTCACGCTTCGGTGTCGCTCCAGTAGCGCCGACCCACGCCGGTGTGAATGCGCCGAAGCCGCGGATGTTCCACGTCGCCAGGAGGAAGTTGTCGTCGAGCTTCTTCGCCGGTATCGCCTCGTCGAGCGCGGCGGCGAGGCCGTCCAGTTCCCGCCTCACCACCGCCGGCATGTCGTCGGGATGGCCCATCACGCGTGTGCCTCCCGGTGCGAAGGCACGACCTTGAACTCCACCCACACGGGCAGATGCTGCGAGAGATAGTCGTAACCGCCGAGCGAGTCCCCGAACAGCGCGGTGTAGTCGAAGACGCCCGCGCTCCGGTAGGGGAAATCCAGATCGGGTTGTCCCGCCTCGTTCTCGATCCATGCGACCGCACTGGCCTGATTGACCCGGCGACCGTTGCTGCTCACGTACGTGGTCGTCCCGACGAGACCGGGCGGCAGTCGAAGCCCGGCCTGGGTGAACGCACGGTGCACAGGCGAACCGTCTCGCAGCAGCTGGAGCTGCCCGAGCACGAGGAGGTTGCCCTCCCAGTACGCACCGGCGCGCACCTCGGCGATCCAGCGGGCCAGCGCCTGGATCTCCCGCACGCGCTCGGGCTCCGTGCCGAAGACGATGTGCTGGTTGACCAGCGTGAAGCTCGACGACAGGCAGCGGAACCCGGCGAAGAATGGGGGCCGGAAGAACTGCTCGGAGAGGAGGTCGTCGTCGCCCGAGGCCCGCTTGCCCTGCTGGGGGAGGACGATCTGGCCCGCGAGCCCCTGAGGCAGCACCTTGCGCGTGTCGAAGATGATCGCGGTGCGCTCGCGATAGGTGGTCTCGCGCGACAGCCCGGTCATGAGGAACGCCCACTCCGGGCCCAGCAGCTCAATCACGGCCAGCACCGTGGGCGCGTTGCCCATCACGCCCTGGATGGCGATGACGTCGAAGTGCCGCACCACCTCGGCGAGCAGCTGCACGGACCGGAGGTCCCGCTCCGCGGATCCGCTCTCCGGCGAGATCCATACGGGCGACAGGCGGAGGACCATCGGCCACCGCCAGGTGGCGATCAGCAGGTTGCGATCGAGCAGCTTGGGAGGGACCGCCGTTGCCATCGCCTCCCGGAGCCGGGACACCGCGTCACGGACCTCGGAGGGCATCGGGCCAGGGTCCGTCGTCGTCATCTGCTTGTGCCTACGGCAGCTCGCGCCACGAGGGCAGCGAGGCCGGCAGCAGCCCGCGGTGGCGGCGGCTGAGTGATGCCCCGGTGAGCCACCAGCCGCGATACACCAGCCGGCGACAGAGCTCGCGCGGGAACCGGTCGAACGACGTCGGCACGTTGGCGAGCTCCTCGCGCCACTCCGGGTGCTCGGGCCGTCCGTCGAGCCACTCGTCGCTGGCACGCATCTCGGTCCCGAGGCTGAACAGCACGCCCTGGCGCCCGAAGCTCGGGGCGGGCGTCCCGGCCTCCTGCGCCTGCTCCCAGGCCTGGAAGCGCTCGACCATGAACTGGCGCCGCAGGCCTGTCGACTGCTTGTAGAGGATCGCGTTCGCCCGCTGCAGGTCGCGGAGCACCGGCAGCTTGCCCAGCTGACCGACCCGGAACGTCCCTCCGGCGTTGACCGCGACGAGACAGTCGTCCTGCAGATTGTCGAGCGGCTGGATCCCGGAGTTGTCGTAGGCGCCGCCGTCGAGCAGCCGCACCTCGTGCCCGTCGAGGCACGGGAACGGACCGTCGACGCGAACCTCGGCGAATGCTCCCGGCACGGCGGCCGATGCCGCGACGGCCTCGGCCAGGCGCATCGGCCGGTCGGCCGTGGACAGCCACCCGACCACGTAGTCGCCGAGCACGTCGCGCTCGAACCTGAAGCCGACGCCGGTGGTCATGTTCGCCGCGTTGACGATCCAGCGGACGTCCGGGGGCAGCTGGTCGAGCCGGCGGCCGTCGAACCACCAGTCGTCGAAGGCATCGGCGAGCACATCGGTCCGAGTCGCGCTCCCGACCGTCCGCCAGCTGTTCCCGATCAGCTTCCACTTCAGCGATCCGCCGCTGATCCTGTCCACGAGCGGGCGCACGACGTGCCGGTCGAAGGCCTCGCCTGTGAACCCCTCGGCGGCCACGCGCGGATAGCCACAGGCCAGCACGCCGTTGGCGACCGAGCCGCCCGAGACCGAGGAGGAGTAGCGCAGACGGGAGAGCAGGCCGGCGTCGGCGAGGAACCGAGCGGCGCCGATGCAGCAGAGGGTGGCGCGGAAGCCGCCGCCGGAGAGCGCCAGGGCGAACCCGGGCGCGGGATCGGCGGCGGGCGGCGGCGCGGGTCTCGGAGCCTGGTTGACACACGGGACGATGAAGTCGGTGCTCGACGTGCCGACCGCAGGAGACCCCAGCGTTGACGCTCTGGACATCGACCGACCATACCCCCCGGATTCGGGCATGGTCAGGCGCCGGCGGCGATCCTGCCCCAGAGCCCGGGGTCGTCTCGCAGGGATCTCGCCACGTGCGGTGGATCATTCGGGTCTCCAGGATCCGGTCCGCGACACCTGCAGCACGGTCCGCGTCAGAGCACTGGCACGACAGGTTCATCGCGGCCCCGGCTAGGCTCGCTTCGTGGCCGCCCCGGACAGCCCCATGCTCTCGGTCTCACAGCTCGCGACGCTGGCCGAGCTCGGCGAGGAGCGCACGGCGGACATCGGCGACGTGCTGTACGGCGTCGGCGCCCAGAGTTACCCGTTCATCGCGATCCTCGACGGCGAAGTGGCGATCCTCGACCCGGCAGGCCACGAGATCGTCCGCCACGGTCCGTCCCGCTTCCTCGGCGAGCTGAACTTCCTCTCCGGCCAGACCGTGTTCGTCACGGCGAAGGTCACCCAGCCGCTGCGCTACATCGCCGTCGATCGCGACGTGATGCGCGAGCAGCTGTTCGAGGACGGGCCGTTGAGCGACCTCGTCCTCTCCACGTTCATCGCAAGGCGCGAAGCGCTGCAGACGGTCGAGGGACTCGGACTCGAGATCGTCGGCCCGCGCTCGTCCGCCGCCACGATGCGGATGCTGGACTTTGCGCGCAGCAACCGCCTGCCGTTCAGCTGGCGCGACGAGCCTGCCGAAGGCGCGGAGCCGATCGTGCGCCTGCCGGGTGGCGCCCTGCTGCGAGCGCCGACCGTCGGCGAAGTCTCGCGCGCGCTCGGGATCGGGCGGATGCTCGCGCGCAGGGAAGAGGTCGACCTCGTCGTGGTCGGCGCCGGGCCCGCGGGCCTGGGAGCCGCCGTGTACGGGGCGTCGGAGGGGCTCCAGACGCTCGTCGTCGAGAGCAGCGCCCTGGGCGGGCAGGCCGGCACCTCACGCAGGATCGAGAACTACCTCGGCTTCCCCGCCGGCATCAGCGGTGCCGAGCTCACGAGCCGCGCCGTCGTCCAGGCGCGCAAGTTCGGCGCACGACCGGCCACGCCATACCGAGCTGTCTCGCTCGAGCCGGGAGACGGGCGGCACATCGTGCGCCTCGAGGAGGACCACGAGATCGCCGCGCGCGCGGTGCTGCTCGCCACGGGCGCCGACTACCGGCGCCTGCCGGTCGCCGGTCTCGCCGAGTACGAAGGGCTGACCGTCTTCTACGCGGCAGGGCCGCCGGAGGCGCAGCTGTGCGGTGCCTCGCGCGTGGCCGTCGTCGGCGGCGGCAACTCGGCCGGCCAGGCCGCGATCTGGCTCGCCCGCGGAGGCGCGCTCGTCACGCTGCTGCACCGCCGCGGCGATCTGCGCGAGACGATGTCCGACTACCTCATCCGCGAGCTCGAGCGCTACGGCGTCGCCGTCCGCGACCGCAGCGAGATCGCGGAGCTGCACGGCTCGGACGGGCGCGTCGAGGCGGTCACGCTGACCACCGGCGAGCGCCTCGCGTTCTCGTTCCTGTTCCTCTTCCTCGGCGCGCGTCCGTGCACGCAATGGCTCGGAGACACCGTGGCGCGCGACAAGGACGGCTTCGTCGTGACCGGCGCCGCCGCACAAGCCGATCACCTTCTCGAAACGAACGTCCCCGGTGTCTACGCGGCCGGTGACGTCCGCTCGGGCTCGACCAAACGGTGCGCCACGGCCGTCGGCGAGGGCGCCATGGCGGTGCAGTTCGTCCACGCGCGGCTCGGCCGCACGCCGGCTCGCCGGCGTGCGGCCGTGTAGTCGACGTCAGTACGCGGCGAGCCGTTGCTCGGCCTCGGCCAAGGCCTGAGCCAGGCTGGTCACGTCCGCCGGCCACGGCGAGCCGTCGGGCCGTGGGTCGATGCGCAGGCGGTTCGGTAGGCGAGCTGCCCAGACGCTCTCGCGTCGTTTGGAACCCCGTCGAGTTTGTTGCCGATGTTCCCCGTCCAGGAGCTGCGGAAGCGGCGAGTTCTTCGGCGGGGGGACCGGGTCCTCGTCGCCGCCGGCGAGCGCCGGGCGGGCATTACGAGAACGACGAGGAGCGCGGCAGGCGACGCGGCGGTGGACGGCGGACCGGCCATAGCATGGGCAGCATGAGACCGCCCGTGCCGCCCTTCACCGAAGAGACCGCCCGTCAGAAGGTCCAGGCCGCCGAGGACGCGTGGAACACGCGCGATCCCGAGCGCGTGGCCGGCGCCTACACGAAGGACTCGCAGTGGCGCAACCGCGACGAGTTCGTGACGGGTCGTCCTGCGATCGTGGATCTCCTGCGCCGCAAATGGGAGCGCGAGCAGGACTACGCGCTGCGCAAGGACCTGTGGGCGTTCACGGAGGACCGCATCGCCGTGCGCTTCCAATACGAGAGCCGGGACGCCTCGGGGCAGTGGTGGCGCAGTTACGGCAACGAGCTGTGGGAGTTCGATGCCGAGGGCTACATGCGCCGCCGGGAGGCGAGCATCAACGACGTGGCGATCGACGCATCGGAACGACGCATCCTCGGGCCGCGTCCCGAGCAGGAGCGCGGCGACCCGCTTCCGCTCGCCTGACCGCGATCCCGCGGCGGTCCGATCGCGCGCGGCTCTCACGCGATCGCCGGAGCAGATTGGCGACGCAGCCGGCCTGCGCGAGCCTGAACGGCATGCTCGCGCGCCACGAACCCGGTCGCAGTGACGCGGCCCCGCGCCGAGCACGTCCCGCGGCCTCGTGCGCAGGACGATGGCGGGTCTGGCCTCCCCCTCCAGCTGACCGCCGCCCGCCCGAGCCGCCCGCGCCCGCCCCCTCCCGGGTGCGGGCGGATCGGGCCCTCGCGACAAATCTCGTGGCGTGCCCGCCGTGTGCAAGCCGGGCACCCGTCAGGGGCGGAGGCCCATCGCTCTCATGCGATCGCGAGGGCTTGTTGGCGCTGCCCTCCGGCGCGCTCACAGTGCACGCATGACTGCTCCCGCACCGACAGGCGACGACCGGACCCTGATGCGACTTCATCGCGACGGAGAACCGAAGGCTCGCGGGGCCCTGATCGAGCGCGACCTCCCGCTCGCACGCAGGCTCGCCAGGAAGTACCGCCACGGGTCCGGAGGGGTGACGTCATGAATGCCGCTCGCGCACGCGCGTACGCACGCGTGACGATGACGCTGAGGGATCTCGGCCCGGCCAAGCTCCAGCGTTCCGAGCAGGCGACCATCCGCCACGCCGCGGACACGCTCCTCTTCTGCGCCGACATCGCGAGCGACGCATCCGCGCAAGCCGCGTTCGCCGCGCTTCTGACGCTGAACGAGCACCTGATCGACAGCGGTCGGTGGGGCTCGCAGCTCGCCGGCCGGCTCGCGGACGACGTCTGGGCCTGCGGCGCCGCGTCCGATGGGCTGCTCGCGCACTCCGCGGCCTGAACGGGCCGCCGGAATCTCCCCGCATGTCCATCCGCCGATAGTTCCGAGTGGAAGCCCGAGCCCGGACCTACGCCGCCGGCTTCGGGCTCCCGAGGGCCGTCGAGCGAAGGGCCCGGGCTCGTGCCTGGTCCGCCCGCTGCTCGTCCCGCCGCACGAGCCTGAGAAGGGCGCTGACGCTCGTCGACGTCTCGTCGCGCGACACGGCGGCCACCTCGCACGTCGGTGCGGGCGTGAGCGTAATGGGCCCGCCTGTACGCGCTGACCGATGCTCGGCGGCTATCGATCGGTGGTGCGGTGAGCGGCGGTACGCCTGTGCGCGCGCCGGCCGTGCCCTGAAGTGCCACCCGCGGCACTGTGACCCGGCGCCGCCGCGCGATGGATCAGGCGACGCAACGCGTCGTCGCCCGGCCCGGGCTCGTCCCGCGGCTTCAGGAACTTGGGGTGCACGGTTCGAAACACCGGATCGGTCCCGGTGGACTCGACGGCGACCTCGACCTTCACGAGGCTGACGACGTGGGCGACCACGCCCTCCACGTCGCCACCGTCCGTGGTCACCGTGACGAGCTGTCCCTCTCGGAAGGTCTTCAGCATGCGGCTCCGAGACTACTCGCAACGCGCTCCCGCCGCACTGCGCCGAGGCGCGGTGGTAAGCGTGGGCGCACCCGGTCTGCGAGCACTTCTGCACGCCGACGCCTGCCCGCCCCGGTGCGGCGCTCAACCCCGCGTACTACGACGCGGCCGGCGCGCCCAAGGCGCTGTGGGAGATCCCCGAGTCCAAGCACGTCGGCGGGCTGCAGGCCCGGCCTCGGGAGTATGAGCGGCGCGTGGTCGGCTTCTTCGACGACGCGCTGCTGCGATGAGCCCGTCACGTGGGGCGTCGCACGCTCATCCGCGACGGGCGAGGGTGACGAACGCGCCGACGGCCGCGGAGGTTCCGCCTGCCAATCCGATCCCGAGCGGGGGCCCGCCGCCATCCGCGACGATCGAGCCGATGACGAGCGGGCCGAGTGCGCCCCCGAAGTACTGCGCCGTCGCAACGAGTGCGGCCGTCGTCCCGTGGCTCGAGTCCGGCGCCGTCGCCGTGACGACGGCGACACCCGTGTTGGCGACGACGTGAGCGAGACCGAAGAGCGCGAGGAGCACCGCCAGGAGCATGATCGGCGCAGCAGGCCGCGCGGCCAAGGCGATCAGGGCGAGCGCGGCCCCCTGGAGCAGCAACCCGGCGCCGAGTACCGCCTGCTCGCCGCGGCCGTCGCTGATCGCGCGGGCGATGCGGCGCCCGGCGAAGGCGGTGACGCCGAAGGCGGTGAACAGGCCCGCCGTGCCCAGCGGCGTGAAGGCGCGGACCTCGCGAAGATGGATCGACAGCAGCAGGGTCCCGGTGACGCCCGTCGCGGTGACCGCGGCTCCGCCGCCGATCAACGGCGCTAGGTGCGGGACGCGCG
>DASUQB010000310.1:0-3607 GCA_036280835.1 Microbacterium sp. | reverse complement strand
CCCTCGAGCTCGGCCTTGCCGTCATCGCTCGTCAGGTAGGTGAGCACCGCCCGCAGGTCGGACAGGTCGACCAGCGGCAGGCCCTCCCGGTCGGCGTAGTGGAAGACGAGGCCGAGGCTCGATTCCTGCGTCTGGTTCAGTCCGAGCACCTTGCTGAGCAGCAGCGGCCCGAATCCGGTCACCGTGGCGCGCACGGGGATGCCCTTGCCGATGCCGCCCAGGGCGAAGTACTCGGTGACGGATGCCGCGGGCTTCCAGTCCTGGCCGATCGCCCTCGTGCGTGCGAGCAGCTTGTCGTTCGCCTCCCCCGGCGTCGCGACGCCCGAGAGGTCGCCCTTGATGTCGGCGGCGAAGACGGGCACGCCGTTGCTCGCCAGCTGCTCGGCGAGCCCCTGGAGCGTGCGTGTCTTCCCGGTGCCGGTCGCACCGGCGACGAGGCCGTGCCGGTTCATCATGGCGAGGGGGATGCGGATCTGCGCCTCGGGGACGGGATCGCCGTTCTGCAGCGCGCCCAGGTCGAGCGTCGCGGCCTGGAACGTGTAACCGCGCACGACAGCGGCGACCTGCTCGGCGTCGAGCGGGCCATCGGCCGCGGTCGCCGCAGGGGCGGGTGCGGAGGGGGCGGATGGCGACTCGGTGGGGCCATCGGTCGCCGGCTCGGTCGCGGTCGCGGGCGGCTCGGCTTCGGGAGCGGGCGGCTCGGGCTCGGGAGCGGGCGGCGCGGAGGTCTCCGCTTCCGGTGAACCGGAGCCCAGGGCCGCCTGAAGGGCCGCCGACTCCGCGGCCGCGAGCGCCGCCCTGGCCTGCGCGGCCTTCAGCTGCGCCTCCGCCGCCTCGGCCTCGGCACGCAGGCGCGCCAGCTCCGCCTGCGCGGCGGCGACGGCGGGATCGGTCTCCTCGGCTGCTGTGGCGCTCATGCGCTCAGCCTAGCGACGGCGGGGCCACCGACTCCTCTGCGCGCTTGCGACCCCACTCGCGCTCGAGCGGGCGGGCGAAGGCCGCGGCGACGAGCAGCACCGCGGAGGCGCCGACCAGCATGCCGCCCACGGTGTCGCTCAGCCAGTGGGCGCCGAGATACGTCCGCGAGAAGGCCATCAGCAGCGTCCAGACGACGCCGGCGATCGCCACCCACACCCGGGGGAAGAGCACCCACATCGCGACGGCGACCGTGGCCGCGTTCGCCACATGCCCCGATGGGAATGATCCGAAGTCCGAGACGACGATGATGTCCTCGGGCCTGGCGCGGCCGAACAGGTGCTTCATGATCTGCACCAGCCCCGCACCCGCGATCTCGGCGGCTATGAAGAACAGCGCCGCCCATGGTCTTCGGGCGATCAGGAAGGCGCCCGCGACAGCGATGGGCACGGCGAACACCCCGAACCATCCGGCGCCGGCGAAGTTCATGGCGTACGAGATCCACAGCAGGGCGTCGCCGCGGGCGGCCGCGACGAACGTCATCCATGCGACGTCGACGTCGAACGGCCCGTTCTCACGGAAGAAGAAGATGAACGCGCCGAGCGCGAAGCTCGCGCCGAGGAGGGCGAACCCTACCCAGAACAGCACGCGCGCGCGGGGGAACGGGCGAATCGTCACGTGATGTTCGTCCATTGGTCAATTGTGCCCTGCTCCGGAGTATCCGGGGGGAGCCTGGCCGCGGGATGATGAGGCATGGTAAGGGCGCTCGATGTGGTGCGGGCGGTCATCGCGCCGCTCACGCGGACGAGGCTGTTCCGGACGTGGGGCCCGGTGGTGCTCTCCCCGGTCGAGCGCTTCATCGCGAGCCTCACGGGCGGTCGCGTGCAGGTCAGCGGGCTGCTCGTGCCCTCCCTCGTTCTGCACACCGTGGGCGCGAAGAGCGGAGAGCCGCGCGATGCGCCCCTGATGTACACCCCCGACGGCCGGGGACGGGCGATCGTCGCGGGAACGAACTTCGCCGGCGACCGGCATCCGGCGTGGACCGGCAACCTGCTCGCGCACCCCGACGCCGCCATCACGGTGCGCGGGCGGCGGATGCCCGTGCGCGCCATGCTCGTGGCCGACGACGAGCGCGACGCCGTATGGGCCCGCATCGAGCGCCAGTGGCCGGGCTACCGTGGCTACGAGCGGGATTCGGGCCGCGTCGTGCGGCTGTTCCGTCTCCAGCCGGTGCGCCGCGACGGCGGCTAGGGCCGCAGCATGGCGACGGTGCGCGGGCGCACCACGAGCCACAGCGCGAGCACGCCGATCACCGAGCACCCGACCATCACGGACGCCATCGTGGTGGCGGTGATCCCCGCGTCGCGGGCGATCCAGCCGACGAGCGGCGAGATGAGGCCCGCGACGCCGAAGTTCACCGCGCCGAGGATGGATGCCGCCGTACCGGCCGCCTTGCCGTGCCGGTCGAGGGCCAGCACCTGCACGCACGGGAAGGTGAACCCGCACGCCGTCATGAAGAAGAAGAGCGGCACGATCGCGCCCCACAGCCCGAGGCCGAGCTGATCGGCCACGATGATCGCCGTCGCCGCGACCAGCAGCACCGACGTCGAGAATGCCAGCACCCACTGCGGCCCGAAGCGGGCGGCGAGGCGCGAGGCGCTCTGCACGCCGAGCACGACGCCGAGCGAATTGACCGCGAAGAGGATGCCGTACTGCTGCGGGTCGAACCCGTAGGTCTGCTGGAAGAGGAACGAGGACGCCGAGAGGTAGGAGAACAGGCCGCTGAAGGTCATGCCGCCGACGATCAGCACGCCGATGAAGACGCGGTCGCTGAGCACGCTCTTGTAGCGCTGGCCGACGGTCGTGCTGCCCTTCTCCTGACGACGGGCCCTGGGAAGGGTCTCGGGGATGAAGATGAAGGCGCACACCAGCATCACGGCGCCGTAGATCGACAGCACGACGAAGATGCCGCGCCACGGCATGACGGTGAGCAGGGCCGAGCCGATGAGAGGCGCCGCGACCGGCGCCACTCCCGAGACGAGGGCGAGCCTCGACAGCATGACGACGAGCCGTCGCCCGCCGAAGAGGTCACGCACGATCGCCATCGCGACGACTCCACCGGCCGCGGCGCCCATGCCCATACCCACGCGCGCCACCATGAGCAGGTCGAGCGTCGGGGCGAACGACGCGCCGACACTCGCGACGACGTGCAGGGCGGTGACGGCGAGCAGAGGGATGCGGCGGCCGACCTTGTCGCTCAGCGGGCCCACGACCAGCTGGCCCAGCGCGAACCCGATCATCGTTCCGGTCAGGGTCAGCTGGATGGCGGCGGCCGTGGTCTGGAAGTCCTCCTCGAGCACGGGGAACGCCGGCAGGTAGAGGTCGATCGTGAACGGCCCCAGGGCCGTGAGCGCCCCGAGCAGCACGATGTACAGGATGCGGCGCCGATTCGGGATCGCGTCGCCCGGGTGCAGCATGATCGGCGCGGTCGCCGGGTTGGCTCCGAGTGTGCGGATCGCACCGGTCGAGGGAGGCATCCTCACCGGGGCGGTGGGCTGCGGGGACTGCACGGGGATGCTGTCGGTGACGGTCACGAAGCCCTTTCGGCGCGAGGAGGGAGGATCGAGGGCGCAGGCTCGGAGGAACACATGGCTCGACCACCGAGCACCTGCGGGCGTCGAATCGATTCGAC
>DASUQB010000309.1:0-22635 GCA_036280835.1 Microbacterium sp. | reverse complement strand
GACCCGACGCCCACGGTGCTCGCCCTGCGCACGCTGGCGGTCGATCCCGAGCTGGAGTGCGACCTCACCGTCGATGCCGCCCTGCTTCAGGCGGCGCCGGAGGAGACCGCCGTCACGCTTCCCGACACGGCGATCCGAGCCGCATGGGCCGGCGTGTCGCCGCCCCGCACGGGTTGGGTTCCCGCCGGAGAACTCGACGCCGCGGCCCTCGCCGCGCAGGCGCACGACGGCATGGCCCGCGTCGCGTCGGCACTGCCGGCCGATGCGGGCGAGGAGGTCGTCCACCGGGTGCGGGCCGGCGTCTGGGGTGAGCCGGTCGCCGAGTGGGGCGAGCTGCCCCTCGGCATCGCGTTCGGGGCGGTCGCCCTCGGATTCATCTCCGGCGCCGAGAAGGCGCGCGTGTTCACCGCGGGCCCGTGGACCAGGGTCAGCCTCTCCCGCGGTCACCTGCTGGTGCGCGGCCCCGCGGCGATCGGCCTCACCGCCGTGCGCAGCACGGGACGCTCCGCGTAGATCCCGGGAGGGAGTCAGGCCGATTCCGCGGCCGCCCGGCCCGCCTGGCGGCCCGAGAAGAGGCATCCACCCACGAAGGTGCCCTCGAGGGCCCGGTAGCCGTGCATACCGCCACCGCCGAACCCGCTCGCCTCGCCCGCCGCGTACAGCCCGGGGATCGGCGCGCCGTCTGCTCCGAGGGCCCGCCCGTGCAGGTCGGTCTCGATGCCGCCGAGGGACTTGCGCGTGAGCACGTGCAGCTTGACGGCGATGAGCGGCCCCGCCTTGGGGTCCTGCAGGCGGTGGGGGGTCGCCGTGCGGATCAGCCTGTCGCCGCGATAGGCCCGCGCGGAGCGCAGCATCGCGATCTGGGCATCCTTCGTGAAGTCGTTCTCGATCTCGCGATCCCGCGCCTCCACCTCGGCGATCACGCGCTCGGCGTCGAGCACGTCGCCGCCGGGCAGCGCCTGCATGCCGGCCACCAGATCGGCGAGGTTGTCGCGGACGACGAAGTCCTCGCCCTTGTCCATGAACGCCTGCACGGGCCCCATCGGTCCCTTTCCGAGGCGCTCGGTGAGCAGCAGCTTGACGTCCTTGCCGGTGAGATCGGGGTTCTGCTCGCTCCCGGAGAGCGCGAACTCCTTCTCGATGATCTGGCGCGACAGCACGAACCACGAGTGGTCGTGCCCGGTCTGCCGCAGGTGCGCGAGCGTACCGAGCGTGTCGTAGCCGGGGAAGAGCGGCACGGGCAGCCGCCTGCCGGTGGCATCGAGCCACACGGACGACGGGCCGGGGAGAATGCGGATGCCGTGCGACGGCCAGACGGGATTCCAGTTCCGGATGCCCTCGACGTAGTGCCACATCCGGTCCATGTTCACCAGCCGCGCACCGCCGGACTGGGCGATCGGGACCATCGAGCCGTCGACGTAGGCCGGCACCCCTGTGAGCATCGACGCCGGCGGAGTTCCGAGGCGCGCGGGCCACTGGGCGCGCACGAGGTCGTGGTTGCCTCCGATGCCGCCGGAGGAGACGACGGTGGATCCCGCGGTGACCTCGAAGGACCCCACGACCTCGCGTGACGTCGGCAGGCCGCGCGCAGCTCCGGAGGGGGCGAGGATGTCGCCCGCGGCGCCGATGACCGCCCCGGCCGAATCGCGGAGCGCGGCGACCCGGTGACGGGGGAGGATCGTGACCCTCCCCTCCACCTCGGCCCGTTCGAGGATCGCCTGGAAGGGCGCGACCAGCCCGGGTCCCGTCCCCCACGTGATGTGGAACCGTGGAACGGAATTCCCCGGTCCGATGGCGCTGTAGCCGCCCCGCTCGGCCCAGCCGACGACGGGGAAGAAGCCGACATCGAGCGAGCGCAGCCACGCGCGCTTCTCCCCGGCGGCGAACTGCAGGTACGCCTCCGCCCAGCGCTGGGGCCACTCGTCCTCGTCGCGGTCGAACGCGGCGTTGCCGAGCCAGTCCTGACGGGCGAGCTCGAGCGAGTCCTTGATGCCCATGCGCCGCTGTTCGGGGGAGTCGACGAAGAACACCCCGCCGAACGACCACCACGCCTGGCCGCCGAGGTTCGTGCGCGGCTCCTGGTCCACGATCACGACGCGCTTGCCGGCGGCGACCGCCTCCGAGGCGGCGACGAGACCCGAGAGCCCCCATCCGATGACGAGCACATCGGCGGCGTACACGGTGGGGGCGGCGGTCATGGCGACTCCTTCGTCGGCGGGTTGATCGGGAAGCTGGTTCCGCCGGCGCGGCCGTCGGCGGACGGGCCGATGCCGGTCGGCTCGAAGGTGTTCACCATCGCGAGGGCGGCGCGCTGCAGGTAGTCCCACAGCGTCGCCTCGTGCAGGGGCGAGAGCTCGAGCTCGTCGACGGCGACGCGCATGTGCGCGAGCCACCGATCACGGGCATCGGGGTTGACGTGGAACGGAGCGTGGCGCATCCGCAGACGCGGGTGCCCACGCGTCTCGCTGTAGGTGCCCGGTCCGCCCCAGTACTGCTCGAGGAACATCGTGAGACGCTCGGCCGCGGGACCGAGGTTCTCCTCGGGATACATCGGCTTCAGCACCGGATCACCGGCGACGCCGCGGTAGAAGGCATCCACCAGCCGCACGAACGTGTCGTGCCCGCCGACCTCGTCGTAGAAGCTCATGCGTCACCGTCGCTCGGCGCCTCGGGGGTGTGCGGGGGAGACTTCCTGGGCCGCCAGATCGGCCGCGCGGGCGGCGGCGCATCGGTGACCGCCGTGGGCTTGGTCTTCGGGGGGTTGGCGCCCCGGACGCGCTGCGCGCCCTCGATGCCGCTGAGCACCGTGGAGTTGAGCTGGGGGAGCGTGACGCCCAGGCCGTCGATCGCCTTCTTGAGCCGCATCCGCAGCTCGCGCGCGACGTCGTCCTTCGCGTTGGAGCGCGTCTTCATCACGAGCCGGATGACGAGCGCATCGCCGCTCACCGATTCCAGGCCCCACACCTCGGGCTTCTCGATGACGCGGGTGCGCCACTTCGGATCCTTCGAGAGGGCCATGGCCGTCTCGAGCATCGTCGCCTCGACCTCTTCGATGTCGACGTCGACCGGCACCGCGAGGTCGACGATGACCCGCGACCACCCCATCGACATGTTGCCGATGCGGGTGATCTCGCCGTTGCGGACGTACCAGAGAGTGCCGTTGACGTCGCGGACGTTGGTGACGCGAACGCTGACGTACTCGACGATGCCGGTGGCGAGGCCGAGGTCGACCACGTCGCCGATCCCCACCTGATCCTCGGCGACGATGAAGATGCCGTTCAGAACGTCCTTGACGATGTTCTGCGCGCCGAAGCCGAGGCCGGCGCCGATCGCCGCGGTTAGTAGTGTGAGGGAGGCGAGCGCATTGGGGGCCAGCAGGTTGACGATCAGCAGCAGCACCACGATCACGATCGTCACGTTGACGATGTTCTGCAGGATCGAGCCGAGCGTTCGTGTGCGCTGCACCAGCCGCACAGCGGCGAGCGGCGAGCGGTCCAGCGCTCGGGTGTCGTCGACCTGCGCCTTGGACTTCGCACCGTTCACGATGCGGTTGACGACGCGGCGGATGACGAGCTTGAGCACCCACGCGAGGATCAGGCCGCCGAGGATGATCGCCGCGACCCCCGCGAGGTTCAGGCCGAGCTGCGTCAGGACGGCGAGGGTGTCGGTCCAGAGCGTGGGCGCGGGTGCAGGAGTCGGTTCCGGGACGGTCTCGAGGGGAAGAATGCGCATCGCTTCGATCCTAACGACGGATGCCGCGCGCCACCTGGGCGCGCGGCATCCGTTCGTGCCGTTCTGGCCTCAGGTCACTCCGCGTCCTTGTCCTGCACGGCGAGGGCGCGCTCGACACCGGCGAGGTTCTCGTCGACGAGGCGGCGCAGCGCGGGAGCGGCATCGCGGTTCGCGGCCAGCCACGCGCGCGTCGCGTCGCGCAGCGCGATGTTGGCGAGCGGCGACGGGTAGAGGCCGGCGATCAGGTACTCGGCGATCTTGTAGGTGCGCGACTCCCAGACCGGCAGCAGCATCTCGAAGTACGGCTGCACGAAGTCCCCGAGCTGTGCGACCGTGGCCGGGTGCTGGAAGCCCAGCGCCGTCGAGCGCACGATCGTGTTCGGCAGGTCATCGGTGTCGATGAGCGAGTCCCATGCGGCGCGCTTCGCCTCGGCCGTGGGGATCGAGGCCTTCGCCTGCGCGGCGAACTCCCCGCCCTTGGCGGTGTTGTCGGCGGCCAGGGCCTCGTCGATCTCAGCGGCATCGGCCACGCCACCCGCGGCGAGTGAGATCAGCAGCTGCCACGACAGGTCCGTGTCGACCTCGAGCCCATCGAGGGACAGCTCGCCGTCACGGAGCCTCCGCACGGTCTCCCAGTGCTGCGGCGCCGAGGCGGCGCTCGCGAATGCGGTGACGAACTGCAGCTGGCTGTCGCTGCCGGCCTCGGCGGCCTGCGCGAGCTGCCAGAGGCCATCGGCGACCTTCAGGCGCGTCGCGTCGCGCTTCTCGGGCGAGACGTAGGAGTTCGCGGCGAGCTGCAGCTGCGCGAGCGTCGTGCGCACCGTGGTGGACTCGCTCTCCCGGCCGATGTTGCGCAGCACGAGGTCGACGTAGTCGCTCGGCGACGCCTCGGCGTCCCGGGTCTGGTCCCAGGCGGCGCCCCACACGAGCGAGCGGGCGAGCGGGTCGCCGATGTCGCCGAGGTGCGCGATCGCCGTCTTGAGCGAGCGGTCATCGAGCCGGATCTTCGCGTAGGCGAGGTCCTCGTCGTTCAGCAGCACGAGATCGGGGCGCTTCTGGCCCTTGAGCTCGGGCACCTCGGTGAGGTCGCCGTCGACGTCCAGCTCGACGTGGTGGACCCGCTCGAGCGCGCCGCCCTGCACGTTGTAGAAGCCGACGCCCAGCCGATGCGGGCGGATCGTGGGGTAGTCCGCCGGTGCCGTCTGCGTGATGGCGAACCGCGTGATCGTGCCGTCGGATGCCTCGGCGATGACCGGCGAGAGGGTGTTGACCCCCGCGGTCTCGAGCCACTTCTTCGACCAGGTCGACAGGTCGCGACCGCTGGTCGTCTCGAGCTCGGTGAGCAGATCGACGAGCTCGGTGTTGCCCCACTCGTTCTTCTTGAAGTACTCGGCGACACCGCCGAAGAACGCCTCGATGCCGACCCAGGCGGCCAGCTGCTTGAGCACCGAACCGCCCTTGGCGTACGTGATGCCGTCGAAGTTCACCTGCACGTCTTCGAGGTCGTTGATCTCGGCGACGACCGGGTGCGTCGACGGCAGCTGGTCCTGGCGATAGGCCCAGGTCTTCTCCATCGCGTTGAAGGTCGTCCAGGCCTCCTTCCATTCCGTCGCCTCGGCGGTGGCGATGGTCGACGCCCATTCGGCGAACGACTCGTTCAGCCAGAGGTCGTTCCACCACTTCATGGTCACGAGGTCGCCGAACCACATGTGCGCGAGCTCGTGCAGGATCGTGACGACGCGGCGCTCCTTGATCGCGTCGGTGACCTTGCTGCGGAACACGTAGCTCTCGGTGAACGTCACGGCGCCGGCGTTCTCCATGGCGCCGGCGTTGAACTCCGGCACGAAGAGCTGGTCGTACTTCGCGAACGGGTAGGGGTAGTCGAACTTCTCCTCGTAGTACGCGAAGCCCTCACGCGTCTTGTCGAAGATGTAGTCGGAGTCGAGGTGCTGCCACAGGCTCTTGCGGCCGTACACGCCGAGCGGGATGACGCGGCCGGAGGCGCTCGTCAGCTCCGAGAAGGTCGACTCGTAGGGCCCCGCGATGAGCGCGGTGATGTACGACGAGATGCGGGGCGTCGGCTCGAAGCTCCACGTGGCGCTGCCGTCGCCGTGCTTCTTGGGCTCCGGCGTCGGCGAGTTGGAGATGACCGCCCAGGGCTCGGGCGCCGTCACCGTGAACTGGAAGGTGGCCTTGAGGTCGGGCTGCTCGAAGACGGCGAAGACGCGTCGCGAGTCGGGCACCTCGAACTGCGAGTACAGGTAGACCTCGCCGTCGACGGGGTCGACGAAGCGGTGCAGGCCCTCACCGGTGTTCGTGTACAGGCAGTCGGCCTCGACGATCAGCTCGTTCTCCGCCCGCAGGCCGGTGAGGGCGATGCGCGAGTCGTCGAAGGCGGACACGGGCACGTCCGCACCGTTCAGCGTGATGCTGTGCACCGCGCCGGCGATCAGGTCGATGAAGGTGTCGGCGCCGTCCGTGGCGCTGAAGCGCACGACCGTGCGGGAGCCGAAGACCTCGGCGCCCTTCATGAGGTCGAGCTGCACGTCGTAGCTGTGCGT
Organism: Microbacterium sp.; assembly: GCA_036280835.1. Lineage (GTDB taxonomy): Bacteria > Actinomycetota > Actinomycetes > Actinomycetales > Microbacteriaceae > Microbacterium. The sequence continues at coordinate 16,342 of DASUQB010000309.1, read as the reverse complement.
CTCGACGATCGCGCGGCGTTCCTGCGCTTCGATGCGGGTGAGGTTCTCTCCAGGCACTGCGTGACTCCCAGGGGTTGAGGGTTGGGACGACGGCGCGCTTCTGATGCGCCCTCGACAACCCCCCAAGCCTACGACAGCGGGGTCGGCCTCCCCCTCTCCGCAAGGTGTCAGGATGGACGAATGGCTGCGGAACGCGTGAGAACGAGTGCGGATGGCGAGACGGTGCCGTCGGTGGATCAGGTGCCGTCGGCGGACACGACGCCGTCCGCCGACAGGGTGCCGTCGGCCGACAGGGTGCCCTTCGGGTCCGGCGCCGTGCAGTCGGGTGCCCCGCACATCGAGCAGCCCGTCGCATACGACGCGATCCTCCTCGCCAGCTTCGGCGGCCCCGAGGGCCAGGACGACGTCATCCCGTTCCTGCGCAACGTCACGCGCGGGCGGGGCATCCCCGACGAGCGCCTCGAAGAGGTCGCCCACCACTACCGGCACTTCGGCGGCATCAGCCCGATCAACGCGCAGAACCGCGAGCTGAAGGCGGCGCTGGAGGCCGAGCTCGCGGCGCGCGGGCTGAACCTGCCGGTCTACTGGGGCAACCGCAACTGGGCGCCCTACCTCCACGAGGCGGTGCGGGATGCGGCATCCGCCGGCGATCGCACGCTGCTCGCCGTCGCCACCAGCGCCTACAGCTCTTTCTCGAGCTGCCGCCAGTATCGCGAGGACTTCGCGCGGGTGCTGACCGAGACGGAGCTCGCCGGCACGGTGACGATCGACAAGGTGCGCCAGTTCTTCGATCACCCGGGCTTCGTGCGCCCCTTCATCGACGGCGTCCGCGCCGCGGTGCAGCAGTTCCTCGACGACGGCGTGGACCCGGCCGCGATCCGCGTGCTGTTCTCGACGCACAGCGTTCCGATGGACGACGCGCAGCGCTCCGGACCCCGCGACCGGGAATGGGGGGAGGGCGGCGCGTACGCCGCGCAGCACACCGCCGTCGCGGAGCGGGTGATGACCGCGGTCGCCGAGGCCGTCCCCGAGGCCGCGGGCGTCGCGTGGAAGCTGGTCTACCAGTCGCGCTCCGGTCCGCCCACCCAGCCGTGGCTCGAGCCCGACGTGTGCGATGTCATCGCGACGCTGCCCGCCGAGGGCGCCCGCGCGGTGGCCATCGTTCCGCTCGGCTTCGTGTCGGATCACATGGAGGTGCTCTGGGACCTGGACACCGAGGCGATGGACGCCGCGGCCGAGGCCGGCCTCCGCGCGGTGCGCACCCCCACGCCCGGCATCGACCCGGCCTACGTCGCCGGACTCGTCGATCTGATCGAGGAGCGTCTGCGTGGGACGGCCGCTTCGGAGCGTCCGCACGAGACATCGCTCGGCCCTTGGTTCGACGTCTGCCGCCCCGGCTGCTGCGAGAACATCAGGGCCGGCTTCAAGCCGGCCGCCTCCGGCCTTGCTCCCTAGGATTGAGCCCATGCGCATCCACATCGCGACCGATCACGCCGGCCTCGAGTTCTCCACCCAGCTGCAGCACCACCTGAGCGACCAGGGGCACGAGGTCATCGACCACGGGCCGCTGGACTACGAGCCGCTCGATGACTACCCCGCGTTCTGCATCCGCGCGGCGCAGGCCGTCGTGCGCGACCAGGCCGACGGCATCGAGACCCTCGGCGTGGTGTTCGGCGGTTCGGGCAACGGCGAGCAGATCTCCGCCAACAAGGTGCGCGGAGTCCGCGCGGCCCTCGTCTGGAGCATCGCGACGGCCGAACTGGCACGGGAGCACAACGACGCGAACGTCATCGCGATCGGCGCGCGTCAGCACACCTTCGAGGAGGCGGCCGCCTTCATCGACCGGTTCATCCAGACGCCGTTCTCCGGCGACGAGCGTCACGCGCGGCGGATCGCGCAGGTCGCGGCCTACGAGATCGACGGCGCTCTGCAGCCGGATCCCCGCGCGTCAGCGCCGCGCGGCGGCGAGTCCGCCGACGCGTTCGACCCCGAGGCAGGCTGATGCCCGAAGGGCATTCCGTCCACCGCATCGCACGCCAGTTCGATCGCAACTACGTCGGCAGAGTCGTCTCGGCCAGCAGCCCCCAGGGCCGCTTCGTCGAGGGAGCGGCGGTGCTCGATGGCAGAGAAGCCCTCGCGGTGCGCGCCGTGGGCAAGCAGATGTTCATGGAGTTCGACGGCGAGGAATGGCTGCGCGTGCACCTCGGCATGTACGGGGCGTGGGACTTCTCGGGCGAGATCGAAGCCGACGCGACCATCGCCTCGGCGAACGGCCGGATGGGACAGACGAATCAACGCGGCACGGTGCTCGATGGCGCCGAGCCCGGGGAGCGGATCATGGACGACGCGGGGGAGAACTCCCTGTCATCCATCGGCGCTCCGCGCCGCTCGCGGGTGCACGTGCGGATGTCGGAGCAGACAACCGGACTCGCGGACGACGAGACCGACTGGCCGCCGCCGGTCGTCGGTCAGGTGCGCCTGCGGCTGATGACAGAGGTCACGTGCGCCGACCTTCGGGGGCCCACGGCGTGCCAGCTGCTGACCCCGGATCAGGTGCAGGCGACGATCGCCAAGCTCGGGCCCGACCCGCTGGTGGACGACGTCGCCGATGGCGAGGAGCGATTCGTCGAGGCGGTGCGCCGAAAGGCGAGCCCGATCGGTCTGCTGCTGATGGATCAGAGCGTGGTCAGCGGCATCGGAAACGTGTACCGGGCCGAGATGCTCTACCGTGCGCTGCTGAACCCGCACACCCCCGGCAAGGTGGTGCCCGAGGAGCTCGTGCGCGAGCTCTGGCACGATTGGGTGCGGCTGCTGGCGATCGGCGTCGAGACCGGTCAGATGATGACGATGGACGACCTCGACCCGGCGGCATACCGGGCCGCCATGGCGAGCAGGGACGACCGGCACTGGGTCTACCACCGCGCCGGCCTTCCGTGCCGGGTATGCGGCACCGAGATCGTCGTCGAGGAGATGGCGACGCGCAAGCTGTACTGGTGTCCGTCCTGCCAGAAGTAGCGCGCACGAGCCGCCCTGGCGAGCGCGCCCGAGTAAATAGGCTGGGGGCATGCGCCAGAACCCGAGCTTCGCGATGACCGACGTGGGTGAGCTGCGTCGCCTCGTCGACGAGAACCCCTGGATGACGCTCGTCAGCCAGACGCCGGACGGCCTCGTCGCCTCGCACTACGCGGTGCTGCTAGACGAGGACCGCGACGACCTGACCATCGTCGGCCACGTCGGCAAGCCCGACGACATGATCCACGGCCTGGGGGAGCGCGAGCTGCTGGTCATCGTGCAGGGACCGCACGGCTACATCTCTCCGGGCTGGTACGGCGATGTGCAGAGCGTCCCGACCTGGAACTTCGTCTCCGCGCACCTCAGCGGCATCCCGGAGGTGCTCGCCCCCGAGGAGAACCTGAAGGTGCTCGACCGGCTCGTCGAGCGCTTCGAGGGCCGGATGCCGGATCCGCGGAGGATGTGGGAGCGGCCCAACGATCCGGCGTACGTCGAGCGGCTCGAGCGAGGCACCGTCGGCTTCCGGCTCACGCCGACCCGCGTGGTGGCCAAGCGCAAGCTGAGCCAGAACAAGACGCCGGATGTCGTCGAGACCGTCATCGCGGAGCTCAGCGGTGATGGGCCGTATGCGAATGCCGGCCTCGCCGCCGAGATGCGCCGCGCCCGCGACGCGATGGACCGGTCGTGACGGCGGCCGCGCGCGGCGACTCCGTCGGCACCATCCGCAACGCACGCATCGCCGGGGGAGGGCGCGAGCTGCTGCCGACCGAGGGGCCGTTCGACCTCTTCCTCCACGACGGCCGGATCGCCGACATCGCCCCGGCCGGAGTGCTCGCCCCGCGCGGTGCGGTGGTGGAGGCGGACGGCGCCTGGCTGGTCCCGGGGCTCTGGGATCACCACGTGCACGTCGTGCAGTGGGCGCTCGCGTCACAGCGCGCACCCCTCGGGCACGCGGATTCCGCCGCCCACGCCGCCCGGATCATGGGCGACGCGCCCGTTCTGGCCGACGGACGACGGATCGGCACCGGCTTCCGCGACGCCCTGTGGCCCGACGTCCCGAGCCTCGATGTGCTCGACGAGGCCACCGGCGACGTGCCGACCTACATGATCAACGCCGACGTGCACAGCGTCTGGCTGAACACGGCAGCCCTGCGGCGCGAGGGCCACGAGCCCGATGGCGTCGGCATCCTGCGCGAGGCACCGGCCTTCGAGATCTCCCGCCGGCTCAACGACGTCGATCCGGAGGTCGGCGACGCGCTCGTCGCCCGGATGGCGGCGGATGCGGCATCCCGCGGGGTCGTCGGCATCGTCGATCTCGACATGGCGTGGAACGAGGCCTCCTGGGCTCGCCGCCTCGCCCGCGGGTTCGACACCCTCCGCGTCGAGTTCGGCATCTATCCGGACCTGCTCGAGCGGGCGATCGCCGAAGGACTCCGCTCCGGCGACCCGGTGCGCGGCGCTGCCTCCGACCTGGTGAGCGTGGGCTCGTTCAAGGTCATCACGGACGGCTCCCTGGGCACCCGCACCGCCGCATGCTCGCACCCCTACCCGGGAGATCCGCACAATCACGGGATGCTGAACGTGCCGCCCGCGGCCCTGCTCGAGCTGATGACCGCGGCCACCGGCGCCGGATTGTCCTGCGCCATCCACGCGATCGGCGACGTCGCGAACTCGCACGCCCTCGATGCGTTCGCGGTGAGCGGCGCCACCGGCACGATCGAGCACGCGCAGCTCGTGGCGCACGCCGACATCCCGCGCTTCGCGCGGCTCGGTGTCGGGGCGAGCGTGCAGCCCGAGCACGCGATCGATGACCGCGATGTGACCGACAGGGTCTGGGCCGGGCAGACCGCCGTTCCCTACCCTCTCCGCCTGCTCGCCGACTCCGGCGCCCGGCTGCTGTTCGGGTCCGACGCTCCGGTGTCCCCGCTGGACCCGTGGGCGGCCATCGCCGCGGCGACCTTCCGCACCCGCGACGGCCGAGAGCCGTGGCGGCCCGATCAGGGGATCGACGTGGCGACCGCCCTCGCGGCATCCAGCCACGGCGGGACCGGGGAGGACACCGCCCGGATCGAGCCCGGCGGGCTCGCCGACCTCGCGCTGTGCGAAGCAGACCCGCTGAGCGCCACGGAGACCGGCCTTCGGGACATGCGGGTGGCGGCGACCGTGCTCGGCGGGCGCCTCACGCACGTGGCATAGGGGGGACAGCCCCCCACCGCATCCGCCGGGCCGCCGGATGCCGCGTCCGGGCCCTGCTCGCGAGGCTGGATGCATGCCTCGAGACACCCTCCCCTCCGATTCCCCGCGTGGCGCGCGGCGACCGCGCGCGACGGCCACGAGCCTCGCCTCGATCGTCGCCATCGGCGTCGCGCTTCCCCTCCTGCTCGGCGGATGCTCCGCCCTGTTCCGCCCGGCACCCCCGCAGCCCGGCGGCGTGGACTTCAGAGAACCGCTCCGCGTCCCGGCTCTCGCCGAGTCGAGGATCGAGGGCGACACGCGCGTCTTCTCGCTGACCGCGGACGAGGCGAGTGCCGCCTTCGTGCCGCAGGGCGAGACGCAGACCCTCGGGTACAACGGCTCCTACCTCGGCCCCACGCTCGTCGCGCACCGGGGCGAGCGCGTTCGCGTCGACGTGCAGAACGACCTGGATGCCGCGACCTCGGTGCACTGGCACGGCATGCACCTTCCCGCCGCTCAGGACGGGGGCCCCCATCAGCCGATCGCGCCCGGCGAGGGCGCGCGGCCCGAATGGACGATCGACCAGCCGGCGGCGACCCTCTGGTATCACCCGCACCTCCACGAGCAGACGCGCGAGCAGGTCGACGCGGGGCTGGCCGGGATGTTCCTCGTGCGCGACGCGGAGGAGGCGGCGCTGGAGCTGCCCCGCGACTACGGCGTCGACGACTTCCCGCTCATCGTGCAGGACCGCTCCTTCACCGAGGCCGGCGCATTCGACAGCGGAGTCGGTCAGTTCGACGGTGCTCTGGGCGACACCATCCTGGTCAACGGCACGCTCGCCCCGTTCCTCGACGTCACGACCGAACGCGTCCGCCTGCGGCTGCTGAACGGCTCGAGCGCTCGCATGTACGACTTCGCGTTCGCCGACGATCGCTCGTTCCAGCTGATCGCGACCGATGGCGGCCTGCTCTCGGGGCCGGTCGACACCGAGCGCATCGCGCTCTCGCCGGGCGAGAGAGCCGAGATCATCGTCACGATGAACGCGGGGGAGTCCGTCGTGCTCCGCTCCGACGCTCCGGATCCCGACCTCCATGCGGGCGGAGACGCCTTCGACGTGCTCGAACTCCGCGCCGCGGCATCCCTCCGCCCTTCTCCGGCGGTTCCCGCGACGCTTGCCAGCCTGCCCGTACCGGACGAGGGCAGCGCCGCCGCATCCCGCTCGTTCGAGATGTCGGGGCACGACATCAACGATCGCCAGATGGACATGGCGCGCGCCGACTTCGCCGCCGAGGTCGACACCAGCGAGGTGTGGAGCGTCACGAACACCAATCCGCTGCCGCACAGCTTCCACGTGCACGACACGCAGTTCCGCATCCTGAGCATCGACGGCGACGCCCCGCCGCCCCACCTGGCGGGCTTCAAGGACACGATCGCGCTCGAGTGGAACCGCACCTACCGCCTGCTCGTCCGCTTCGACGACTACGCCGATCCGACGACGCCGTACATGTACCACTGCCACATGCTGTGGCACGAAGACCAGGGCATGATGGGACAGTTCCTGGTCGTCGAACCCGGGCAGACACCTGCCCTGCGCATCCACGAGGGAGACACCGATGACCGCCATGACCACTGACCTTCCGGTCGACCGAGCGCCGCAGCCCGCGGGAGACAGACCGGCCGCGTGGCCCGGCTACGGCACCCTCTGGAAGAGGACACCCGGCAGCGCGGTGTATCTCCTGGCGATCTTCGTCGTCGCCGTGGTGTCGATCACCGTGCTCGCCTCGCTGTTCTGGACCGGCGTCGGGCTGCTCGCGATCGTCATCGGGCTCCCCATCGTCGTCGGGGCCCTCCTCGCCGCGCGCGGATTCGGGGTCGCCGACCGATACCTGCTGCGGCTGACCGGCCAGGAGCCCATCGCCGAACCCGCATGGAACCGGGACCGCACCGACGCGTCCGGGTTCTGGGCGACTCTCACGCGCCCCCTCCGCAACGGCCACTACTGGCTGTACCTGCTGCACGGCATGATCGTCAGCCCGATCATCAGCACGATCACCTTCGCGTTGACGGTCGCATGGCTGAGCATCGCACTCGGGGGGCTCACGTACTGGTTCTGGGGCATCTTCATCCCCCGCGGGGACAGCGCCGGCGTCTGGGGCGACAACGTGGCAGAGGCGCTGCCGTGGCTCTTCGGCGGCATCGCTCCCCAGGCCGTCGAGGTGGTGCTCTACCTCATCGCCGGCATCGTCTGCGCGGTGACGCTGCCGTGGGTGCTGAACGCTCTCGCGTGGGTGCACCACGCCGTCGCGAAGGGGATGCTCGGACCCTGGCGCACCGATGCGCTCGTGCAGGAGGTGCGGGCCGAAGCGTCGGCACGCGGTGCCGCCGTGCACGCCGAGGATGTCTCGCTCCGCAGGCTCGAGCGCGACATCCACGACGGCCCCCAGCAGCGCCTGGTTCGCCTGCAGATGGATCTCGCCGCGCTCGAGCGCCGTGCGGAGGCCGGCGACACGGATTCCCTCGCACGCCTGGCCCAGGAGGCCCGCGGGCAGGCCAAGGCCGCACTCGACGAGCTGCGCGCGCTGTCGAGCGGAGTGGCACCGCCGCTGCTGCAGGATCGCGGCCTGGCCGCCGCGCTGGCGGCCCTGGCGTCGGAGAGTCCCCTCGCGGTGGCGACGGAGATCGATCCGGCGGTGGATGCCGCGGTCGGGCCGGACGTCGCGCGCAACGTGTACTTCGTCGTCGCCGAGCTTCTGACCAACGCCGTCAAGCACTCCGGAGCCAGCGGCGTGGCGCTGAAGGCGGCGCTGCGCGCGCCGACCGCCACATCGCCGTCGATGCTCGATGTCTGGGTCGTCGACAACGGCGCCGGCGGCGCGCACCTCAGTCCGGGTCACGGCCTCGAGGGCCTCCGCGACCGCGTCCACGGCCTCCGCGGCGTGCTGATCGTCGCGAGCCCGCTCGGGGGGCCCACCACGGTGGGCGCGCACATCCCCCTCCAGGGCCCTGACCCCCGGGCGGCAGCTGCGCGCCCCCTCGCCCCCGCCGGCTCGGCATGAGCGCGTCCTATCCTGAGGGGATGACCGCGCCCGCGCGCCCCCTGCGCATCGTGCTCGTCGAGGACTCGCTGCTGCTGCGCGAGGGCCTGGTGCGCCTCTTCGACGAGGCGGGGTACATCACCGCCGGCGCGTTCGCGGACGCCGAGGACATCGTCGCGCGAGTGCAGGGCACGCAGCCGGATGTCGCGATCCTCGACGTGCGGCTGCCGCCGGAGTTCCGCGACGAGGGCATCCGCGCGGCGCTGAAGCTGCGGCGCGAGGTGCCGGGAATCGGCATCCTCGTGCTCAGCCAGTACGTCGAGGGGGTCTATGCCCGCGAGCTGCTCGCCGGGGGCGACGGCGGCATCGGCTATCTGCTGAAGGACCGCGTCACCTCGCTCGACGAGTTCACCGACGCGGTGCGGCGCGTGCACGAGGGAGGCACCGTCCTCGATCCGCTCGTCGTCCGACAGCTGCTGGCCTCCCGGCCGGATCCGATCGCGGCGCTGACCCCTCGTGAGCGGGACGTGCTCGAGCTGATGGCCGAGGGGCGAAGCAACGGGACGATCGCCGGGCGCCTGTTCATCGGCGTCGGCGCGGTGGAGAAGAACGTGAGTGCGATCTTCCAGAAGCTCGGGCTCGAGGAGTCCGGCACGGATCACCGCCGGGTGCTCGCGGTTCTCGCCTTCCTGCAGCACGGCTAGGCGCTGCCGGGCAAGGTGGCGCGCGGCGGAGGCCGTCGGGGTGCGGTGCGGGTGCGGGTGCGGGCGCAGACGCAGAGAAGCCCGCGGGGTGACCCCCGCGGGCTTCTTCGCGCGCTTTCCTACTCGCTGATGTGGGCGAAGAGGAACCAGCGGTCCTTGTCGAGGCCCCGCATGATCTCGATCGCGACGTCCTGGCTCGTCACGTCGACCTCGCCGAGTCCGTCGATCGCGGTCTTCAGGTCGACGAGGATGCCGTCGATGTCGGAGATGACGTCGCGGATCAGCTCGTCCGACTTCGTGAAGCCGGCGGGAACCTCGGTCGCCTTCGCCTTGGCGGCGACGGTCTGCACGCGGGCGTCGATCGGCAGGCCGAGGGCGACGATGCGCTCGGCGGCGGTGTCGGCCCAGTCGCCAGCGTGGGCGACGATCGTGTCGAGCAGCTCGTGCACGCCCACGAAGTTCGAGCCGCGCACGTGCCAGTGAGCCTGCTTGCCGTTGATCGTCAGAGCCTGCAGGCCGAGGACGACGGGGGAGAGGAACTGGGCGGATGCGGCCGCGAGGGTGGGGTCGCTGGCGGTGGTGGAGATGATCTGGGACTTGCTCATGATGCGCCCTCCGGAGTGCGTCGGTCGTGAATTCTGAGTGCAACGCTACTCAGGCTGAAGCATTCCGCAAGCAAGCTGAGGCTGGGCTAACCCGCGTCATTCCGGCCGCCTCGAGCCCGTCTGCGCGCCGCGTTAGGGTCGGAGCATGACCATTGCCGCCGACGCCTCCGTCCTCGCGCTCGAGGGCGCGACTCCCCACCTCGACCCCGATTGCTTCGTCGCGGGCGGCGCCCGGATCATCGGCGCGGTCGCCCTCGCCGAGGGTGCGAGCGTCTGGTACAACGCCGTGCTGCGGGGCGACAGCGACGGCATCTCGCTCGGCGCGGGCAGCAACATCCAGGACAACGTGTCGGTGCACGTCGACCCCGGCCACCCCGTCGTCATCGGCGCCGACGTGTCGGTCGGCCACAACGCCGTCGTGCACGGGTGCACGATCGGCGACGGCTCCCTGATCGGCATGGGCAGCGTCATCCTCTCGGGGGCCGTGATCGGTGCGGGGTGCCTCATCGCCGGGGGAGCGGTCGTGCTCGAGGGCTCGGTGATTCCGCCCGGGTCGCTGGTCGCGGGAGTGCCGGGCAAGGTGCGCCGCGAGCTGACGGAAGAAGAGCGCGCCGGCATCCTGCGCAATGCCGAGGTCTACCGTGCGCACACGGCTCGTCACGTCGGCGCCACCGCGGTCGGCTCGTGAGCAGGCCCGTCGCCCTCGTCACGGGGGTCGGCCGCCCCCAGGGGATCGGTGCGGGGATCGCCCGCGCCCTTGCGGCCGACGGCTGGGACCTCGCGCTCAGCCGCTGGCAGCCGGCCGACGAGGCGATCTTCGGGGCGGATGCCGCAGCCGGCGTGGACGCGGTGATAGACGAGCTCCGCTCCTCGGGTGCGCGGGTCATCGACGTCCCGGCCGACCTCCAGCAGGCGGATGCGGCGACCACGCTCCTCGCGGCCGCCCGCGCGCAGCTCGGCGCGGTGGAGGCGCTCGTGCTCTCTCACGCGTGGGACGTGGAATCCGGCATCCTCGACACCACCGTCGAGCAGTTCGACCGGCATTTCGCGGTCAACGCGCGCGCGAGCTGGCTGCTGATCGCCGAGTTCGCCCGGCAGACCGACGCGGGCGGCGCCATCGTCGCCCTGACGAGCGACCACACGACCGGCAACCTTCCCTACGGGGCGAGCAAGGCGGCCCTCGATCGGATCGTGATCTCGGCGGCGCGCGAGCTCGCGCCGCGAGGCATCTCGGCGAACGTGCTCAATCCGGGTCCCATCGACACGGGCTGGATGACGGACGACGTGAGGGAGACGCTGACGCGGATGCAGCCCGGCGGCCGGCTCGGCGGGCCGGCCGATGTCGCCGCCGTCGTCGCCTTCCTGGTGTCGGCCAGAGGTCGCTGGATCACGGGACAGCTCCTCTCGGCCGACGGCGGCTTCTCGATCTCCATCTGAGAACGGCGTACCCTGCCCGCATGAGAATCGAATCGCTGCAGCCGGGCGAGGTCTTCGTCTTCGGGTCGAACGCGTCGGGGGCGCACGGCGCCGGCGCCGCGGCGACCGCCCTCGAGCGCTTCGGCGCCGTCTGGGGTCAGGGCGACGGCCTTCAGGGCCGGTCCTACGGCATCGACACGATGAGCGGGCCGGCCGTCATGCAGGAGGGCGTCGAGCGCTTCCTCGACTTCGCGGCGCGGCATCCGGAACTGCGCTTCCTCGTGACCGAGATCGGATGCGGCATCGCCGGCTACACGCCGGACCAGGTGGCGCCGCTCTTCGCCGACGCCGCGGAGAACGTCGTCCTCCCCGAGCGATTCCGTGCCGTGCTCGAGCAGTCCTAGGCCGCGCTAAGACGGCCGCGCGGGCGGGTGATGCGTTCCGCGGTGCACCTCGTACACGGTGGCCTGGCCGGGCGAGTCGGGGTCATCCACGATGGGCTTGTCGTCCATGAACAGCCGGATGACGTTGGACAGCTCGCCCGGATGGCTGAAGTTGATGGCGTGCGCCGCACCCTCGATGTGCACCACGAGCACGTGGTTGTCGGTCTGCGACGCGACCTCCTTCACGCGCTCGGGGCCCGGCAGCAGCGGGTCGCGGTCCCCGAGCACGACCAGGGTGGGGATGGTCAGCGCGAGAAGGCGCTCGAGCGTCGGATACTGCGTGAGCGCCTTGAACATCTTGAGCGTGCTCGGCACGCCGAAGCGGAGGTAGTCGGGGGTCGCCACCGTGACCATCCTGCGGGGCTCGCGGGGGCCGTCCTTCGACAGCTGGCCGACCGCCCGGCGCAGCGGCTGGTTGTACATGCCTCCGGCGGGGGAGACCAGCACGGCGCGCTCGATGCGCTCGGGATAGCGGTACGCGAACTCGCAGATGACGGGGCACCCCATCGAGTTGCCGATCAGGGTGGCGCGCTCGATGCCCTTGCCGTCGAGGAACCGCGCGGCCGCGTGGGCCAGGTCGGGCACGTCGAGCAGGGCACCTGCCTTGGCGCTGCGGCCGAAGCCCGGAAGATCGGGAACGAGGGTGTGGAAGTCATCCGCCAGCACCTGCGCCGTCGGCAGGAGGTAGCGGCCCGACAGCCCGAAGCCGTGCACGTGCATCATGACGCGCTGGCCGGGCCGCGGCTCCGGCGACTCCCGGTAGAAGACGTCGAATCCGTCGACCGTGGTGTAACGCTCCGCGAGGGCGGATGCCGGCCTGCGCGGCAGCTTCGGCGGTTTCACGGGCTTGGCAACGCGTTTCACGGCCCCACGGTACCGCTGAACCGCGCGCGCTACCATCAGCGCAACGAACAGGAGGGTCGCCATGACCGATAGCGCCCCCGCCACCGCGTCCCGGACCCGCAGGGCGCGGGTCGGCGACATGATCGCCACCATCCTGCTGATGCTGGTCTCGCTCGCGCTGGCCTCCGCGCTCTTCCTGGGCTCGCTCCTCTGGGCGATGGACAGCAGCCCGAACCAGCTCGGCTTCGCTCTGGGCGTCTACGGGCCGCCGACGCTGGCGATCCTCGGCATCGTGCTCGGGGTGGTGGCCCTCGTGAGGCGACGCGTCGCGTTCGTCTACCCGCTCGGGGCCATCGCGCTGAGCCTCATCGTCTGGTGGATCGGCGCCTTGCTCATCGCCTCCTGAGAGGGCTTGCGAGGGCGTTCGCGCGGCATCCACAGGATTGCCCTCGCGCACGAGCTTCGGCTGCCCGTGAGGGCAATGGAGGGGATGACGGGAATCGAACCCGCACCATCAGTTTGGAAGACTGAGGCTCTACCATTGAGCTACATCCCCGCAGCGGCAGGCCGCGGCATCCACAATCTTATGGCATGAGCCGCCCGTGCCTCGGACCGCCGGCAGCAACTTCGGAGAATCGCGCTTCCTTCGGCCCTTCGGCCGCGAATCGTCCGAACTTCGCGACATTCTCCGAACTTCGTGCACGCCGCCGCCCCAGAACCGCGGATGTCGCGACCCTCGGATGCCCGTCGGCTAGACTCTGACGGGTTGTTTGTGCCCGCGCGTGCGCACGGACACCACCACCCGGGGCGTAGCTCAGCTTGGTAGAGCGCCCGCTTTGGGAGCGGGAGGCCGCAGGTTCAAATCCTGTCGCCCCGACGGCACGGCCTCCGAAACCATCCCAAGACCTTCCCCCGGCCGCGTCGTGCGTGCCGGGAAAACATCGAGGAGAACGAACAAGCATGGTGAACAGCACCGTCGAGACGCTCACCCCCACCCGGGTGAAGCTGCACATCACGGTCACCCCCGAGGACCTCAAGCCGAGCATCGCTCACGCTTACGAGCACATCGCTCAGGACATCCAGATCCCCGGCTTCCGCAAGGGCAAGGTTCCCGCCCCGATCATCGACCAGCGCGTCGGTCGCGGCGCCGTCATCGAGCACGCCGTCAACGAGGGACTCGACACGTTCTTCCGCGCGGCCGTCGCCGAGCACGACGTCAAGGTCATCGGCCGCCCGTCGGCGGACATCGTCGAGTGGCCCAACGAGAAGGACTTCTCGGGCGACCTGCTCGTGGACGTCGAGGTGGACGTGCGCCCCGAATTCGAGCTGCCGGCCTATGAGGGCATCACCCTCACGGTCGACGCCATCGAGGTCGACGAGGCCGCCATCGACGAGGAGCTCGACCGCCTGCGCGCGCGCTTCGGCACGCTCGTCACGGTCGACCGCCCCGCGGCGACCGGCGACTTCGTGGAGCTCGACCTGGTGGCCACGATCGACGGCAACGAGATCGACCGCGCCGACGGCGTGTCGTACGAGCTCGGCTCGGGCGAGCTGCTCGAGGGCATCGACGAGGCCATCGACTCGCTCACGGCGGGCGAGGAGACCACCTTCCGCTCGAAGCTCGTCGGCGGCGACCACGCCGGCGAAGAGGCTGAGGTCGCCGTGACGGTCAAGGCCGTCAAGGAGCGCGAGCTGCCCGAGGCCGACGACGACTTCGCCCAGATCGCGAGCGAGTTCGACACCATCGCCGAGCTTCGCGACAGCCTGCGCGACCGCGTCGCCCAGCAGTCCACGTTCACGCAGGGATCCGCCGCGCGCGACCAGCTCGTCGACGCGCTCCTCGCGCAGGTCGAGATCCCCGTGCCGCCGCAGCTCATCGAGGACGAGGTGCACAACCACCTCGAGGGCGAAGGCCGCCTCGAGGACGATGTGCACCGTGCAGAGGTGACCGAAGCGAGCGAGAAGCAGTTCCGCACGCAGCTCGTGCTGGACGCGGTGGCCGAGCAGGCCAAGGTGCAGGTCTCGCAGGAGGAGCTCACGCAGTACCTCGTGCAGTCCGCGGCGCAGTACGGCATGGCTCCCCAGGAGTTCGTCGAGACCCTGCAGCAGAACAACCAGCTGCCCGCGCTCGTCGGTGAGGTGGCCCGCAACAAGGCCCTCGCCGTCGCGCTCAGCCGCGTGAACGTCGTCGACACGAACGGCGCCCCCGTCGACCTGGCCGGCTTCGTCGCCCTCGAGGACGAAGAGGCCGCGGAAGAGGACGTCGTGGCCGAGGCCGAGGAGATCGCGGACGCCGCGGCCGACGCCGACGACGAGGCGGCCGCGGAGGAGCCCGCCGCCGAAGAGGCCAAGCCCGCCAAGAAGAAGGCCGCGCCCAAGAAGAAGTAGTCGCTCGCGAGCGACAGGGAAGGGGGTGGATGCCGCGGCATCCACCCCCTTCGCCGTCCACCCCCCGCGAATCTATGCCCACGGCGAACACGGCCGGGCGCCGCGATTCGCGCCGGTAGATTCGTTCCAGACGTACAACGAAATGGAGCAAAGATGGCCGAACCACTGGTCGCACAGAGTGTCTTCGACAGGTTGCTGAGAGACCGCATCATCTGGCTGGGCTCGGAGGTGCGCGATGACAACGCCAACGAGATCTGCGCCAAGATCCTCCTTCTCGCCGCCGAGGATCAAGAGAAGGACATCTTCCTCTACATCAACTCTCCCGGCGGATCGATCACGGCGGGCATGGCGATCTACGACACCATGCAGTTCGTGCCCAACGACATCGTCACCGTCGGCATCGGCATGGCGGCCTCGATGGGCCAGCTGCTGCTCACCAGCGGCACGAAGGGCAAGCGCTACATCACGCCGAACGCCCGCGTGCTCCTGCACCAGCCGCACGGCGGCTTCGGCGGCACCTCGAGCGACATCCAGACGCAGGCCCAGCTCATCATCTCGATGAAGAACCGACTGGCCGAGATCACGGCGGCCCAGACCGGCAAGCCGGTCGAGCAGATCAACGAGGACGGCGACCGCGACCGCTGGTTCACCGCGGCCGAGGCACTCGAGTACGGCTTCGTCGACCACATCCGCGAGCACGCCCTCGACGTCGTCGGCGGCGCCGGCACGACCGCGAGCTGACCGAAGGCGAAAGAGAGAATCCCGAGAATGAACATCCCCACCTTCGGTGGCACGGCCCACCAGGGCCTGCAGGCTCCCGGTTCGCGCTACATCCTCCCGCAGTTCGAGGAGCGCACGGCCTACGGCTACAAGCGCCAGGACCCCTACAACAAGCTCTTCGAGGACCGCGTCATCTTCCTCGGCGTGCAGGTGGACGACGCGTCCGCCGACGACGTCATGTCGCAGCTGCTCGTGCTCGAGAGCCAGGATCCCGACCGCGACATCATCATGTACATCAACTCGCCCGGCGGCTCGTTCACGGCCATGACGGCGATCTACGACACGATGCAGTACGTGTCGCCGCAGATCCAGACGGTCGTGCTCGGCCAGGCCGCCTCGGCGGCCGCGGTCCTGCTCGCCGCCGGCGCCCCCGGCAAGCGGCTGGCACTGCCCAACGCGCGCATCCTGATCCACCAGCCCGCGATGGGCGAGGCCGGCCACGGTCAGGCATCGGACATCGAGATCCAGGCCGCCGAGATCCTGCGCATGCGCACGTGGCTGGAGGCGACTCTGGCGAAGCACTCGAACCGCACCGCCGAGCAGGTCAACCGCGACATCGACCGCGACAAGATCCTCTCGTCGGAGGAGGCCGTCGACTACGGCCTCATCGACCAGGTGCTCACCACGCGCAAGCGCCTGCCCGCCGCGATCGGCAAGTAGCGACGACCGGATGCCCCGGCCCGCCCTCCCGCGAGGGCGCGGTCCGGGGCATCCGTCGTGCGCGGCGCATTACTCCACAAGTCCGCGGAAATACCACCCGATGTCGAGCCCAGCGATTAGGCTCAGAGCACTCCCAGCAGGGGGACCACGAGGAGGAAGCACATGGCTCGCATCGGTGAGAGCGCCGACCTGTTCAAGTGCTCGTTCTGCGGCAAGAGCCAGAAGCAGGTCCAGCAGCTGATCGCCGGCCCCGGGGTCTACATCTGCGACGAGTGCGTCGA
>DASUQB010000308.1:0-15218 GCA_036280835.1 Microbacterium sp. | reverse complement strand
CAGTACGAGCTCGAGGAGCGCCTCATGTCGGCGTACTTCACGGAGGGGCGCCACCTGGGTCGCATCGACGAGCTCGTCTCTCTCGCCGTCGACGTGGGCCTCGATGCGGATGCCGCACGCGCCGCGCTCGAGAGCTCGCAGTACGTCGACGCGGTGCGCGCCGACCAGGCGCAGGCCGCCGCCTACGGCATCAACGGGGTTCCGTTCTTCGTGATCGACGGCAAGTACGGCGTCAGCGGGGCGCAGCCGCCCGAGGCGTTCGCACAGGTCGCGCGTCAGGTGTGGGCCGAGCGCCGCGAGGCGCGAGACGCCATGGAGCCGGCGAACGCCTAGCCCGTCAGGCGGGCAGGTTCGCCTCGATGAGCCCGACGATCGCCGGGTCGTCGGGCTTCGTCTGCGGCCGGAAGCGGTGGATCTCGCCGCTCGGGAGCACGAGGAACTTCTCGAAGTTCCACGCGACGCGGCCGGCCTTGCCATCGGCATCCGGAGCCTTCTTCAGCTCCTTGTAGAGCGGAGCGGCGCTGCGGCCGTTCACCTTCACCTTGTCCAAGACGGGGAAGGTGACGCCCCACGTCATCGAGCAGTACTCGAGGATGTCATTCATGTCGGACAGTTCCTGGAGGAACTGGTTGCTCGGGAAGGCCAGCACATCGAAGCCCCGCGGCCCGTACGTCTTCTTGAGCTGCTCGAGCTGCTCGTACTGGGGCGCGAGGCCGCAGCGCGACGCGACGTTGACGATGAGGAGCACCTTCCCGGCGTAGTCGGAGAGGGAGGCCTGCCCTCCGTCGGCGGTCGTGAAGGGGATGTCGCGGATGTCGGTGGCCGTCTCCTGAGTCATACCCACAGGTTAAGCCCCATTCACAGCGGCCCGGCCCGCGGGTCTGGGAGAATGGATTCGTGAACACCGCCCTCGCCACCGCCCCCGCGCGCCCGCTGCGCATCGGGCCGCTCGATATCGACGTGCCCGTCGTGCTCGCGCCGATGGCCGGCATCACCAACACCGCGTTCCGCCGCCTGTGCCGCGAGTACGGTGCGGGGCTCTACGTGAGCGAGATGATCACGTCTCGGGCCCTCGTCGAGCGCAACGACACCACCATGCGCCTCATCCGGCACCACGAGTCCGAGACGCCGCGCTCCATCCAGCTGTACGGCGTCGACCCGGTGACGGTCGCCGAGGCCGTGCGCATCCTCGTCGCCGAGGACCACGCCGATCACATCGACCTGAACTTCGGCTGCCCGGTGCCCAAGGTGACGCGCAAGGGCGGGGGAGCGGCCCTCCCGTGGAAGCTCAACCTCTTCGGCGACATCGTTCGGGGGGCGGTGCGAGCCGCCGGTGACGTTCCGCTGACGATCAAGATGCGCAAGGGCATCGACACCGACCATCTCACGTACCTCGATGCCGGCCGCATCGCGGAGGACGCCGGTGTGGCCGCGGTCGCGCTGCATGCCCGCACCGCCGCAGAGTTCTACTCCGGCAACGCCGACTGGTCGGCGATCGCCGCCCTGAAGGAGGCCGTGACGAGCGTGCCCGTTCTCGGCAACGGCGACATCTGGTCGGCGGAGGACGCCGTGCGGATGATGGAGGAGACCGGCTGCGACGGCGTCGTCGTCGGTCGTGGATGCCTCGGTCGTCCCTGGCTGTTCGGCGAGCTGGCGACCGCCTTCGGCGGCGACGGGGGGAGCGTCGACGCCACGCTCGGCTTCGTCGCCGACGCCTTCCGCCGCCACGCGGAGCTGCTCGTGGAGTTCTTCGAGGACGAAGGACGCGGCTGTCGCGATATCCGCAAGCACGTCGCGTGGTACTTCAAGGGATATCCCGTCGGCGGGGAGACGCGGGCGCAGCTCGCCACCGTCTCGACCCTCGCCGAGATCGACGACCTGATCGCCACCCTCGAGCTGGATGCGCCGTACCCGGGCGCCGCAGCGGAGGGCCAGCGGGGACGCGCCGGCACGCCGAAGCGCCCCGCGCTGCCCGAGCGCTGGCTGGAGTCCCGCGACCTCGGGGCCGAGGCATCCGTCGAGCTGGCCGGAGCGGAACTCGACCACAGTGGCGGCTAGGGGCGCAAGCGCGGTCGGCGTCGCGCCCGGGCGCCCGAACGGCTATGAAGAGGCGGATGCCGCGCGGTTCATCGCCGAGGACCACCGGTCCGAGCGCGACGACTTCGCCCGGGACCGTGCACGCGTGCTGCACTCCGCCGCCCTGCGCCGGCTCGCGGCCAAGACTCAGGTGCTGAGCCCCGCGAGCCCCGCGGACTTCGCGCGCAACCGCCTGACGCACTCCCTCGAGGTCGCCCAGGTCGGCCGCGAGCTGGCGACGCAGCTGCGGCTCTCGCCCGACGTCGTCGACACCGCGTGCCTGAACCACGACCTCGGCCATCCCCCCTTCGGCCACAACGGGGAGCGCGCCCTCAACGACTGGGCGGAAGACATCGGCGGGTTCGAGGGGAACGCCCAGACCCTGCGGATCGTGGCGCGCCTCGAGCCGAAGGTGATGGACGACACCGGCCGCAGCTACGGGCTGAACCTCACCCGTGCCAGTCTCGACGCGACGTGCAAGTACCCCTGGACGGCGGCGCATCCCCTTCCCGACCCCGGCGGCCGCCTCAAGTTCGGCGTCTACCCCGAGGACGAGGACGTCTTCCGCTGGATGCGCCTCGGCGCCCCGGGCCGTGTGCGGTGCATCGAGGCCGAGGTCATGGACCTCTCCGACGACATCGCGTACTCGGTGCACGACTTCGAGGACGCGATCGTCAACGGCTACCTCGACCCGGCGCGCCTCTCGGACCCCGCCGAGCACGAGTCGCTCGTCTCGGCGATCCAGGCGTGGGTGGGCTACGACTTCGCCAGGGACGAGCTCGCGGACGCCCTGTTCCGCCTGCTTCGGATGCCCGAGTGGCTGCCCGCCTTCGACGGATCCAGGGCGGCCCTGGCGCGCCTCAAGAACCTCACATCGGACCTCATCGGGCGCTTCGCCCGGGCGGCGACGACCGCCACGCAGGACGCGTACCCCGGTCCGGTGCTGACGCGGTACCGCGCCCACGTCGTGGTCCCGAGGGTCATCGAGGCCGAGATGGCGGTGCTGAAAGGCGTCATCGGCGCCACGGTGGTCTCGATCGAGGGTCGCAAGCAGCTCTACAAGGAGCAGCGGCGCGTGCTCAAGCGCCTCGCGACCGCGCTGTGGGAGACCGGCCCCGATGCCCTCGACGACGTCTTCCGCGGCGACTTCGCCGACGCCGAGACGGATGCCGCGCGCAAGCGCGTGATCGTCGACCAGGTCGCCAGCCTCACGGATCAGCTGGCCCTCGCGTGGCACGGCCGCCTCGTCGGCGAGGTCGACGCGGCATCCATCGGCATCTGGTCCCCCCGCGGCTCCGTCACCGAGTTCCGGCGCGCGCAGCGACCCGCATCGGGAGCCGAGTGATGGCCGGACGCATCCGCCAGGCCGATGTCGAGGAGGTCAAGGCCCGCACGAACATCGCCGACATCGTGGGCGAGCGCGTCGCGCTGAAGTCCGCGGGCGTGGGTTCGCTCAAGGGCCTCTGCCCCTTCCACGACGAGCGCAGCCCGAGCTTCCACGTGCGGCCGGGCGTCGGCTTCTACCACTGCTTCGGCTGCGGCGAGTCGGGTGACGTCTACTCGTTCCTGCGGGCCATGGACCACGTCAGCTTCACTGAGGCGGTCGAGCGCCTCGCCGGACGGATCGGCTACAGCCTGCACTACGAGGACGGGGGAGCGGCGCCCGAGACCAGCGGCCGCACCCGTCTGTTCGCCGCGAACGCCGCCGCCGCGGAGTTCTTCCGCGCGCAGCTCGCGACTCCCGAGGCGGAGACCGGGCGACGGTTCCTCGGCGAGCGGGGCTTCGACGCCGGCGCCGCGTCGCACTTCGGCGTGGGCTACGCGCCCAAGGGGTGGGAGTCGATGACCAAGGCGCTCACCGCGCAGGGTTTCTCCCGCGACGAGCTGACTGCGGCCGGGCTGGTGTCCCAGGGCCAGCGCGGGGTGTACGACCGGTTCCGCGGACGCCTGGTGTGGCCGATCCGCGACGTGACGGGACAGATCGTCGGCTTCGGCGCCCGCAAGCTCTTCGACGACGACCAGGGGCCGAAGTACCTGAACACCCCCGAGACCCAGATCTACAAGAAGGCGCAGGTGCTCTACGGGCTCGACCTCGCCAAGCGGGACATCACCCGGGGAGACCCCCGCCGGGTGGTCGTCGTGGAGGGCTACACCGACGTGATGGCGTGTCACCTCGCCGGCGTCACCACCGCGATCGCGACGTGCGGCACGGCCTTCGGCACCGACCACATCACGGTGCTCCGCCGCGTCATGGGCGATGACTCGGGCGCCGGAGAGGTCGTGTTCACCTTCGATCCGGATGCCGCGGGCCAGAAGGCGGCGCTTCGCGCCTTCACGGAGGAGAAGCGGTTCAACGCCCAGACCTACGTCGCGGTCGCTCCCGACGGGCTCGACCCGTGCGATCTGCGCCTGAAGAAGGGCGACGTCGCCGTTCGCGCGCTCATGGACCGCAAGGTCCCGATGTTCGAATTCGTGATCGATCAGCGGCTGAAGGGCTACGACCTCTCGAGCGTCGAGGGCCGCGTGGGCGGCCTGCGCTCCGCGGCGCCGATCCTCGCCGAGATCCGCGACGCGCTGCTGCGCCCCGGATACGAGAGGGTGCTGGCGCGCCGCCTCGGAATGGACCCCACGGAGGTGCACGTCGAGGTGGAGCGCGCCGCGCGCCGGAGCACGCCCAGGGACGAGACCCCGGCCGTCGAGCCGGAGGAGCCGGGATCGCCGCTCGAGCGCGTGACGCTGGCGAGCCTGCCCCGTCACCACGACGTCGCGCTGGAGCGCGACGCGCTGATGGCCTTCCTGCAGTACGGGCACCGCATCGACTCCGACCTCTTCGCCCGGGCGGTAGCGATCCCGTTCCGCCACCCGGGGCTCGACGCGGTGCGCACCGCCATCGCCGAGGGGCCGGACCCCTCGCGACCCGGGTGGGCGATGAACACCATCCAGGCGGTCCGCGAGCCCTACCGCACGCTGGCGGGCGAGCTGCTCGCCCGACCGCTGCCGGCCACCGACGAGACCGGGGCGGTGGCCGTCACCGGTGAGCTCGCGCGCAACCTCATCGTGCGCTCGCTGGAGCGTGAGAAGAACGAGCTGCTGGGCGCGGTGCAGCGCGTGCCCGCCGACTCGGAAGAGGGCCGGGCGGTGCGCGTGCGCCTGCGCGACCTCGATGCCGAGCGGCAGCGCCTGATGAACGACAGCGCCGAGTAGCGGACGGGGAGTGTTCCGGGCAGGATGAACGCATGCCCCGACGCAAAGATCCCGATGTCGCGATCCGGTGCTCCGACATCAGCGTCGCCTACGCCGGGGGAACCCGCGCGGTCGATGGCGTGTCGTTCACGCTGCAGCACGCCGCATCCCTCGCGATCATGGGTCCGACCGGGGCCGGCAAGTCCAGCCTCGCCGCCGTGCTCGCCGGATCCGACGATCACGGCCTCGGCGTCGTCGGGGGAGGCGCCGACGTGCTCGGCATCCCCGTCCGCCGGCCGGGCAGGGCGCATCGCCAGCTCGTGTACCAGGTGGGATACCTCGCGCAGGGCGCGGGGGCGCGGCTGCCGGCGCGGATGACGGTGGGCGAGGTCATCGGCGAGCCCATCACCAGCCGGGACCGGCGGGTCAACGCCCGCGCCCTCGCCGTGCGCATCGCGACCCTGCTCGACGAGATGCAGCTGCCGCTGGGCGCCGCGGCCAAGTTCCCCTACGAGCTCAGCGCCGGGATGCGCCAGCGCGTCGCGTTCGCGCGCGCCCTCGTGCTGCAGCCGCGCATCCTGGTGGCCGACGAACCGCTCGCGGCCCTCGACCCGGGCGTGCGCCACGTCGTGCACGACGCCATCGTGGAACGCAGCCGGTCCTACGGGATGTCGGCGCTCATCGTGACGAACGACACCGACCTCGTCCGCGAGCTGGAGGCGGACGTCGTCGTGCTGCACGGCGGCCACGTCGTCGGCCAGGGACGCGGGGCGGAGCTGCTGTGGACGCCGAGCACGGAAGCCGAGCAGCGCCCCCTCGCGTCGTGAGCACCGTTCTTCTTTTGCTAAGCTAGTCGGGTTGCCCACCGCGGTGGGCATAATCCTCGGTAGCTCAATTGGCAGAGCAGCCGGCTGTTAACCGGCAGGTTCTTGGTTCGAGTCCAAGCCGGGGAGCGAAGGGCCCTGGACTCCACTCCGGGGCCCTTCTTCATTCCCGCTCTCAGGCGTCGATGTCGTCGATTCCGGGCGTCCAGGCGGCGCCCGGGCGGCCCCATCCGCGTTTGCGCGCGATCTTCTGCACGGTCTTCCAGTCGGCGTCGTCGAGGCGGTCGATGTAGAGCACGCCATCGAGGTGATCGAACTCGTGCTGGAGGATGCGCGCACGCCAGCCGTCGACCTCGATGCGCACGGGCACACCCTCCAGGTCGGTGCCCGTCACCATCACCTGCTCGGAGCGCCGGAGGGGGAACCGCTCGCCGGGGAACGACAGGCACCCCTCGGACTCGTCGTCCGGATCGGGGTCACCGGGCACGAGCGGGGTCATCCACAGTTGCGGGTTGATCAGCACTCCGCGCCACGGCTGACCGTCGTCGTCCGCGTAGCTGTATGTGAAGATGCGGAGTCCGACCCCCACCTGCGGTGCCGCGAGGCCGACGCCCGGCGCGGCATCCATCGTCTCGAACATGTCCGACACGAGCGTTCTCACCTCGTCGGTGATCTCCTCGACGGCCGCCGCGGGGGCGTGCAGGACAGGGTCTCCCATGATGCGAATCGGCAGAACGGCCACGCCTTGAGCCTAGTCCGAGGGGCCTGCGGGTAGTGTCGAGGGGTGATGTGGGACGCAGCCGGAGTAGTGGAGGACGTCAGCGATCAGCTCGTCGGCGTGTTCCAGAATCCAGGTCTGCTGCTCGGCATCCCGCTCGCGCTCGCCGGTGCCGTCTTCATGTCGTTCGGGGCCCAGTACCAGCACCGAGGGGTGGCGAAGGTCGAGCGCCTGAGCGGCCGCGACGCGACATCGGGGCTCACCGCCCGGCAGCTCGGGCGCCTTCTCACGAGGCCGTCCTGGGTCGTCGGGACCATCATGCTCGGCATGGCCATCGTCTGCCAGCTCGGCGCCCTCGCGGTCGCGCCGCTGATCGTGGTGCAGCCCCTCGGCGCCATCGCGCTGGTCATCACGACGCTGCTCAACGCCCGCGTCAGCGGTCATACGCCGACGCGGAAATCACTGACCGCCATAGCGGCGTGCGTGGGCGGCATCTTCTTCTTCGTCATGGTCGCCGCGCTGTTCGCACAGGAGAACGAGGTCACGGAGCGCCAGCTGCTCGTCATCCTGGCGATCCTGTCGGTCGTCATGGTCGTGCTCGCCCTGCTCTGGTTCTTCCTGCGCAAGCGCATGCGGGCGCTCTTCTACATCCTCGGCGCGGGCATCATCTACGGCTTCGTCGCCACTCTGGCGAAGGTCGTCATCAAGCGCGTCCAGGCGGGCGACTTCGAGTGGCTCACCCTCGCCTGCCTCGTCGCTCTGCTCCTGGGCACCGCGGCGGGCGCGTACTTCGTGCAGACCGCGTATTCGTCCGGCCCGCCCGACCTCGTGATCGCGGGCCTCACCGTCGTTGACCCCATGGTCGCGGTGCTGATCGGCGTGCTCGTGCTGGGCGAGGCCGCGGCCGCTCCGCTGTGGGCCGTCATCGGGTTCGTGATCTTCGGCGCGGTGGCCGTCTGGGGCGTCATCCAGCTCGCCCGTTTCCATCCGCAGATCGTCAGCGACAGCCAGGAGCTCCCCTTCGTGCGGGGCAGCGAGTCCGCCCTGCCGCCGACCGAGCCGCCCGTCTAGCGGGGAAACTCGATCACCAGCGGCCCGTCATCCAGGTCGCCCCTGTCGCCCGGCGTGGGCGCCGGGGCAGGCACTTCGAGCTGAGCCTGCCACTGCGCGTGAGCCTCGTCGGCGGTGGGCCGCCAGATGGCGTCCATGCCACCGGAGATCCCGCCGAGCGACCCGCCGCCGCCCCGCTCCCGGCGCCGTCGCGCGTCGCGGAGGAGGGCCGGTGTCGCTGCTGCACCGGCGACGCCGAGGGCGACGATCACGCCCAGCGCGATCCACGCCGACACATCCATATCGGCATTCTTCCACTCGCGCCTGGCGGTAGGCTCGTAGACCGAACGGGGCGGTGGCCAAGCTGGTCAAGGCAGCGGGCTCATAACCCGACGATCGTGGGTTCAAGTCCCACCCGCCCCACCGAATCACACGCTTGTCATTCCGCCTGCCGATAGGCGATAATGCAGGTACAACAGCACATCGCCGCACTCCGCGGACCAGGTCGTAGGGGAAGACGCACCTGACGAAACGGAGAGATCATGGCGACACCATCAGCGCGCGGAGTGATCTTCATTCACTCGGCGCCACGAGCGTTGTGCCCCCACCTCGAGTGGGCGGTCGGGCGCGCCCTCGGGCGGGCGGTCAACTTCGAGTGGGCCGACCAGCCCGTGCTCGGCGGCGCCCGGCGCACCGAGTTCTACTGGGAGGGCATGGCCGGCACCGGCGCCGCGCTCGCGACCTCGATGCGCGGCTGGGAGCACCTTCGCTTCGAGGTGACCGAGGACCCGACGCCGCGCAGCGACGGAGGTCGCTGGCTGCACACACCGGGGCTCGGCATCCACTACGCCCAGACGGACTCGGCAGGCAACGTGGTCGTCGGTGAGGACCGGATCCGCTACGCGATGGAGGTCGCCGCAGGCGATGCCGCCGAGCTGCAGCGCGAGCTGGCGATCGCGCTCGGGACCGCCTGGGACGAAGAGCTCGAGGCGTTCCGCCACGCGAGCGACGACGCCCCCGTGGTCTGGCTGCACAAGGTCGGCTGAGCCCATGTCTCCCAACCCGGGTCCCTGAGCTCGTCGAAGGGTCGGGCGGCGAGGCGCCACTACCGGCAGTCGGAGGAACACTCCCCGGAGGCTGGGACCGCGAATCGCCGCCCGACACGACAGACGCCCCCGATCCGGCCCTGTGCTCGTCGCCAGGGTCCCGGGGGCGTCTTCGCGTTGCCGGTGGCCGGCCGGATGCCGGTGCTAGATGCTGGCGAACGCGGCGACGGCGTTGTGCCCGCCGAACCCGAACGAGTTGCTGATCGCCAGCACATCTCCCTCGGGCAGCGGTCGGGTCGTGGTCGCGACGTCGAGCGGGATCTCGGGATCCTGCTCGGTCAGGTTGATCGTCGGCGGCACGGTGCGCTCGGCCAGGGCGAGCACGGTGAACATCGCCTCGATGGCACCGGCCCCGCCCAGGAGGTGGCCCGTGGAGGCCTTCGTCGCGGTCACGACGATGTCGTCGAGACGCTCGCCGAAGACGCGGCGCAGGGCGTTGTACTCGGCGATGTCGCCGACGGGCGTGCTCGTCGCGTGCGCGTTGACGTGGCGCACGTCGGCGAGGTCGTGGCCGGCGCGCTCGACGGCCTGGCGCATGGCGCGGGCCGCCGCGGAGCCCTCGGGGTCGGGCGCGGTGATGTGGTACGCGTCGCTGGTCACCGCGCCGCCGAGCACCTCGGCGTAGATGCGGGCACCCCGGGCCGTCGCGTGCTCGTAGGTCTCGAGCACGAGCGCGGCGGCGCCCTCGCCCAGGACGAATCCGTCGCGGGTCACGTCGTACGGACGCGAGGCGGTGGCCGGGTCGTCGTTGCGGCGCGAGAGGGCCTGCATCGCCGCGAACGAGGCGACCGGAAGAGGGTTGATGGCCGCTTCGGAGCCGCCGGCGACGATGACGTCCGCGTAGCCGAGCTGCAGGTGCTCGTAGGCGTTCACGATCGACTCGGTGCTCGACGCGCACGCGGAGACGACCGTGCGGATGCCGGCGCGTGCGCCGAGGTCCATGCCGATCGCGGCGGCGGGACCGTTGGGCATGAGCATCGGAACGGTCATGGGCAGCACCCGGCGAGGACCGCGCTCACGCAGCGTGTCGTAGGCGTCGAGCAGCGTCCACACCCCGCCGATGCCGGTGGCCCAGTCGATGGCGAGCCGCTCCGGCTCGACGTCCGGGGCGCCGGCATCCTGCCACGCCTCGCGACCGGCGATGAGGGCGAACTGGCTGGAGGGATCGAGCCGCTTCGTCTCCACGCGCTCCAGCACGTCGGCGGACGGCACGGCCGCCTGGGCCGCGAATGTCACGGGGAGCTGGTGCTGGGCGACCCACTCGTACTCGAGGGTGCGTGCACCGGAGACGCCGGCGAGAAGATTCTGCCAGGTCTCCTTGGCCGTGCCTCCGAGCGGAGTGGTGGCGCCGATTCCGGTGACGACGATGCGCTTGGTCATGTGGTGAGTCCTTGCCCTGTGAGACGGGGATGCCACGACGCGTTCGTGCAACGCGGTCGTGGCATCCCGAAGTCCTACGCCTGGTTGGAGGTGATGAAGGTGACGGCGTCGCCGACGGTCTTGAGGTTCTTGACCTCGTCGTCGGGGATCGTCACGCCGAACTTCTCCTCGGCGTTGACGACGATCGTCATCATCGAGATCGAGTCGATGTCGAGGTCGTCCGTGAACGACTTCTCGGGTGCGACCTCGTCGGCCGAGATGCCCGTCTCATCGGTGATGAGCTCGGCAAGGCCTGCGAGCACCTCTTCATTGGTGAATGCCATGGGTTCTCCTATTCGTTGGGGTCGTGACGGTCAGGGTGAAGACCGCGTTCAGTCTAGGGTCGGGGTTCGCCGCCTCAGGGCAGCACCACGACCTGGGCTCCGAAGACCAGCCCGGCTCCGAAGCCGATCTGCAGGGCGAGGCCGCCGCTCAGGTCGGGATTCTCCTGCAGCAGCCGGTGGGTCGCGAGGGGGATCGACGCGGCGGACGTGTTGCCGGTCGTCTCGATGTCGCGGCCGATCTTGACGGTGTCGGGAAGCTTCAGCTGCTTCGCGAACTCGTCGATGATGCGCATGTTGGCCTGGTGGGGGATGAAAGCGGCGAGATCGGATGCCTCGACCCCGGCGACCGCGAGGGCCTCCTTGGCCACCTTCGCCATCTCCCATACCGCCCAGCGGAAGACGGTGGGCCCTTCCTGGCGGAGGGTCGGCCACGGCACCTCGCCGTCGCGGAACTGCGTGAGCGTGCCGTTCATGCCCACCGCGTCGGCCTTGGAACCGTCGGATCCCCACACCGTCTCGGAGATGCCGGGGAAGTCGCTGGGGCCGATGAGGGCCGCGCCCGCGCCGTCGCCGAGCAGGAACGAGATGCTCCGGTCGGCGGGGTCCACGATGTCGGAGAGCTTCTCCGTGCCGATCACGAGGGCGTAGTGGGCGGCGCCGCCCCGGATGAGCGCATCCGCCTGGGCGACGGCGTATGCGTAGCCGGCGCACGCGGCGTTCACGTCGTAGGCCGCCGCCGGGTTCGCACCGATGCGGTCGGCGACGATCGCCGACACGGACGGCGTCTGCTTGGGGTTGCTGACCGTCGCGACGATCACGAGGTCGATCAGGGACGGATCGATGCCGGCCGTCGCGATGGCCTCGGCCGCGGCATCCGTCGCCAGGTCGATCGCGTCCGTCTCGGGAATGGCGCGCGTGCGCGTGATGATCCCCGTGCGCTGCCGGATCCACTCGTCGCTCGAGTCGATGGGGCCGATCAGGTCCTCGTTCGGCACGCTGACCTCGCCGCGCGCCGCGCCGTAGGAGTAGACGCGCGTGTGGGCGGGCCCGGTCGGTTGCTTCAGTGTGGGGGTCATGCGGCGTCTCCCTGCAGCAAGGATGCGGCGGATTCGAGGTCGTCCGGGGTCTTGATGGCCACGCTGGGCACGCCGCGCAGGGCGCGCTTGGCGAGGCCGGTCAGCGCGCCGGCCGGTGCGAGCTCGATGACGCCGGTGACGCCGTGCTCGGCGAAGGACGCCATGCAGAGGTCCCAGCGCACCGGGGAGGCCACCTGACCGACGAGCAGTTCGACGGCACGCGCGCCGCTGGAGACGACCGTGCCGTCGCGGTTCGTCCAGAGCGTGACACCCGGATCGGAGACGTCGTGGTCGGTGGCGAGCGCCTCCACCGCCTGCTGCAGCGCATCTCGCGCGGGTGCCATGTACTGCGTGTGGAACGCGCCGGCGACCTGGAGCGGGATGACCCTCGCTCCCCGAGGAGCGTCGGCCGCGAAGGCGGCCAGGGCATCGAGCGCCCCGGCGACGACGAGCTGGCCGCCGCCGTTGTAGTTGGCGGGGGAGAGGCCGTGCTCCTGCACCTTGGCGAGCACGTCCGCCTCGTCTCCGCCGACGACGGCGCTCATGCCGGTGCGCGCCTGCGCGGCGGCCTCGGCCATCGCGCGCCCGCGCACTCCCACGAGGCGCATGCCGTTCTCGGCATCCAGCACGCCCGCCGCCACCAGGGCCGCGATCTCGCCGACCGAGTGACCGGCGACCCCGCCGGCCTGGGCCGTCGACGCGCCGAGCGCCTCCCAGGCGAGCAGGCTCGCGGCGACGATGAGCGGCTGGGCGACGCGGGTGTCGCGGATCGTGTCGGCATCGGACTCCGTGCCGTGGGCGACGAGATCGACCTCAGCGGCCTCCGAGAACTGCTCGAGCCGCGCGCGCACGCCGTCGAGTTCGAGCCACGGGCTGAGGAATCCGGGGGTCTGGGATCCCTGACCCGGGCATACGACGACGATCACTTTCCCAGTCTGCCAACGATCCCGCGCACGTGCTGGCCCGACCCTTACAAGAATGCCGAGAAGCTTTGTGCGTGGCCGACAGCCCGGGGAGCCCTCAGCGACCGTGCCGGGGGATCGCCGCGCGGCGCCGGGCCGCGTCGCTCGTGCCGATCGACCCGAGGATGAGCGCCGTCTGGAGGATCAGCGCCTCACGGGGCCCGGTGGCATCCCAGCCGATGACCTCGGAGACGCGCTTCAGCCGATAGCGCACCGTGTTCGGGTGCACGAAGAGCTCGCGCGCGGTCGCCTCGAGCGAGCGCCCGTTGTCCAGGTAGCTCCAGAGAGTGGTGACGAGGTCGCTGGAGTGCGCCTGGAGCGGCCGGTAGATGCGCTCGACGAGCGTCTGCTTGGCGAGCGGGTCGCCCGCGAGGGCGCGCTCGGGCAGCAGGTCGTCCGCCTCGACGGGGCGGGGCGCACCTCGCCATGCCCGCGCGACCGCGAATCCGGCAAGCGCGGCGCGCGCGCTGGCGCTCGCGTCGACGAGCGCGGGCACCGGCGGTCCGAGCACGAGGTACCCCGGACCGAACCCGGCCTCGAGCTGGCGCCCGATGTCGAGGAAGGGAAGCTCGGGCCCGGGGTCCTCGGCCGTGCGGCCGGGGATCTGGGCGCGCCCGATCACGAGCACCAGCCGAGAGCCCTGAACCCCGATCAGCACATCGACGCCGAGCTTGCGCGCGGTGCGCCGCAGGTGGTCGACGTCGAACAGGGGAGGGGTGGTGCCGACCAGCACGCACACCTCGCCATGGCCGTGCCAGCCGAGCGCGGCGATGCGGCTCGGAAGCTCCTCGTCCGCCTCGCCGGTGAGGATCGAGTCGACGACCAGGGCCTCCAGCCGCGCGTCCCAGAGACCCCGTGCCTCCGCCGCCCTGGCGTAGACATCCGCTGCGGCGAAGGCGACCTCGCGGGAGTACAGCAGGATCGCCTCGCGGAGATCCTCGCCCTTGCCGACGAGGCGCTCCTCGGTGACCTCCACCGTGACGCGGATGAGCTGCAGCGTCTGCGTCAGGCTGACGCTCCTCAGCAGCTCGCGAGGGGCCGCCGCGAAGATGTCGGCCGCGATCCACGGCGTCGACGCGGGGTCGTCGTACCACTGGATGAACGACGTGATGCCCGCCTGCGCGACGAGTCCGACGGCCGACCGGCGACCGGGCGGCATCTCCGCGTACCAGGGGAGCGAGTCCTCGAGCCGCTTCGTCGTGACGGTCGCCAGGTCGCCGGAGATGCGCCGCAGCCAGGCCAGCGTTTCGGCCTTGTCGGCCTGGGCCTTCTCTGTCTTCTCTACCTGCGCCGGCGGAGTGGTCATCCGGGGGTCAGCTCTCCCCGCCCGCGTTGCCGGACGTGCCGGCGGTGACGTCGTACAGGCGGTACTTCTCGATCGCCTGAGCGGAGAGGGAACGGTCGACCGCCCCTTCCTCGGCCAGCGCCTGCAGCGTGCGGACGACCACCGACGGCCCGTCGATCTTGAAGAAGCGGCGGGCGGCGGGGCGGGTGTCCGAGAAGCCGAAGCCGTCGGCGCCGAGCGTCGCGTAGCGCTGCGGCACCCACTGGCGGATCTGGTCCTGCACCGCGTGCATGAAGTCGCTGACGGCGACGACGGGACCCTGCGCCTCCTTGAGCTTGTCGGTGACGTAGGCCACGCGCGGCTCCTCGTCGGGGTAGAGGAAGTTGTGCTCGTCGGCGGCGAGGCCGTCGCGGCGCAGCTCCGTCCAGGAGGTGACCGACCACACGTCGGCGCTCACGCCCCAGTCGTCCTTCAGCAGCTTCTGCGCCTCGAGCGCCCACGGCACGCCGACACCCGAAGCGAGGATCTGCGCGCGCGGGCCGTCGCCGTCGCCGGTCGAGATGTGGTGGATGCCGCGCACGATGCCGTCGACATCCACGTTCTCCGGCTCCGCCGGCTGCACGAGCGGCTCGTTGTACACCGTGAGGTAGTACATGACGTTGGGATCGGGGTGACCCGTGCCGTCGGGACCGGCGCCGTACATGCGCTCGAGGCCCGAACGCACGATGTGCGCGATCTCGTACCCGTACGCGGGGTCGTACGACACCGTCGCCGGGTTGGTCGACGCGAGCAGGTGCGAGTGGCCGTCCGCGTGCTGGAGGCCCTCGCCGGTCAGCGTCGTGCGGCCGGCCGTCGCGCCGATGATGAAGCCGCGCGCCATCTGGTCGCCCGCCGCCCACTGGGCGTCGCCCGTGCGCTGGAAGCCGAACATCGAGTAGAAGATGTAGACGGGGATGAGGGGCTCGCCGTGCGTCGCGTAGGACGTGCCGACCCCGGTGAACGCGGCGACCGCTCCGGCCTCGTTGATGCCGACGTGCAGGATCTGGCCCTGCGGGCTCTCCTTGTAGGCGAGCAGCAGCTCCCGGTCGACCGACGTGTAGTGCTGGCCGTTCGGGTTGTAGATCTTCGCCGTCGGGAAGAACGCGTCCATGCCGAACGTGCGCGCCTCGTCGGGGATGATCGGCACGATGCGGTGGCCGAAGTCCTTCGAGCGGAGCAGGTCCTTCAGCAGGCGG
>DASUQB010000307.1:0-3978 GCA_036280835.1 Microbacterium sp. | reverse complement strand
GAGATCGGTAGACGATGATCAGGATGAGGAACACCGCGCCGAGCGCCACCCCGAGCAGCAGCCCGTCGATGCCGGTGAAGCCCTTGACCAAATCGGCGGTGAAGCCGGCGGGTCCCGTGACCCAGGCCTCCATGCCCGCGGGCAGCTCCTCCTGCACCGTAGCGCGTACGGTCTCGACGGTCTCCCGCGACTCGTCCGTGCTGATCGGCACGAAGATCTGCACCGCCTCGCCGTCGTCGGAGACGATCGGCGGGGAGACCCCGTCGTTCACCCCGTCGAGGTCGGCGATCGTCTCCGCGAGCTCCTGCATCCCCGCCAGCTGCGCCTCGGTCACATCCCCGTCGGCCGTCGCGACGACCAATGCGGGGATGCTGTCGTCGCCGAGGAACTCCGGCAGCACGTCCGCGACCCGGGTCGCATCCGCACTCTCGGGCAGGAACGACGACTGGTCATTCGTGGAAACCTCGTCGACCTTGCCGAAGTACGGGCCGCCGATCGACCCACCGACCAGCCACACGAAGATCAGGAGCACCGGGATCACGATGCGCAGCCATCGGGTGGTCGTCGATCGAGAAGCGCGTGCGCGGAGCGAGCGGCGGGTTGGCTGCGACACATCGCTAGCTTATCTAGCAATATGCCCCGAGCGCACCCGCCCTAGGCTGAGCGACGATGCTCACCGCGGTGATCGGCCTCTTCGG
Source organism: Microbacterium sp. (assembly GCA_036280835.1). Lineage (GTDB taxonomy): Bacteria > Actinomycetota > Actinomycetes > Actinomycetales > Microbacteriaceae > Microbacterium. The sequence goes on along the minus strand of DASUQB010000307.1, from coordinate 3,280 downwards.
CGCCCTCGTGTACGGGGCCGCGGACTTCTACGGCGGCCTCGCCGCGAAGCGCCTGCGCTCGGTGCTGGTGACCGCCATCGCGGCCGCCACGGGCCTCGCGCTCTTCGTGCTGGCCGCGCCGGTCATCGGCGGCACCTGGTCGTTCGATGCGGTGGCGTGGGGAGCGCTGTCGGGCCTCTTCGGGGCGCTCTCGGTCGTGCTGCTCTACGCCTGCCTGGCGATCGGGCCGATGAGCATCCTCTCTCCGCTCACCGCGCTCGTGTCGGCCGTCGCCCCGATGTTCTGGGGACTCGTGGTCGAGGGAGAGGGCCTGGGTGTGCTCGGATACCTCGGGATCGCCGTCGCGCTCGTCGCCGTGGTGCTGGTCGGCTTCGTCCCCGGCCGGGGTGCGGTGCGCCCGTCTGCGCGCGCCGTGCTGATGGCCATCGGCGCCGGCCTGGCCATCGGCGGGTTCCTGATCGTGCTCGACCAGCCGGCGCACGACAGCGGTCTCGTGCCGCTCATCGCCGGCCGCGCGGCGAACCTCGCCCTGATGACGACGGTGATCATCGTCATGGCGGTCGTCGCCCGCGTGCGGCCGGCGGTGGCGAGCCCGTTCGCGTCGTCCCCCGAGGGCCCCCGTGGTCTGCGCGGAGGGGTGGCGCTCGCGATCGCGTGCGGCGTGCTGGATGCGGCGGCCAACGCCCTCCTGCTGTTCGGGCTCCGCCTCGGCGAACTGGCCGTCATGTCGGTGCTCACGGCCATGTACCCCGCGGGGACGATCCTCCTGGCCGCCGCGGTGCTCCGCGAGCGCATCGCGGCGGTGCAGTGGATCGGCCTGGCCCTCGCACTCACCGCCGGAGCGCTCTTCGCGCTGGCCTGATCGGCTCAGCCCTCCATGAACAGCAGGATGAGAGAAAGGCCCGCGGCGAGGAGTCCCAGGGCGGCGAAGCCGATCGCGAGCCATGCGATCGAGCGGACGGCCGTCGAACCGCGGTGCAGTCGCATCCGGTCGCTCCTGCCCATCCGGTAGAAGATGTCGGCCATGTCGGCCCCGTTCAGGGTCGCGAACTGCGACGGAGACAGCGGCGCCTCGCCGATCTGGCCCTCGTGGTCGATCCACCGGACCAGGTGCCCGGAGCCATCGGGCTCGACGACGCCGCGGGCCGGGAGCCAGGTGCCGTCGGCGAGCTTCACGATCAGCGCGGCGAGCGCGATGAGCACTGCGCCGCCGAGGCCGATCCACGTGAAGATCTCGGCGATGGCGCCGATCACGTCCGAGGTTGAGTTCACTGAGCCACCTAAGGGAATCGAACCCTTGACCTATTCATTACGAGTGAATCGCTCTGCCGACTGAGCTAAGGTGGCGCGCGTCGCTCGCGCGATGCACAAGCATCGATATTACATCGTCGCGAGGGGTGCCGCGAACCAGCGTCGCATGGCGGGCGCTACTCGCAGCGGATGTCCTCGGGCGGTACCTCACCCTCCAGAAGATACGCTTCCACCGCGGCGTCGACGCACGCGTTGCCCTTGTTGTACCCGGTGTGTCCCTCGCCGACGCGTGTGACGAGCACCCCGGACTCGAGCTGGCCGGCGAGCGCGACCGACCATTCGTAGGGCGTGGCGGGGTCGTTCGTCGTTCCGACGACCATGATCGGCGCGGCCCCCGCGGCGGCGATCGGGCCGCGCGTTCCCGCGGGCGGGAACGGCCAGGAGGCGCAGTTGTCCGGACCCGACCAGTAGGGCGCGATGGTCGGGGCCTCCGCGGCGATCAGCGCCTCGGCGGCGGCTTCGTCCTCCGGCGTCGATTCGATGGGGTAATCCATGCAGTTGTAGGCGCGGAAGGCCTCGGTGGAGTTATCGAGATAGACGCCCTCCTCACGGCCGTTGTAGAAGTCGGCCAGGTAGAGCACCGTGTCGGGATTGCCCGCAAGCGCGTCATCGAGCGCGGTGGTCAGGAACCCCCAGTTCTCGGGAGAGTAGAGGGCGGCGACGATGCCGGTCATCATGGTGTCCGCGCCGACCTCGCGCCCGTCGGCCGCGGGAAGCGGCGAGCGGTCCGCGCTCGCCAGCAGGGCGCCGAGGTCCGCCATGGCCTCATCGACGGAGCCGCGGAACGGGCAGTCGCTCCCGCCGAGGCAGGACTCCATGTAGGCGCGGAGCGCGGACTCGAAGCCCACCGCCTGGATGGTTCCGACATCCAGCCCGGAGATGGACGGATCGATCGCCCCGTCGAGCACCAGTCGACCGACACGTTCCGGGTAGAGCTCGGCGTAGGTGGCGCCCAGGAAGGTGCCGTAGGAGTACCCGAGGTAGTTGAGGCTCGTGTCTCCCAGCACACCGCGAAGCAGATCGAGGTCGCGAGCGGCGTTGTCGGTGGTGATGAACTCGAGGATGCCGGCGCTGTTGGCCTGACAGGCCTCGGCGAAGCGCCGGTGACCGTCCTCGAGGTAGGCCTCCCACTCGTCGCTCCCCCGCGGTGCCGGGGGGATGTCGTAGAGGTAGGCGTCCATCTCGGCCGCGTCGAAGCACGTGACCGCGGTCGACTCCCCCACGCCTCTCGGGTCGAACCCGATGACGTCGTAGCGCTCCTGCAGCGGCTCCCCGACGGCGAAGCCGATCGAGTCCCGGATCAGCGAGACCCCGCTCGCCCCCGGACCACCCGGGTTGGTCAGCAGCGATCCGATGGCCGAGCCGCCGGTCGCCTGCTGACGGATGACGGAGAGCTCGATCTCGCCCGCGGCGGGGTCCGACCAGTTCAGCGGCGCGGTGACCGTCGTGCAGTCGAACCCGCCGCAGTCCGTCCATTCGAGCGTCTGCCCATAGAACGGCAGAAGGTCTGCGTCGACGCCCTCGGTGTCGGGGCTCGCGCTGGCGATGGGCCCGGACCTCTCCTCCGGTATGAGCGTGTACAGGCAGCCCGAGAGGGCGACGGATGCCGCCGCCAGGCCCGCGACGAGGGCGAGGCCGCGGCGCACGCGGGTGGGTGACTGCTTCACGGGGTCCTTCCGCTCGTGACGGTCACGAGCCAGCTTTCGAGGGCGAGGGTGGGCGCGACGTTCTGCTCGAGCGCCAGCCGCGTCTCCGCGAGGTGGTCGAGCACCACGAGGGTGCGTTCGGGAGTCCACGCGTCGGCGAGCGCCTGCAGCTCCGGCCGGAGCTCGCGGTTGATCAGGTCGCCGTCGCGGCCGAACTGCACGAGCACGACATCGCGGAACATCGACTGCAGGTCGGTGAGCACACGATCGATGCCGTCGCGGAGGCTGCGCGTCGCCCGGCGCTTCTGGTCGTCTTCGAGCGC
>DASUQB010000306.1:0-9855 GCA_036280835.1 Microbacterium sp. | reverse complement strand
TCTCCCTCGGGCAGCACCGCCGGGGCGGGCTCGTAGAGCGGCTCGCCCCCGGCATCCGGCACATCGACGAGGAAGAGTTGGGAGGGCCGGTCGCCGATGTAGCCGAGACCGTTGGCGTGCCACCGCACGCCCGTGATGCGGCGCGGCGCCTCGGCCCCGGCATCCAGCCCCTCGATGGAGCCGTATCGGCCGTTCTCCGGCACCCGCGCCGTGTAGGCGATGCGAGCGCCGTCCGGCGCCCACGCGAAGTCGCCGACGCCGAGCGGCTGATCGGTGACCTGCACCGGCTCACCGCCCCCCGCGGCGACGACGTGGAGCTGCGGCCGCTTCTTGTCGTCGCCGCGCAGGAAGGCGACGAGGGCTCCGTCGGGCGAGAGCCGGGGCGAGGAGTCCGCGACGCCGCGCGTGAGGCGCCGAGGCGGCGCCGAGCCATCGAGCTCGACGCGCCACAGCTGGCCGACGTCCTGATTGGCCGACGCGTCAGGGCGGGACGTGGCGAACACGGCGAAGGCGCCGTCGGGCGCGATGGCGGGGCGTGAGACCGAGACGAGCTTGTCGATGTCTGCCGGCCGCACCGCTACTTCCCTCCGAAATCCGACGTGTCGCCGACCAGCCGGGTGTTGTCCGCCGGCACCGGCTCGACGGCGGCGAGGGCGACCTCCGTCGCGAACTCGTCGACGTTGTACAGCTTGCCCGCGGAGTCGCGGCGGCCGGCGATCGCCCCCGGATTGGCGCGCTCCAGCAGCGTCGCGGTGATCGTGCCCTCGATCATGTCGCCCGAGACCACGACGAAGCCGATGCCCCGCTGCTCGAGCTCGGGGATGAGGGCGCGCAGCGCGTCCTCGCCCGCGCGCTTGGAGAGGGCGACCGGCAGGTACTCGGGCATCGTCGGCGTCGTCTCGATGAAGTGCGCCTGGTGGCTGGTCACGAACACGACCCTCGATCCCTCGCCGAGAAGCGGGAGCGCGGACTGCAGCACGTTCACCTGCGCGTCGCGATTGAGCTGGAGGGCGTAGTCCTCCGCCATGCCGGATTCCATGCCTCCTGAGGCGTTCAGCACGAGGATGTCGAGCGTGCCGTACTCGCGCTCGACCTCCGCGAACATCCCGCCGACCGAGGCGGGATCCGTCAGGTCGGCGCCCACGACGAGGGCGCGCACCCCGGTCTCCCGCAGCTGCGCGGCGAGCTTCTCCGCCCTCGGCGCCTTGTTCCGGAAGTTGATCACGACATCGGCGCCGGCGGCCGCGAGGTGGCGGACGGTGTCGGCTCCGATCCCTCGGGACGATCCCGTGACGAGGGCGGTCTTCCCGCTCAGCGATCCTGGTGCAAGGGGCTCGGACACGGATGACTCCTCGATGACTGGGACGTGGATGCTTCCCCGCCGAACGCGCGCGCAGGGTCGGTTCCGACCATATCAACCGCGGCCGCGCGAGCCCGCTCTCAGCACGATCCGAGGGCGCGATCCCGCTGATTCAGCGGGGTGCCGTGATAGGTTCGAAGCACAAGGAGGCACATCGTGGAGCTCATCCAGACCATCGAACAGTATGCGTGGATCGGGTGGCTCGTCCTGATCGCCGCCTTCCTCATCATCGAGATGCTGACTCTCGACTTCACGTTCCTGATGCTCGGACTCGGCGGCGTGGTGGGCCTCTTCTCGGATCTGCTGGGCGCCCCGGTGTGGCTGCAGGTGATCATCGCCGCGCTGGCGGCTGCCGTCCTCCTGTTCTTCATCCGGCCGCCTCTGCTGCATCGGCTCCGCCGCGGCGAAGATCCCACCAAGAGCAACGTCGAGGCGCTCATCGGCCTGCACGGCCAGGTGGTCTCGACCGTCTCCAGGGTCAGCGGCCAGGTGAAGCTCAGCAACGGGGATGTCTGGACCGCCCGCACGAGCGCCGGCGAGCTGCCCCCGGCCACCGCGGTGACCGTTGCCGCCATCGACGGCGCGACCGCGGTCGTCGCCCCGACCGAGAACATCATCGACTCCGAGAGCGAGGCGCCCGTTTGAATATCGCGACCAGCGTGACCGACGTGACCCAGTACATCCCGACCGTGATCGGCTGGCTGCTCGCGCTCGCGGTCTTCATCTTCGTGCTGACCGTCATCGTCCGCTCGATCCGGATCATCCCTCAGGCCACCGCGGGCGTGGTCGAACGGCTCGGCCGCTACCACAAGACCCTCAACCCGGGGTTGAATCTTCTCGTCCCCTTCATCGACCGCGTGCGGCCTCTCATCGACATGCGCGAGCAGGTCGTCTCGTTCCCGCCGCAGCCGGTGATCACCGAGGACAACCTCGTGGTCTCGATCGACACGGTCGTGTACTTCCAGGTCACCGACGCGCGCGCCGCGACGTATGAGATCGCCAACTACCTGGGCGCCGTCGAACAGCTCACGACCACGACGCTGCGAAACGTCGTCGGCGGGCTCAATCTCGAAGAGGCCCTCACGAGCCGCGACAACATCAACGGCCAGCTGCGCGTCGTGCTCGACGAGGCGACGGGCAAGTGGGGCATCCGCGTCGGACGCGTCGAGCTCAAGGCGATCGACCCGCCGCTCAGCATCCAGGACTCAATGGAGAAGCAGATGCGCGCCGAGCGCGATCGTCGCGCGCTCATCCTCACCGCGGAGGGCACCAAGCAGTCGGCGATCCTCACGGCCGAGGGCCAGCGACAGGCCGAGATCCTGAAGGCCGAGGGCGACAAGCAGGCCGCCGTCCTCCGCGCTCAAGGTGAGGCGGAGGCCATCGAGATGGTCTTCAACGCGATCCACATCGGCGACGCCGACGAGAAGCTTCTCGCCTACCAGTACCTGCAGACGCTGCCGAAGATCGCGGACAGCACGTCGAGCAAGCTCTGGATCATCCCGAGCGAGCTCACCGAGGCACTCAAGGGCATCGCCGGCGGGTTCTCGGCGCAGCGCGACGAGAACAGGCCGACGACGCCCCTCCCGTGACCCCGCACCCCTATCTCGCGGGTTCGGCACTCCCCCGTGTGCTGGCGCATCGGGGGCTCGTGACACCGGATGCCGCGGGCACCGGCGTCGCGGAGAACTCGTTCGCTGCGGTCGCGGCCGCCCACGCCGCGGGCGCGCTGTTCGTCGAGTCGGACTGCCACCGCACGCGTGACGGAGCGATCGTGCTGTTCCACGACGAGAGCCTGGAGCGGGTGACCGGCGACCGGCGCCTCGTCACCGATGTGACCGAGCGCGAGCTCGAGCAGCTGATGGCGCCGCACGGAGGGCTGATCACGCTCGCCCAGGCGCTCGACGCCTTCCCCGGTGTGCGGTTCAACCTCGACGTCAAGGCCGCCGACGCCGCGGTGCCCGTGGGCCGCCTCGTCGCGCCGCACGCCGAACGCGTGCTCGTCACGAGCTTCTCCGACGTCCGGCGGCGGGCCGCGCTCGACGCGGCCGTCGCCGCGGGCGCGGGCATCCGGCCCGCCACATCCGGTGGCAGTCGCACGATCCTGGATGTCGTCGCCGCCGTCTCCGTGCGCTCGAGAAGGCTCGCCGCACGGGCGCTGGCCGGTGTGGACGCCCTGCAGATCCCGGAGCGGCACGGGAGGCTGCGGGTGCTCAGCCGGCGCCTCGTCGATGTCGCGCACGCGTTCGGCGTCGAGGTGCACGTGTGGACCGTGAACGACGTCGACCGCATGCGCGTGCTGGTGGAGATGGGCGTGGACGGCATCGTGACCGACCGCGCCGACGCGGCGATCGCGGCTTTGGGTCCAGCATCATAGGCGCCTCGATGCGCCCGCACAACGGGGCGGCTGTGCGTTGACTGGGAAATAGTCTGTAAGGGCCCCGGTTCGGATGATGCGCCCAGGCTGGGACGTTATACCTGGGTAGCGACGAGAGGACCACACAATGGCAGACCGCAGCCTGCGCGGCATCCGACTCGGCGCCCAGAGCTTACAGAGCGAAGAGGGCGTCGTGTTCATGGAACGCACCCAATACACCTATGCCTGCACCGTGTGCGGGCGGGACACCACGTTGACCTTCGCGGCCGACGCGGAAGCGCCGGAGACCTGGGAATGCCGCACGTGCGGCGCCGAGGCAGTGCTCCGCACGGGCGACAACGTCGCCGTCATCGACCACAGCGAGGACAAGGTCCCGCGCACCCACTGGGACATGCTGCTCGAGCGCCGCAGCCGGGCCGAGCTGGAAGAGCTCCTGGAGGAGCGCCTCGCCTTCATCCGCGCCCGTCGCGGTGCCGGCGAGGACGTGACCGCCGAGAAGATCGGCGCCTAGACCACAGCCTGATCGAGAGACGCCGGTTCCTTCGGGACCGGCGTCTCTCTGCGTTGCCGGACGCGAGCACCGATGCCGAGCGCCACCAGGGCGGCAAGGCTGCCCCACCCGATGAGCAGCTGAACCCAGTGCCCGATCACGACCGCCGGGGTCAGCCCGGTGCGCAGCTCGACGTCCGTCAGCATGTGACCGGCCTCGCCGGCCGGCAGGGCGTCGGTCGTCGTCCCGTCCGGACCGATCACCTGGCTGGTGCCCACCGTCGAGATGTTGACGACGGAGCGGCCGGTCTCGATGGCCCTCATGCGCGCGAAAGCGAGCTGCTGGAGGTTCTCGTCGGTGTCCCGGAAGTCGGCGTTGTTGGTCTGGAACATGTAGACCTCGGCACCCTCCCTGGCGCCCTCCCAGATGACGCCGTCGTAGATGACGTCGAAGCAGATCGCCAGGCCGACGCCCACTCCGCCGAGATCGAGAAGGGGCGGGTTGGTGCCGGGCGTGTACTCCCGCTGGATGAGCCCGATCAGGTCGGGCGCGAGCGCCTCGAAGAAGGGGCGATCGGGGACGTACTCCCCCATCGGCACCGGGTTGCGCTTGTCGTGCAGCTGGACGGCGCCTTCACCGGCGATCCAGAGCATCGAGGTGTTGAAGATGTCATCGCCGCGAGCGGTGGCGGCGTTCACGATGAGCGGCGCGTCCACGCGTTCGGAGAGGGCGTCGAGCGTGCGCGCCGTGGACTCGTTCTGCAGAGGATCGGAGTCGATGCCCCCCTCGGGCCACAGCAGCACGTCCATGTCCTCGCCGAAGAGGGGGGCGGATGCATCGAGCTGGGCCTGCAGCACGGCGTTGCGCTCCCGGTCGTCGAAGTAGCCGGAGGGGCCGTTGCCCTGGGCGCTCCCTACGCGGAGCTCGCCGGCGCCGGAGGTCTGCCACGCCGGCGTCGCCACCGCGATCACGACGAGGATCGCCGAGGGCAGTGCGGTGCGGAGGTCGCGGAACTCGGCGTTCCTCGCCCACTCGATCACCGCGGCACAGACCGCCACCATCACGAACGTGAGGCCGGAGACCCCGATCCACGATGCGACGTGGGCGAGAGGGCTCTCGGACTGGCTCATGCCGATCCGGGCCCAGGGGAAGCCCGTGTAGGGCCAGGAACCCATGAACAGCTCTCGCATCGTCCAGAGGCCCGCCACCAGAAGGGGAAGCAGCGTGAGCTGCGCCCAGCGGGAGGGCAGGGCCCGCGGCATCCATCGGTACGCCAAAGTGATCGGGATCGCCCCCACCCCCATGAACAGGGTCTCCAGGCCGCCCAGGGCGAACCACGGCACCACGCCGAGGTAGCGCGTGATCCAGGCGATGTGCACGAAGTAGAAGAACGCGCCGAAGACCAGCCCCACGGCCAGGGAGCCCCAGGCGCTCCGCCCGATGAGCGTCAGGAGCGACATCGAGACCCCGATGAAGGCCACGGGCCACGCGCCGACCGAGGGGTACGCCATGTCGAGGATCGGACCCGCGGCGGCGGCCACGAGCAGCGCCGCCCAGATGGGCAGGAGGGGCTTCATACGCTCGAGTACGCCACGATGCCGCGGCGCACCGCGTCGAGGGCCTTGCGGGCCGTCCGGCCGAGGTCGCCGTCCTCGGCGACGACGGAGAGCTGGTCGAGCAGGTCGATGGTCTGCTTCGCCCACCTCACGAAGTCGCCGGCGGCCATGTCGGCCTCATCCAGAACGCGGTCGAGCGGCATCCCCTTGGCCCAGGAGTGCATCGCCTGCGCCAGGCCGGCCGACGGCGCCTCCGAGCCCGGCAGGTGGTGGTGCTGCTCCAGGTCGTCGAGGCGCGCCCACAGCTCGAGCGTCTCGTTCAGCGCGACGCGGAACGGCCCGCGCGGCCAGCCGCGCTCGTCGGGCCCGGAGTCGTCGCGTCGCGGTTCGTAGACGAGGCAGCACGCCACGGCGGCGAGCGACGCGGCATCCAGGCTCTTCCACAGGCCGAGGCGGAGGGACTCGGCCACCAGCAGGTCGCGCTCGCCGTAGATGCGGCGCATGGTGCGGCCGGCGGGGGTGAGGGTCGCGGCGCCCTCGTCGTCGATGCGGACGTAGTCGAGGATCTGCAGGACGTCCACGACGCGGTCGAAGATGCGGGCGACCGTGCCGGTGCGCTGCTCGATCTGGCTGCGCATCTTGTCGACCTGGCGCTTGAGCTTCCAGTACCGCTCCGCCCAGCGCGCGTGCTGCTCGCGCTCGGGGCACTGATGGCACGGATGCCGCTGCATGCGCTTGCGCAGGGAGGCGATCTGCTGCTGCCGCCGTTCGCGGGTGCCCCGGGAAGCACCGGCATCGGAGCGGTTCTGCTTCTCGAGGTCGGTGAGCTCGCGCCGGATGCCGGAGTACTCGGCGTAGTCCCCGCGGTCGCACGTCATCGCCTTCGCGTAGCCGGCCAGCGACTCCTCGGACTCCCGCACCTGCTTCGCGAGGCCGACGACCGCGCGGTCCGCCTGGAACTGCGCGAAAGAGGACTCGAGGATCTCGCGCGCCCGCGGCCGGCCGAACTGGTCGATCAGGTTGACCGCCATGTTGTACGTCGGCCGGAAGCTGGAGTTGAGGGGGTACGTGCGCCGGGAGGCCAGCGCCGCGACCTGCTGCGGGTCGACGCCCTCCGTCCACTGGACGACGGCGTGGCCCTCGACGTCGATGCCGCGTCGTCCCGCCCGGCCGGTCAGCTGCGTGTACTCCCCCGACGTGATCGCGACCCGGGCCTCGCCGTTGAACTTCTCGAGCTTCTCGAGCACCACCGTGCGGGCGGGCATGTTGATGCCGAGGGCCAGGGTCTCGGTGGCGAAGACGACCTTGACGAGCTTGCGCTTGAAGAGCTCCTCGACGACCTCCTTGAACGCCGGCAGCAGGCCCGCATGGTGCGCGGCCACGCCGCGCTCGAGGTTCTCGCGCCACTCCCAGAAGCCGAGCACCGCAAGGTCCTCGTCGTGCAGGGCGCGCGTGCGCTCCTCGACGATCTCGCGGATCTCGATGCGCTCCTCCTGCGACGTCAGCCGCACGCCGGAGCGGCGCACCTGCTGGACTGCGCCCTCGCATCCGGCCCGCGAGAAGATGAAGAAGATCGCGGGAAGCAGGTTCGCCCGTGCCAGCAGCTCGACCACCTCGGGCCGGTCGAGCCTCTCGATGCGCTGCACGTTGCTCGGCCGCACCGGACGCCGCCCGCCGCGATTCGGGCGACGCGATGTCTCGCCGAGCTGCCGCCTGCTGTTGTGGCTCTGCGCTCGCCGGTTCTCCTCGAAGTTCTGGCCCTTGAACGACCGGATGCGCATGAGCTCCTGGTTGACCTGGGCGGTCGCCACCCCCGCCCTGTCGTCGAAGAGCGGCAGCAGGTCGCCGCGCACGAGCACGTGCTGCTCGAGCGGCACCGGCCGGATCTCCGACACGATGACCTCCGTGTCGCCCCGCACCGTGTCGAGCCAGTCGCCGAACTCCTCGGCGTTGGAGACGGTGGCGCTGAGCGAGACGAGCCGCACGGTCTGCGGCAGGTGGATGATGATCTCCTCCCAGACCGCCCCGCGGAAGCGGTCGGCGAGGTAGTGCACCTCGTCCATCACGACGAAGCGCAGCCCGCGCAGGGCCGAGGAGTCGGCGTAGAGCATGTTGCGGAGCACCTCGGTCGTCATCACGACGATCCGGGCGTTGCCGTTGATGTTCGTGTCGCCGGTCAGCAGGCCGACGTTCGCGGCGCCGTAGACGTCCTGCAGCTCGCGGAACTTCTGGTTGGAGAGCGCCTTGATGGGCGTCGTGTAGAACGCCTTGTCGCCCTCCCCCAGCATGGCGAGGTGCACGGCGAACTCGCCGACGATCGTCTTTCCGGCGCCGGTGGGGGCGGCGACGAGCACGCTGCGGCCCTCTTCGAGGGCACGGCACGCCTCGATCTGGAAAGGATCGAGCTCGAAGCGCTGGGATGCCGCGAAGGAGGCGGTGATCGGATGCCGGCGGCTCTCGTTGGCGGCGGCGAACCGCTCGGCGGGAGAAGGCAGGCTCACGCGGGCGATCCGTCGGCCAGGAGCTTCTGCTCGCGCTTGGCCCGGCGACGATCGAAGAGCAGGGCGATCCCGACGGCGCCGAAGTACAGCACCACCATGATGCCCGCCAGCATCAGCATCGACACGACGTCGGCGGCGGGCGTCGCCATCGCGGCGAAGAGCGTGATCACGAGCACGGCGACGCGCCAGCCCTTGAGGATCGCCTTGCCGCTCATGACCCCCGCGACGTTGAGCAGCACGAGGAAGACCGGCATCACGAACGAGACGCCGATCACGAGCAGCAGCTTCAGGATGAAGTCGTAGTAGTAGGTCGAGTCGTAGAAGAGACCGGCGCCCTCGGGCACGAAGGTGGCCATCAGCTCGACCACGTGCGGCATGATCAGCCAGCCGACGTAGGTCCCGGCGAAGAAGAGCGGGATGGCCGAGCCGAAGAAGCCCCAGGTGTAGCGGGTCTCCTTGCGGGTCAGCCCCGGCATCACGAAGAGCCAGATCTGCGACAGCCACACGGGTGCGGAGAGGATCAGGCCCACGGCTACCGAGATGCGGATGCGCAGCTCGAAGCCGCTCGTGACGGTGCTGAACATCAGCGTGACCTTGTCGGCGTCACCCCGCGACTCCGAGACGATCCGGATCGGCTCCGTGAGGAGATGGATGATCGGCTCGGTGACGAGGAAGGCCACCACCATCGCCACGACGAGCGCGATGACGGAGATCATCAAGCGCCTGCGCAGTTCGATCAGGTGCGCCCCGAGCGACATGCGCTTGTCACGCTGAGGCAGCTCCGGCTGGGAGGCGCTCAGCGGGTCGGCCGTAGCCACCGCGGGCTACGGCTTGGAATCGGGACTGACCGACGGATCGGCGGTCTGGGACACCGTCGTGGCGGTCGTGTCGGCCGGAGCGACCGGAGGAGTCGACGTCGCGGGCGTGGCGCTCGCATCCTCGTCCTTCATGGCCTTCATCTCGCCCTTGAAGACGCGGGCGGACTGACCCATGCTCTTGGCCAGGGCGGGGAGCTTCGCCGCCCCGAACAGCAGGAGGACGACGGCGAGAATGATCAGGAGGTGCGGCCACCCGAATGCGTTGCCCAACATGGTGTCTCCTCTTGTCGGCTTCGTCCTAGTCTATCCCGCTGCGCGGTGGGCGATCCGGATGCGGCACCTGTGCGCGCGCTGGCAATGCCCTGTTCACCCGTACTGAGCGAGCCCGGCCTCCGCCCACTCGACGGCCGCATCCCGGGCCGCCTCCGGTTCCTCGATGACGACGGCGCCGCCGCGGCGGGCGGCGAGGCGCTTGAGCGCCTGGTCGTCGGCGACCCGCAGCACCGCGGACGAGCGCTCCTGCCCCTCCTCCACGACGGCATGGTCGAGGTACTGGCCGAGCAGCGGTGTCAGGTGGGTCGGGTACGTCACCCGGATCTCGAGGTCTCCCCCGTCGCCGGAGAAGACCTGCGTCTCGGGATCGTCGTGCTGCCCGGCAGGGATGTCGGTGACGACGAGATCGCTGACCCGGTCGAGGTGGAACGTGCGCGTGTCCTGGCGCATGTGGCACCACCCGCGCAGGTACCACTGGGCGTC
>DASUQB010000305.1:0-5920 GCA_036280835.1 Microbacterium sp. | reverse complement strand
CTTCGCGCTCGGGTTCCTGATCTCCTTCGTCTTCGGCGGCCTCACGGGCGTGATCCTGGCGTCGCCGCCGCTGGACTTCCACGTCTCGGACTCGTACTTCGTCGTGGCGCACTTCCACTACGTGGTGTTCGGCACGGTGGTGTTCGCGATGTTCGCCGGGTTCTACTTCTGGTGGCCCAAGTGGACCGGGCGGATGCTGAACGAGCGCCTGGCCGTGGTGCACTTCTGGATGCTGTTCATCGGCTTCCACATGACCTTCCTCATCCAGCACTGGCTGGGGGCGGACGGGATGCCGCGCCGCTACGCGGACTACTCCGACCAGGACGGGTTCACGTGGGGCAACCAGGTCTCCACCGTCGGTGCGATGCTGCTCGGGGCATCCATGATCCCCTTCCTGCTGAACGTGTGGGTCACCGCGCGCAAGGCACCGCGGGTCACGGTGAACGATCCGTGGGGCTATGGGGCTTCGCTGGAGTGGGCGACGTCGTGCCCGCCGCCGCGGCACAACTTCACCTCGATCCCGCGGATCCGAAGCGAGCGTCCCGCGTTCGACATGAACCACCCCGAGGCGGGCCTGACCGTCGGCGTCGGCCCGGCCAAGGATGCTCCCGAGGCACCCGTCGTCGACGCCGACCGCGCCGATGTGACGTGACCTGCCGGCTGGATGCCGGGCGGCGATGTGCCACGATGCTGAGGTGGACGAGGGGGCCGAAGCGGAACTGCAGCGCCTTCGCGCGCGGGCGTACGGCCCGGGTGCCGACATTCAGAAGGATCCTCTCGCCCTCCGACGGCTGAACGAGCTCGAGCGCCTGCGGTCGGCAGATGACCCGCCATCGAGTGAGGAAGCGAGTGAGGACGATGGCATCGGCGCCGATGAGTCACTCCAGACGACGGCCGGCGAGAACGGCGTGGATCACGAACCCGAGGCCGATCCCCGGGAAGACGAGGATGCCCCCGCCGAGGACGGGGCACCGGCGAAACCCCGGCGTCGGATCGGCACGAAGTGGGTGGCCGCGATCTGGGTGGTGTCCCTCATCGTGGTCGCCCTGATCGCCGCGGCGACCACCCGCGCCGCCGTGCCGCCCGCACCGCTGGTGACCGGCGCTCGCCACATCGCCACGCTGCAGGAGTCACCCGCGTTCGTGTGGCCGCAGTTCCTCGGCGAGGAGCCGCCCGACTCGCGCGGCTTCGAGGAGTTCTACGGGCTCACCCCGGTCGCGGCGGACTTCTCGTTCACGGCGGGCTCCACCGACACCTGCATTGCCCTCGTCCCGTCCGCGCAGCTGGCTCCGGAATCCCGGCCGAACCTGCTTCAGTCCATCCCGGGGTGCGGGGCCGGGGCCTTCACGGCGACCGTCCAGATCGTCGTGCGCGGCGAGCTGCCTCCCCAGCTGCTGAGCGGGTTCCCTGAGGGCACTGCGCTCCAGTTCGTGCTCGACGGTTCCCGCGTGCACGTCTACTCCGCGGCCGGAGATTAGATGCTCGGGGCCCGCACCGTCCGGTCAGCGCCTCCGCGGCCGGCGTGCCGCCACCGGCACCTCGGCGGGACGGCGGCGGACACCCTGGGTCGCCCGGTACATCGCCCAGATGTCGAACTTGGGCTCGCGGTCTGCGGTGAACAGCCCGTTCGCCTCCTGGAACGTATCGGTGAGCTGGGTGTAGCAGAAGCCGGCGAAGCCCTCCACCTCGTGCACGGCTGAGAGCAGCTCCTCGTACGAGGCCATCAGCTCCTCCGGAGACCCGGTGACCGAGTAGCCCCACGCGTCGTCGGCGGCACCCGGCATCCGGCACGCGATGCCGCCGAACTCGCTGAGCACGACCGGCTGGCCGGCGGCGGGATGATCGTCGAGCGTGATGACCCTTCCCGCCGGGAAGGCGTTGCGCAGCGCTTCGGGCAGTTCGCTGCCGGGGGTGCGCGCGTAGCGCCCGAGCAGTCGCACCGGGTCGCTCTCGTAGTCGTGGATGGTGAGGATGTCGGTGGCGGTCGACTCCCAGCCGTCGTTGCCGACCACGGGTCGCGAGGGGTCGAGGGTGCGGGTGAGGTGGTAGAGCGCCTGCACGAACGAGCGGTGCGTCTCGACGTTGGGCAGGTCCGGCACGCCCCACGATTCGTTGAACGGCACCCACACGACGATGCACGGATGCCCGCTGTCGCGATCGATGACCTCCGCCCACTCGCGAGTCAGGCGCTCGACCGAGTCGCGGGTGAAACGGTAGGCGCTCGGCATCTCCTCCCACACGAGCAGGCCGAGCACATCGGCCCAGTACAGGAAGCGCGGATCCTCGACCTTCTGGTGCTTGCGCACGCCGTTGAAGCCCGCCGCCTTGGTCAGCTCGATGTCGCGGATGAGCGCCTCTTCGCTCGGCGGCGTCATGAGCGTCTCGGGCCAATAGCCCTGGTCGAGCACCAGGCGCATCCGATACGGGCGATTGTTCAGCAGCATCCGGCCCCGCTCGAGGGCGACCCCGCGCATCGCGGTGTACGAGCGCACCTCGTCGATCACCCGGTCGCCGTCGAGCAGCCACACCTCGGCGCGGATGAGGGTCGGGGACTCCGGCGACCAGAGCAGCGCGTTCCTCGAGTCGTCGATGCCGGGATCCGCGAGCGCGATGCGGCGGAGCACCTCCTCGTCCTGCACCTCGTACTCGTCGTCGGCGAGCACCCGATCGCCCACGGAGAGCCGCAGGCGCACGTGGAGATCCTCCCCCCGATCCGGGCCCTCGAGCCGGCCCTCGAAGCCGATCGCCCAGCTGTCGAGGTGCGACGTGAGCCGCACATCGCCCAGGCGGCGCCGCGGAACCTCCTCGAGCCACACCGTCTGCCAGATGCCGGTCGTGCGGGGGTACCAGATGCTGTGCGGTTCGTCCTGCCAGTCCTGCTTGCCACGGGGCTGAGCGAGCCCCTGCGGGTCATCGTGCGCCCACACCGCGATCTCGTGGTGATCGCGGTTCTTCAGGGCGTCGGTGATCTCGAACGTGAACGGCGTGTGCCCGCCCTCGTGTCGACCCACGAAGCGGCCGTCGACCCACACCCGCGCCTCGTAGTCGACGGCCCCGAAATGCAGCAGCAGCCGCACGTCGTCCCGGCGCGTGTAGGCGAGGGTCCGGCGGTACCAGACGTCGGCCCCGAGGGTGCGGTCATCGATTCCGCCGGCCGCGCTCTCCGGCGCGAACGGCACCACGATCTCCCGGTCCCACGCCGTGATGGAGTCCGGGTGGAGCGCACCGTTCCCGACGGCGAACTGCCACGGCCCGTTGAGGCTCTCCCACTGCCTCCTCTGCATGCGGCGCCGAGGGTAGTCCGGGTGATCGGTCGGCCAGCTCTCGTTCCACAGGGGAGGCGCCATGCCGTCACGCTACGCGAGGGCTCGTGATTTCGACACCTCCTCGAGCCGTTCCCCGCATCGGCGCGGCGCGGCGACCGCAACCGCGTCGTCGTGCCGGATGCGACCGCATCGCTCATCGCCGACGAGCGATCGGTTACTCAACGCGACCCTCAGGCCGGGGACGACGCTGCTTGCATGACCTCGGCGTCGCCGGCGGACGGGCCCCGCACGAGGTCGTAGGAGGGCTCGCGGAGCGCGCGAGCCCAGGGGTAGGTCTCCGCCCCGGGCAGCGGGTGACGCACGGCGTCGAAGCGCAGCCCCGCGTCATCCTGCTCCTCCGCCGGCCGCAGCGACAGCATCGCGAAGGGATGCCATCTGCCCGTCGCGGTCGCGTGGCAGACCCGGAGCCGCCACCCCCGCGCGAGGGCGCCATCGAGCGCGTCGCCCCCGGCGGGAAGCACGTCGGCGGGGTCGGGCAGTGCGCAGACGAGCACGGCGCCGCGCGGTGATCGATAAGGGAGCAGGGTGCCGAACCGGGCGCGCGACGGTGAGCGATGCAGCGTCAGCAGGAACCGCGACGGGATGCCGAGGCCCGTCGACGCCAGTTCGATGTCGGCCGGCCGGCCGCCGGCATCCACTCTCAGGGCGAGCCCGATCACGTCGGGCAGAGCAGCGGGGAGCCCCACGGATCGGGAGAGGCGCGCGACGACCGGCACCGACCCGTCGGGGGGCTCGTCGATCCAGCGGATGCCGGAGGGCACCGCCCCCTCGAGCCAGGTGAGCTCCCCGCGGAGCACCCGCCCGCGCGAGTGGATGGGGCGCGGCCGCCTCAGCAGCAGGATGGCCCGGAAGAGGAGGCGCAGCAGCTCGCCGGCGAAGCGCGCGGGGGGTGAGGGCATCCGGCAAGTATCGGGCGGGTGGATGCCGGGCGGCATCCCCTTCCCGTCGCCCCGGGCTCGCGCTACGATCCCCCGTCGTCACAGCGCGGTCGTCGCGCGGCGCGTCAGGTACTCGGCGACGGGCCCGGTCGACGCGGCGGCCGCTTCGGCGTAGGCGGCCGCCGCCTCCGGGTCGCCGGCGCGGGCGAGCAGGTCGGCGCGCGTGGCGAGGTACGGCTGGTAGCCGGCGGGTGGGTCGATCCCGGCGAGCTCGACCAGCCCCGCGCCCGGTCCGGTCGTTCGCCCGATGATCGCCGCGTGCGCGACGCGGGCGCCGAGCGTCGGCGCGACCAGGACGAGTGCGGTGCACAGCCTCTCCAGGGCCGCCCAGTCCGTCGTCCCCGTGTGGGCCCGCGCGGCATGCACGGCCTGCATCGCCGCCTCCAGCTGCAGCCGCCCCGGCGCGCCCGTGGTGAGGGCGCCCGCCCGGCGCAGGTACGCCTCCCCCTCGACGATCAGGTCGCCGTCCCACGCGCCCGGGTCCTGCCGGTCGAGCGGGACGAACGGACCCCCTCGCGCGGCGGAACGGGACAGCGACAGCGCGATCAGAGCCGCGAGCGACCACGCTTCCGGGTCGTCCTCCAGCAGCCGGGCCAGGGTCACCGCCAGGTGCAGCGCCTCCCCCGCCATCGACTCCGGCGCGGAATGCACCGTGCCGTCGGCGTCGTCCCACGCCGCGGCGAAGCATCCGTAGACCGCCTCGAAGACCGCGGGAAGCCGTTCCCGCCGGACGTCGGGCCCCGGCACGGCGAAGGGGATGCGGGCATCGCGGATGCGGCGTTTGGCCCTGACCAGCCGCTGCGCCATGGTCGAGGGCGCGACGGCGTAGACGCGGGCTATCTCCGCCGCGTCGAATCCGAGCACCGCCTGCAGCATGAGGGGCGTCCGCACCGGCGGGTCGACGGCGGGGTGCGCGCACACGAACAGCAGCTCGAGCCGCCGGTCGCCGATCGCGTCGGGATCGAGCGCCTCGAGGGGCGCAGAGTCCTCCGTCGCGCGGTCGGCCGCGTCGTCCCACACCGCGCTCGTCCGCGTTGCCGCGGACTTCCACGAGTCCCGCTGACTGTTGCGTGCCACGGTGAGCAGCCATCCCTCCGGGTTGTCCGGCACCCCCGCTCGCTCCCACGTCGCCAGGGCGCGCGCGAAGGCGTCGCCGAGCGCATCCTCGGCGTGCGCGATGTCGCCGTCGGCCGCGGCGAGCATCGCCACGAGGCGGCCGTACGAGTCGCGGGCCGCCCGCTCCGCCGCCGCGCGCGCATCGGCCCCCGTCATCCGTTGGCGACCCACACGCCGTCTCGCGTGTGCGTCGCGCCGGGGCGGATCTCCACCGCGCCCCACTGCACCGCCGGCGCCTGAGATGCCCACGAGATCGCCTCGTCGAGGTCGGGCACGTCGATCACGAAGGTTCCGCCGAGCTGCTCCTTTGTGTCGGCGAAGGGACCGTCCTGCACCCGGAGCACACCGTCATCCATCGACACGGTCGTCGTGCTCTCGGATGGGCGAAGGACTTCGGCGGCGATCAGGACGCGCGCGCCGTGAAGGGCGGCGGCGTAGGCGGCGAACGCCCGCATCCCCTCCTCCATGGCTTCGGCCCCGAGCGACTCCTCGGCCTGCTCGGCGTAGTGCAGCAGCAGCGTGTAGCGCATGGATCGATCC
>DASUQB010000304.1:0-4731 GCA_036280835.1 Microbacterium sp. | reverse complement strand
TCTCGGTCGCCCACGCGTCGCGGCGCGGCCGGAAGGCGCGGGCCCACGAGCTGCTCGATCTCATGGGCATCGCGGACCTGCGGGATCGCCGACCGGCGGAGATGTCCGGTGGCCAGCAGCAGCGCGCGGCGATCGCGGTCGCCCTCGCCAATGAGCCGGAGGTGCTCTTCGCCGACGAGCCCACGGGGGAGCTCGACGAGGCGAGCTCGCAGCAGGTCTTCTCATCGCTGCGCACCGTGAACGAGGAGCTCGGCACGACGATCCTCATCGTGACCCACGACGAGGACGTCTCCACGCAGGTGCGCCGGACCGTGCAGATCCGCGACGGTCGACTGTCCACCGAGGTGCACCGCAGCAGCAGTGTCGACGAGCACGGCGAGGAGCGCATCCACGCCCAGGAGTACGCCGTGCTCGACCGGGTCGGGCGCATGCAGCTTCCCGAGGAGTACCTGCGCGCGCTCGCCCTGCGCGACCTCGTGCGGCTGGAGCTCGAGGAAGACCACGTGCGGGTGCATCCGACGCAGAGCGGGGAACGCGAAGGATGACGGGACAGGTCGCGCTCCGCGCATCCGGTCTCAACCGGTCCTACGGCCGCGGCGCCTCCCGGGTGAGGGCCGTCCGCGACGTGTCGCTGGAGCTGCACACCGGCGAGCTCGTCGTGCTGCGCGGGGCGTCAGGGTCGGGCAAGACGACCCTGCTCAACCTGCTCGGCGGGCTGGATGCCCCCGATTCCGGGGACGTCTGGATCCATGGTCGGCGGCTCACCGGCGCGACCGATAAGGAGCTCGTGGAGTTCCGCCGCCGCGACCTCGGGTTCATCTTCCAGACGTTCGCTCTGCTGCCCGTGCTGTCGGCACGCGAGAACATCGATCTTCCCCTGCGCCTCGCCGGAGTGCGGGGCGACGAACGCGAGGGGCGGGTCACCGAGCTGCTCGGCGCCGTCGGGCTGGCCGCCCACGGCGAGCAGCGTCCGTCCGAGCTGTCCGGCGGTCAGCAGCAGCGGCTGGGCATCGCGCGCGCCCTCGCCAACCGGCCGGGACTGGTCATCGCCGACGAGCCGACCGGCCAGCTCGACAGCGTGAACGCGGAAGCCATGATGACGCTCATCGCGGCACTGGTGCACGAGCGCGGCATCGCGGCGATCGTCTCCACGCACGACCCGCGGATGGCCGTCCACGCCGACCGGATCATCGCGATGCACGACGGAATGCTCGGCCCCGAGGGCTGACGGCGGATTCATTGGTGTAGATTCTGAACTCAGCATTCTTCTCCACAGTTGCCCCGGACCCCGGCATTCTGCGCAGATTCCGCAGCTCTGCAGACTCCGCAGATCTGCAGTCTCCGCAGATCTTGCACAGACGCTTGGGGCGCATCGTGAAGATCCTGTCGAACCGCAATGGTTCCTACGTCACCGGCACGGCGATAGCGGACGCCGTGCTGCGGTACGGCCATGCGCTGGCGAAGACGCGAGACATCGACGTCGTCGACATCCCGTTCGTCGCCGCTGACGGTCTCCCCGCGCGTGTGCAGCTGACGGTCGGCTGGTGCGCCGATGTGAACACCGCCGAGCACCCCGCTCACGACGCCGAGCTGATCGATGAGGCGGTGACCGAGGATCTCGATGCCAAGGCCGATGGGCTGACGAGGGGCAGCGTGCCGTTCACGACGTCGGAGGTCGCCGACCTCTCGTGGATGGGCTGGTGCTGAGCCCTGGTGACCCGTCGGGATCCGGCACATACTGAAGTGCCGGCCGACTCTTCGGGTGGCACCCTCGGCATCCGCTCCGGGCCCGATGACACAGCCTGCCAGAGCCGGCCGACCACCTGCCGGCCCTCGAGCCGGACCTCCTGAACGGAGCCCATGAAGCGCATCGACCTGCACTACGGCGGACACCTGTACAGCGTCGGCGGCCGGGAGATCGAAGATCTTCAGGCCGAGATCGCCTCGCACGTCGGCACGGGCGGCTGGATCGTCGTCAACGACGGGGAGGGCGCGCGACGCGACTCGTACCTGTGGATCGACGCGGGAGTTCCGATCGCGCTGATCCCGATACCGGAGGATTCCGCGACCTGACGATCGTGGCCCTTCGCGGAGAGATGTCAGGCCTTGAGCGCCGGCCTCGCCGCCGGGGTCGGGTGGTCTCGGCGCCGCACACGCGCCCGTGCGCTGTCCGCGAACGCGGCCGCCCGGCGTCCGCGCGGTGCTGAGATGGTGGCATGGATGAGGAAGACGCACTGGATGCCTACTCGGCGGCCGTCGTGCGGATCGCCGAGGCGACCCTGCCCTCCGTCGCCGCCGTTTCCGTCCGCTCGGCCCGCGGCGCGGGCGCCGGCAGCGCATCCGTCATCTCGACCGACTCGCACCTGCTGACGAGCGCGCACGTGGTGGCCGGCGCGGACCGGGCCGAGGTGGCCTTCTCCGACGGGACGGTGCTGGAGGCCCGGGTGGTCGGGAGCGACCCGCTGTCCGACCTCGCGGTGCTGCGCGCTGACGGCACCACCCCACCGCCGGTGCCCTGGGGCGACGCGTCGAAGCTGCGGGTCGGGCAGCTCGTGGTGGCGCTCGGGAATCCCCTCGGGATGGCGGGCAGCGTCACCGCCGGGATCGTCTCGGCGCTGGGCAGGGCACTGCCGACCCAGGCGGGCAGGGTGGTCGACGAGGTCATCCAGACGGATGCCTCGCTGAACCCGGGCAGCAGCGGCGGCGTGCTCGCCGACAGCCACGGGCGCATGGTCGGCGTGAACACGGCGGTCGCGGGCGTGGGCCTCGGCCTGGCCGTGCCCATCAACGCGATCACGCGCGACATCATCGACGCCCTGATGACGCGCGGCCGGGTGCGGCGAGCATGGCTCGGCGTCGCGGGAGCCCAGATCACACTGAGCCCCGAGCTGGCCGGCCGGGTCGGATCGCGCACCGGGATGCAGGTTGCCTCCGTCATCCCGGGCAGCCCGGCCGCCACCGCCGGCGCGCGACGAGGCGACATCGTGATCTCCGTCGACGGCACGCCCGTCACGAGCGCCACCGGCATCCAGCGCCTCATGGTGGAGCGAGCGATCGGGCGCCGCATGGAGCTGACGGTGTGGCGCAACGGCGCCCTCGTCGACATCGTGGTGCAGCCGCAGGAGCTGCGCGTGTCCTGACGCGCACGGCATCCGGATCCGAGCCGCCGTCCCGCCCGGAATAGGATTCTAGACAGACCGCAGGGCGCGGGCGGCGTGATCCGGAGGTGGCGGTGGAGGCTCAGGGCATCGATGTGACGGTTCCCCCGTCGGGCACAGGGTGCGCGGAGTGCGACGAGCACGGGGGATGGTGGGTGCACCTGCGGCGCTGCGCTTCGTGCGGGCACATCGGCTGCTGCGACGACTCCCTCGGGCAGCACGCCACGGGCCACTTCCGCGCGACGGGGCACCGCTACATCCGCACCTTCGAACCCGGCGAGGACTGGTTCTGGGACTTCGAGAAGGGCAAGGGCTTCCTCGGCCCGGAGCTCGCACCGCCGAAGAGCCGGCCGATCGACCAGCCGTCGCCGGGGCCCGCTGGACGGGTTCCGGATGACTGGCAGGAGCTTCTCGAGGCCCGCGCACAGGGCGAGGGCTGAGGCTCAGCCCGCCAGCGCGCGGTGCACCGAGGCCACGGCGCTCGAACCCTCGCCGACGGCGGCGGCGACCCGCTTCATCGACCCGCGCCGCACGTCGCCCGCCGCGAACACACGCGGTATCGAGGTCTCGAACGGCAGGGGGTCGCGGCCGAGCGAACCCCACGCCCCGTTGAGGGCGTCACGCGGGATGTCGCTTCCCGTGCGGAGGAACCCATCGGCGTCACGGTCGAGCGCTCCGAGCCATGACGTCGCCGGAACCGCCCCGATGAAGCAGAAGAGGCCGCGCGCATCGACCTCGCCGACGCGGTCGATGCGGACGCTCTCGAGCGATCCGCTTCCGCCGAGGCCGACGACCTGCGACTGCGTGAGCACCTCGACGCGCGGGTCCTCGACGAGGCGGTCGACGAGGTACGACGACATCCGGCCACCCAGCTGCGAGCCGCGGACCACGAGGCGTACGGGGCACCCGTTGGCCGCGAGATACAGGGCCGCCTGGCCGGCGGAGTTGGCGCCGCCGACCACCACGACGGGGGAGTCGATCACCTGGCGCAGTTCGAGCTGCGTCGCCGCGTAGAAGATGCCGGCGCCCTCGAACTCCGACCACCGGTCGAGCGTCAGCGTGCGGTACGCCGCGCCGGAGGTCACGATCGCGCTGCGCGCGCGGATGACGCGGCCATCGCTCAGCGTCACACCGAGCTCATCGCCGGTGGAGTCGAGCGCCACCGCCTCGCAGGGAGCGTAGACGCGCACCCCGAACTTCAGCGCCTGGAGCGACGCCTGCCCGATGAGGCTGCCGCCGCTGACGCCGAACGGGAAGCCGAGGAAGTTCTCGATGCGGGATGTCGCGGCCGCCTGGCCGCCCGGGGCGACGGCATCCAGCAGCACGGTCGTGAGGCCCTCGGAGGCGCCGTAGATCGCGGCGGCGAGCCCGGCCGGCCCTCCGCCGACCACGACGAGGTCGACGACCTCGTCGGCCTGCGACTGATAGCTCAGGCCGAGCCGCTCGGCGACCATCCCGGGCGTCGCCCGCAGGATCGGCTCGCCCTGGATGAACGCGACCGGAAGGTCGTCGACGGTGATCCCGTGCCCCGTGAGCGAGCCCAGCTCACCGGGGGCGAGCTCTATCGCGGCGT
>DASUQB010000303.1:0-3288 GCA_036280835.1 Microbacterium sp. | reverse complement strand
TGGCCGTCGAGATCCCGCGGCGCAAGGGCGACCCGATCGTCGTGACGAACGACGAGGGCATCCGGCCCGACACGACGGTCGAGACCCTCGCGGGCCTGCGCGCCGCCTTCGCCGAAGGCGGCTCGATCACGGCGGGCAACTCATCGCAGATCTCCGACGGCGCTTCCGCGGTCGTGCTGACAACGCGCGCCCACGCCGACGAGAACGGCTGGCCGGTGCTGGCGTGCGTGGGCTCGTCCGGCCAGGTCGCGGGTCCAGACAACTCGCTGCACTCGCAGCCCGCCCGCGCGATCGCCCGCGCCTGCGAGAAGCAGGGGATCGAGCCTTCGGCGCTCGACCTCGTCGAGATCAACGAGGCGTTCGGCGCCGTCGTGGCGGCATCGCAGGCCGAGCTCTCCCTCTCGGACGACGTGGTGAACATCCACGGCGGCGGCATAGCGATCGGGCATCCGATCGGGGCCTCGGGCAACCGGCTCGTCGTGCACGCCGTGCACGAGCTGCTGCGCCGGGGGAGCGGAACCGCGGCCGTGGGGCTCTGCGGCGGCGGAGGCCAGGGCGAGGCGCTCATCCTGACCCGGTGAACGCTAGGGTCGTTGCCGTGACGACGATCGCGCCGCTGACCTCAGCCGACCACGACGAATGGCTCCCGCTGTGGGCGGGGTACCTCGGGTTCTATGAGAGCGTCCTTGCGCCCGAGCAGACCGAGCTGACCTTCCAGCGCATCCTCGACCCGGCATTCGGCATCCACGGCGCGCTCGCGCGGGACGACGATGGCCGGGCGATCGGATTCACGCACTGGCTCACACACCCCGCGACCTGGGCCGAGGGTCCCTACTGCTACCTCGAGGACCTGTTCGTCGACCACCGCGTCCGGCGATCGGGAGCGGGAGCGGCGCTCATCGAGCACGTGCGCACCTGGGCCGAGGAGAACGGGTGCGAGAAGGTGTACTGGCTCACCCAGGAGCACAACCGCACCGCGCGCTCGCTCTACGGCCGGGTCGCGAAGGACACCGGGTTCGTGCACTACGAGATCGAGCTCTGATCGCCGCGATCGGCTGATGAGCCGCGTCGCCTAGTCGTCGAGGAGGCGCTTCTTGCGCAGTGCGGCTTCTTTGCCGTGCACGGGTGAATCCGCGGCGATCGTCTCGCCCCGCGCAGCGCGGCGGGTATCGATGATCGCGCCGATCGCGAGGGCGAAGGTGATCCCCCAGCTGAGCCACCCGAGGGCCTCCCGCCAGGTGAATCTGGAGTCGCGCGCACCGCGCAGCAGTGCGAGGCCTCCGACGATCGCCGGGATGATGCCGCTACCGAACAAGTACTTGCGCATGCCCCCACGCTATCGCGACGGCCCTTCTGACGGCGGCCCCTTGACACGACGGTGATCCCCACCGGGCTGTCCGCGATGCGGGGGCAAGGTAGCCTGGAAAGACCGCGCCACCCACCGGCAGGAGCATGTGTGCCTCAGGCAGATCTCGTCGTCGTCGCGAACCGGCTTCCGGTCGATCGCGTTCCAGGACCCGACGGAGAGCAGACGTGGCGGCGCTCTCCGGGCGGCCTGGTCACCGCCCTCGAGCCGGTCATGCGCCGCTCCGACGGCGCCTGGGTCGGGTGGCCCGGACAGCCCGATCTCGATGTGGAGCCCTTCGAGTTCGAGGGCACCTACCTCGTGCCGGTGTCCCTGAGCGCGGAGGATGTGGAGCTCTACTACGAGGGCTTCTCGAACGACACGATCTGGCCGCTCTACCACGACGTGATCGCCGCGCCCAGGTACAGCCGCCCGTGGTGGGACGCCTACGTCCGCGTCAACCGGCGCTTTGCGGAGGCCGCCGCATCCGCCCTCGCGGAGAACGGGACCGTCTGGGTGCAGGACTACCAGCTGCAGCTCGTTCCCAAGATGATCCGCGAGCTCCGCCCCGACGCCACCATCGGCTACTTCCACCACATTCCCTTCCCGGCATACGGTCTCTTCTCGCAGCTGCCCTGGCGCAAGCAGGTGCTGGAGGGCCTGCTCGGCGCCGACGTGATCGGCTTCCAGCGCGTGGCGGATGCCGGCAACTTCGCCCGCGCCGTGCGCCGTCAGCTGCGCTTCGAGACCAAGGCATCGGGGATCACCGTGCCGCTCCCCGACGGCAGCACCCGGGTGGCCCGGGCGCGGGCGTTCCCCATCTCGATCGACGCGTCCTCCTATGTGGAGCTGGCGCGGGACCCCGCGGTCCGCGCCCGCGCGGCCGAGATCCGCGAGAGCCTCGGCAATCCGAAGAAGATCCTGCTGGGCGTCGATCGGCTGGACTACACGAAGGGCATCGGCCACCGGCTGAAGGCGTACGGCGAGCTGCTCGCCGAGGGCCGCCTCAAGGTCGAGGACGTCACGCTCGTGCAGGTCGCCAGCCCGAGCCGCGAACGCGTCGAGGCGTACATGCAGCTGCGCGACGAGATCGAACTGACCGTGAGCCGCATCAACGGCGACATGGACACGATGGGCCACTCGGCGATCCGGTACCTGCACCAGGGATACCCGCGCGAGGAGATGGTCGCGCTGTTCCTCGCCGCGGACGTCATGCTCGTCACCGCGCTCCGCGACGGGATGAACCTCGTCGCGAAGGAGTATGTCGCCACGCGCACCGACAACCGCGGTGTGCTGGTGCTGAGCGAGTTCACGGGGGCCTCGGACGAGCTCGGCAGCGCGATCCGCATCAACCCCCACGACATCGAGGGCCTCAAGGACTCGATCATGCGGGCGACCGAGATGCCGGGCGCCGAGCAGGGCCGCCGCATGCGCGCCCTGCGCCGCCGGGTCATGGAGCACGACGTCGACGCGTGGTCGCGCGACTTCCTCAGGGCGCTGGAGCAGGCCAGGCGCGAAGACGCGAAGACGGAGGCGGAAAGATGACCGATCGGGTTGCGGGCGACGGGCTGGACGACGCGGCAGTCGACGCGGTGCGCCGCGTCGCGGCATCCGAGAGACTGCTCATCGCGCTCGACTTCGACGGAACCCTCGCGCCCCTGGAGGACGAGCCGATGCGCGCCCGCGCGCTCCCCGAGGCGGTCGAGGCGATCGCACGGCTGACCGCGCTGCCCGACACGACGGTCGCCTTCGTGTCGGGCCGGCAGCTCGCCGACCTCGTCGTCATCTCCGAGCACACCGACGACTCGCTGATCCACCTCGCCGGCTCCCACGGGGCGGAGTTCTGGCATCCGGATTCGGCGGGCGCGCCGGCTCGTCCCATGGTCGACGACGTCGAGGAGCGCGCGCATGCTGATGCGATCGTGGATGCCGCGCGCGATCTG
>DASUQB010000302.1:0-2305 GCA_036280835.1 Microbacterium sp. | reverse complement strand
GCGGGGTCGCGTTCACGCAGCCGACCCAGGCCAACGGGGTGTTCGCGACGGTCCCCGACGGCGTCGCCGACCGCCTGCGGGAGTCGTTCCGCTTCTACGACTGGGATGCCTCGAAGAACGAGGTGCGCTGGATGTGCAGCTTCGACACGACCGAAGACGACATCGACGCGTTCATCGCGGCGATCGCACGCGAGACGTCCGCCCGCTGAGCCCCTCCCGGCCCTGGTCCTGGTTCCGGTCCTCGTCCCGGCCGTGGCCCCGGCCCTGATCCCTGTCCATCCCGGGCGGCTCGGCGCTGCTGTTCCCGCCGCGCGCTGCGTCGATATGCGGCGCGCCGGCAGGAATGGACAGCGCGAGCGCGCCGTCAGGAATGGACAGCGCGGGCGCGCCGGTCGGCTAAGACAGCACGGGCGCGCCGGTCGGCTAAGACAGGATGTCCTTGGTGACGAAGCGCGCGACCGCCGCCGCGCCGAACACGACGATGTAGCCGGCCTGCAGCAGGGCGTTCCCGACGAAGGAGTCCCACACGATCGGCGCGCGCAGCAGATCGGCGAAGTCGAGCCACCGGTCGGTGAACAGCCAGGGGTGCAGCGCGTCGAGCTGCGGGATCGCGCCGACGATCTGCGACGCGACCGCCAGGATCGCCGTGGCCGCCATCGCGCCGATCGGCACGGTCGTCAGCGTCGAGAAGAACACGCCGATCGCCGAGAGGCCGAGCAGCGAGATGCAGGCGTACCCGGCGATGGCGAGCAGGCGCAGCAGCCCCTCGCCGACCGGCACCTGGGCGCCCGAGAGCAGCGTGACGGGCCCGATGGGGAACAGCGCCGCGCCGACCAGCGTGCCGACCACGACGAGCGTCACGGTGGCGGCGATGCAGAAAACCGCGGCGGTGAGGTACTTCACGATCAGCAGCCGCACCCGTCCGGCCGGCGCGATGAGCAGGTAGCGGAGGGTGCCATGACCGGCCTCGCCCGCGATCGCGTCCCCCGCCGCGACGCTCACGGTCAGCGGCAGGAACAGCGGGATCGCGACGGCCGTGGCCGCGAGGCCGACGAAGATGCCGTTGTTCGTGATCTGATCGAGGAAGGCCGGCCCCCGGCCGGGGTTGGAGCCCCCCACGAGCCGGATCGCGATGCCGAGCAGGATCGGGATGAGGGCCAGCGCGCCGAGCATCGCCCAGGTGCGCCACCGGCGGAAGAGGGTGGCGATCTCGTTGCCGAGCAGGCGCAGGGTGCCCGACCCGGAGCTCGTGGCGACGGGTCCGGAGATCACGCGGGCGGTGCCGCCCGCCGTCGCGGCCACCTCAGAGGACGACATCGAAGCCCTCCCCCGTGAGCTCGACGAAGCGCTGCTCGAGGCTGGCGCCGACGACCTCGAAGCCGCGGACGCGCACGCCGCCCGTCACGAGCGCCGCGACGATGTGCTCAGGGGCGCTTCCGTCGGGCAGCACCCCGGCGAGACGATCGAGATCGGATGCCGCGTTCCCCGCGTCGACCTCGACCCCGAGCCGCGACAGCACGGCGCGGGCCGCGTCTATATCGGGTGTGCGCACCTCGACGCGTGCCCGGCCGCCCGATCGGCGGAAGTCCTCGAGAGTGCCCTGTGCGACGAGTCGTCCGCCGCTCATCACCCCGACGTGCGTGCAGAGCTGCTCGACCTCGGCCAGGAGGTGGCTCGACACGAACACCGTGGTGCCGTCGGCCGCGAACGAGCGGATGAGGGCCCGCACCTCCCTCGTTCCCTGCGGGTCGAGGCCGTTCGTCGGCTCGTCGAGCACGAGGAGCTCGCGGGGCATCAGCAGGGCGTTCGCGAGCCCGAGGCGCTGCTTCATGCCCAGGGAGTAGGCGTGCGCCTTCTTCTTCGCGGCGTTCGACAGGCCGACGCGCTCGAGGGCGAACGCGACGCGGGCTTCGCGCGTGGCCGACGGGGAGTGCCGGTCGGCGGCGTCGAAGCGCCGCAGGTTCTGCTCGCCCGTGAGGAACGGCGAGAACGCCGGACCCTCGACCAGCGCGCCGACCCGGGGCAGCACCGCATCCAGCGACCGCGGCATCGGCGAGCCCAGCACCCGCGCCTCGCCGTCCGTGGCGCGCAGCAGGCCGAGCAGCATCCGGATCGTCGTGGTCTTGCCCGACCCGTTGGGACCCAGGAACCCGAAGACCGCGCCGCGAGGCACAGCGAGGTCCACGGCGTCGACGGCCGTCTGGGCGCGGAAGCGCTTGGTGAGCCCGTTCGTCTGGATGGCGAGGTCGGCCTCGGGGGTCGAGATCGTCACCGGCGTGCCGTCAGCGACCGGCCTGGGCGACCT
>DASUQB010000301.1:0-9165 GCA_036280835.1 Microbacterium sp. | reverse complement strand
CGCACCGACGCCGCGAGGGCTCTGAGCACAGGGGTGAGCTCGGTGCCGCCGACCTGGCGCGCCATCCGCAGGGTCTCGATGATCCGGTCGGCGGTCGGGTCCGCCAGGGCGGTCTTGAGCCGCTCGGCGCTGGAATCGAAGTGACCGGATGCCGCGAGGTCGGCCGCGAACGAGGTGAAGGCGGGTCGAAGCGACGCGGGGGCGGACGACGCGAGACTCGCGACCGCGTCGGGCAGCGACATCCCGGCCCGCACCGAGGCGATGAGCAGGTCGCAGATGTCGGGCCACAGCCCGCGACGCGCCTTGCGCAGCCGGAGCACACGCGCGCGGAGCCAGCCGATCGGCGCGGCGCATCCGGCGACCGCCGCAACGCCGGCCAGCGCCGCCACGCCGGTGACGAGCCACCCGATCGAGGCGGCGAGGGCGCCGGCGAAGGCCGCGGCGACGAGGACCAGCCGGGGCGGGACGTGGGCGAGGCCCGCCGACTCCAGCAGGCCGGAGAGCGGGCCGCTCACCGTCGGCGCCTCGGTCTGTGCTCTTGCGGGCCACAGCCACGGCGAGAGCGCCAGCAGCAGCCCGGCCGCCAGGACGGCTCCCCAGACGACGGTCACCGCGGCACCTCGTACACAGTGCGCGCGTCGATGGCGTCATCGACCACCCGGCCGGTGGGTGCCACGATCTCGACGACGCGGCGTCGCCCTCGAGAGTCCATGGCGCAGTGCGCGACCAGGTGCACGGATGACGCGACCGCCGGCAGGACGAATCCCTTGTCGATGTTGCGTCCGGCCAGAAGCGGCAGGGCGGCGAGCTTGGCCAGCGCCTCGCGGCCGGAATTGGCGTGAATCGTCGCGGCGCCCGGGACGCCGGTGTTGAGCGCGAGCAGCAGGTCGAGAGCCTCCGCGTCGCGCACCTCGCCGACGATGAGCCGATCGGGGCGCATGCGCAGCGCCTCCTTCACGAGGCGGCGGAGCGTCACCTCCCCGGTGCCCTCGAGGCTCGGCTGGCGTCCCTGGAGCGAGACGATGTCGGGTGCGTCGACCGCGAGCTCGAAGGTCTCCTCGACGGTGATGATCCGCTGGTGCGGCGGGCACGCGGCGATCAGCGCGCCGAGCAGGGTGGTCTTGCCGGCATGCGTCGCCCCAGAGACGAGGATGCTGCGACCCGAGTTCACCGCCTGGTGCAGGATCGTCGCCGCCTGCGGGGACAGCGACCCGGCGTCGACCAGCTTCTCGAGCGAGCGGTACCCGGGCAGGAACTTGCGGATGTTCACCGACCAGTGCGCGCGCGTGATGTCGGGGATGACCACGTGCAGCCGGCTGCCGTCCGGCATCGAGGCGTCGACGAAGGGCTGGCTGAGATCCACCCGACGACCGGAGGCGTGAAGCATCCGCTCGACGAGGTCGCGGACCGCGCCGTCGGTCAGGGACAGCGGCGTGCGCTCCGGCACTCCGCCTCGCGCGACGAAGATCCGGTCCGGTGCGTTGATCCACAGCTCCTCGACGGCGGGATCGTCGAGGTACGCCTGCAGGGGCCCGTAGCCGGACACCGCCGCCAGCACCTCGCGGATGCACCGGGCCTCGTCATCCACCGGCGCCAGCCCGCGCGCGAGGGCGAAATCGTTGTGCCGCTGCACCTCGGCGCGAGCGATCTGCGCCGCCAGCTCAGGGCTCCGCGCGGGATCCGCCTGCTCCGCCCTGAGGCGGTCGCGCACTCGCTCGGCGACGGATGCGGCGGCGGGACTCACGCCGTCGATCCTCACAAATCCCCGGTCTCGGGGCCCGAAGTTATCCACAGGCAGGCCGGGGAGACCCGGCGCGGAGGTTCGGGGGCTATCCCCCGCAGGTGACGCTCAGGCCCGTCGGTAGACTGAGCAGACCCGCGGGAGTGGTGGAATTGGCAGACACGCAGGATTTAGGTTCCTGTGCCTCCGGGCGTGTGGGTTCAAGTCCCACCTTCCGCACGGCTCGATGGCGCGCCATCCGCTGATCTGCCGACCGCCGCACAGAAACGACGGGAACGACACCGTGCACAACATCGCCCTCATCCCCTGGCTCGACCCTGAGACCATCATCGCCGCGGCCGGCCCCTGGGCCCTGCTCGTGGTCTGCTTCATCGTCTTCGCGGAAACGGGCCTGCTCGTCGGCTTCCTGCTGCCGGGCGACACGCTGCTCGTCATCTCCGGCCTGCTGACGAACACCAGCAACATCTTCGGCGTCAACATCTGGATCGTCTCGCTGCTGATCGCGCTCTCCGCCTTCATCGGCGGCGAGGTCGGCTACTACATCGGCCACAAGGGCGGCCCCGCGGTCTTCGAACGCAAGGAATCCGGCGTCTTCAGCGTCAAGAACGTCGAGCGCACCAACGCCTTCTTCGAGCGCTTCGGCGGGCTGACGATCATCCTCGCCCGCTTCGTGCCGATCGTCCGCACCTTCGCGCCGGTCGCGGCGGGCGTCGGTCACATGCCGTGGCGGCGATACACGCTCTACAACCTCATCGGCGCCATCCTGTGGGGCTTCGGCCTCGTCATGCTCGGCTATGTGATCGGCTTCGTGCCCTGGATCGCCGACCTCGTCACCGAGTACATCGACATCATCCTGCTGGTCGCCGTCGGCGGCACCGCGCTGATCACGCTCTGGCACTACTTCAGCGAGCGTCGCAAGGCCAAGAAGGCCGCGGCGGCGGGTGAGGACGTGGTGACGGATGCCGTCGAGGCACAGGAGCTCGTGCTCGACCCCGAGGTCTTCGACCGCGGACCCGAGCACGGTCACCACGGCGAGGCCGACGGCCGCCCGGCCGACACGCGGCCGCCCGTCTGAGCCGCCTCGGGTCTGCGTCGTTCCGGGTCTGAGCCGCCTCGGGTCTGCGTCGTTTCGGATCTGCGTCGCCTCGGGTCTGCGTCGTTTCGGGTCTGCGTCGTTTCGGGTCTGAGTCGCGTCTCGTCTGCATCGTTTCGGGACCTCGTCGCCGCGGGCCCGGGTCGTCTCGGTTCAGAGCCGCCTGGACTCCGTGCGGCCCCGGATCAGGACGCCTTCGCGGTCTTCTTCTTCGCCGCGGGCTTGGCTTCGGCCTTCTTCGCGGCGGGCTTCTTCGCCGTGGTCTTGGCGGCGGGCTTCTTGGCCGCGGGCTTTTCGGCATCCTTCTTCTCGGATGCCGAGCCGCGCGCCGCGCGGGATCTCTCGACGCTCGCGCGCAGCGCCTCCATGAGGTCGATGACCTCTCCCCCGCTGTCCTCCTCGTCGCGGTCGCCGAAGGTGGCCTCGGTGTCGAGCGCGTCTCCCTGCTCGAGCTTCGCGTCGATGAGGGTGCGCAGCTCGGCCTGATACTCGTCGACGAACTCGTCGGGGGTGAACTCGCTCGAGAAGCTGTCGACGAGGGATGACGAGAGCTCGAGCTCCTTCGATGAGATCCGCACCGACTCCTCCAGGGAGGGGAACGCCGCCTCGCGCACCTCGTCGGCCCACAGGAGCGTCTGCAGCATGAGCACGTCGCCGCGCACGCGGAGCGCGGCGAGCCGCGTCTTCTGGCGCAGCGAGAACCGCACGATCGCCGTGCGGTCGGTCTGCTCGAGGGTCTTGCGCAGCAGCACATACGCCTTGGGAGACGCGGAGTCGGGCTCGAGGTAGTACGCGCGGTCGAACATGATCGGATCGACCTGATCGCTGGGCACGAACTCGACGACGTCGATCTCGCGGCTGCGCTCCGAGGGCAGCGACTCGAGGTCCTCCTTCGTGAGCACCACGGTGCGCTGGCCGTCGTCGTAGGCCTTGTCGATGTCGGAGTACGGCACGACTTCGCCGTCGATCTCGCAGATGCGCTGGTAGCGGATGCGACCGCCGTCCTTGTTGTGCACCTGATGCAGCGACACGTCGTGGTCCTCGGTCGCCGAATATACCTTCACGGGCACGTTGACGAGTCCGAAGGTCAGGGCGCCCTTCCAGATCGATCTCATCACACCAGTACACACCCGTCACAGGGCGCAGGGCTAGTCATCCCTCGCGTTGTCCCGCGATGTGTAGAGTCTGCGCGTGCACTCCCAGCCCGCCCTCCTCCGCCGCCTCGGCCTCGCCGACGCGGTCTTCATCGGCCTCGGCTCGATGATCGGCGCGGGGGTGTTCGCGGCGTTCAGCCCGGCTGCGGCGGCCGCCGGCACAGGGCTGCTGATCGGCCTCGTCCTCGCGGGCATCGTCGCCTTCTGCAACGCGACGGCATCTGCGCAGCTCGCGGCCGCGTACCCGACATCGGGCGGGACCTACGCGTACGGCCGCGCCGAGCTCGGCCCCTGGTGGGGGTTCATCGCAGGGTGGTGCTTCGTGATCGGCAAGCTGGCCAGCTGCGCCGCGATGGCCCTCACGTTCGCCGCGTACGCGGCACCGGCGGGGTGGGAGCGTCCAGTCGCGGTGCTCGCGGTCGCCGCGCTGGCCGCGGTCAACTACTTCGGCATCACGCGTACGGCCCAGCTGACCCGCATCATCGTGGTGTTCGTGCTGATGGTGCTGGCGGTCGTCGTCGCCGCCGGCATCGCCGGCGGGCCCGCCGAGGATCCGTGGGGCAGCTCCGAGCTCCTCGCGGGCGGTGCCTACGGCATCCTGCAGTCGGCAGGTCTGCTCTTCTTCGCCTTCGCCGGCTACGCGCGCATCGCGACGATGGGCGAGGAGGTGCGCGACCCCCGACGCACGATCCCCCGCGCGATCGTGCTGTCGCTCGGCATCGTCGCGATCCTCTACGGCGTGATGGCCGTCGCGGTGCTCACGACCCTCGGCCCGGCCGGGACGGCGGCATCCACGGCCCCGCTCGCCGACACCGCCGCGGCCGCCGGGTGGGCGTGGGCGGTGCCGGTCGTGCGGCTCGGCGCCGCGGCCGCGTCGCTCGGTGCCCTCCTGGCGCTCATCGCCGGGATCGGGCGCACCAGTCTCGCGATGGCGCGGGAGGGCGACCTCCCCCGCTACTTCGCCGCCGTGCACCCCCGGTGGCGGGTGCCGCACCGCGCAGAGGTGGCCGTCGCGGTGATCGTCGTCGCGACGGTGCTGCTGGTGGATCTGCGCGGCGCCATCGCGTTCTCATCGTTCGGGGTGCTGCTCTACTACTTCATCGCGAACGTCGCCGCGTCCCGGCAGACTGCGCCCGCGCGGAGGTACCCGCAGGCGCTGCAGTGGGTGGGCGCCGTGGGGTGCGTGGTGCTCGTCGTGACGCTTCCCGTCATGGGAGTGCTGGTGGGCACGGCGATGGTGCTCGTCGGGGTCGTGTATCGGGCCATCCGCTTGCGACTCACCGGACGTGCGCAACGCCTCACCCGAGAACGGTGATCACCGGAGTTCAAGCGCCCTGATCACCGCGGGCGCCGCGGGACACCCGCAGCACGGCAACACCCGCGTCGTGACGTCGCCTGACCGTGCCGCGGGGTACGCGCGTCCACGCACCTAGCCGGTGGGCGCCGGGGCCCCACCCCGAACCTCGATCTGCACGGGAAATTCGTTATCCACGCTCCCGTCAGCTGCGCTGAGGCTGTACGCCACCACGTCGTAGAACCCCGACGACAGGCCCGCCGGTATGGTCAGCTCCGCGGTGAACGGGGACTCCACGCAGCATTCCTCCGCGGTGACCGGCACGACGACCAGGGCCGAACCCGACGAATCGCGCAGCTCCACGGTCAACGCCGCTTCGAACAGGGCCGCCGAACCCGTCAGCAGCACGAGCCCGCCCGGCTCGTAGACGTCGCCGCATCGCGGGCTGGTGACGATGATCGCGGGTCGATCCGGCGCGACCGTGATCGGGTGCTGGACGAGGTCGACCATCGAGCCGTCGACCTGGCTGAACGTGTACGCCCGCAGCATCACCCGCAGGGGGTCCTCCTCGGGTGGGAAGGCGAGCACGCCCTCCCAGGTGCCGGGTGTGCCACTGCCCGAGGTCGCCGTGAGCTGACGCACGCACGCCGTCATACCGGACTCATCCACGGCGTCGATGGTCAGGGTGGCCTCGAAGGTGTTCGCCTCGCCGTTCACCACGAACGGAGCGGATACCGTCGCACCCTCCGCTGGGCTCACGATGTCGATCGCCGGGGCGAGAGCGGCGGCGGAGAGGGATATATCACTCGGCGACGCGCCGGCGAGGGACGGGGAGCCGCCGTCAACGGGGCGTGAGGCGCACGAGGAGAGAGCGATCACGGCGACGAAGGCCGCGAGCGCGACACGGTGCCGGATTGCCATGGTCGAGTCGCCTCTTCCCTGTCGCGGATACTACGCCCGGGCCCGGCGCCGCACCGGGTCGCACCCAGACCGTTGCACGTTTGCAACATGCCAGAGCGCCGTCGTTCGAAGAACGAAGACGCTCGATACCGCATGAGGCGACGCCGCGCCGCCGAAGCGGCAGGATGGGAGCATGTCGCCTCCCGACGCCCGACCCGGCCCTGGCTCCGGTGCCGCGTTCGGGTCCGCGGAGCAGCTGGTGCGCATCGCCGGTCGCCGCCTGCGTGTCACGAACCTCGACAAGGTGCTCTACCCCGAGACGGGCACGACCAAGGGCGAGGTGCTCGACTACTACACGCGCATCGCGCCGCTGCTGATCCCGCACGCCACGGGCAGGCCCGTGACCCGCAAACGATGGGTCGAAGGGGTGGGCACCGCCGAGCATCCCGAGCCGGCGTTCTTCGCGAAGCACCTGGAGGCGGGCGCTCCGTCGTGGATCCCGCGGCGTCCCATCGAGCACTCCAGCGGCGCGAAGGACTATCCCCTCATCGAGCACGTGCCGACGCTCGTGTACCTCGCTCAGGTCGCGAGCCTGGAGCTGCACGTTCCGCAGTGGCGCTTCACGCCCGACGGCGGGCGCGGCAACCCGGACCGCATCGTGCTCGACCTCGATCCGGGACCCGGTGTCGGTCTCGCCGAGTGCGCAGAGGTCGCCCGATGGTCGCGCCAGATCCTCGAGGGCATGGGCCTGGAGCCGTACCCGGTGACCAGCGGCAGCAAGGGCATCCACCTCTACGCCGCCCTGCCCGGCGAGCAGACGAGCGATCAGATCACGGCCCTCGCGAAGGAGCTCGCCCGGGCGATCGAGGCCGATCACCCCGAGCTCGTCGTCAGCAACATGGCGAAGGTCGAACGGCCCGGCCGCGTCTTCATCGACTGGAGCCAGAACAACAAGAACAAGACCACGATCGCGCCCTACTCGCTGCGCGGCCGTCCCCATCCCATGGTGGCGGCGCCTCGGACGTGGGAGGAGCTCGATGACCCCGAGCTGCGCCATCTGGACTTCACCGAGGTGCTCGAGCGCGCGGAGGCGATCGGTGACCCGATGGCCGCGCTCGGCTTCCATGCCGGGGGGCGCGAGTCCGACGAGGGGCCCCTGCGCACCTACATCGCAAAGCGCACCGCGGGCAGGACTCCCGAGCCCGTGCCGAGCAACGCGCTCGGCGCGACGGCGGTGCCGGGCGAGCTGCCCCGGTTCGTCATCCAGGAGCACCACGCCTCGCGCCTGCACTGGGACTTCCGCCTGGAGCACGACGGCGTCTTCGTCAGCTGGGCCGTGCCGAAGGGCGTGCCCTCCACGACGGGCCGCAACAACCTCGCGGTCATGACCGAGGACCATCCTCTGGACTACGGCACGTTCGAGGGCACGATCCCGAAGGGCGAGTACGGCGCCGGCACGGTGACGATCTGGGACGACGGCCGCTACGAGCTCGAGAAGTGGCGTGACGACGAGGTCATCCTGACCGTCGAGGGGCGACCGGGAGGACCCCTCGGGCGCGTGCGCCTCGCGCTGATCCGCACCGACGGGAAGGGCGAGAAGTCCACCTGGCTGATGCACCGGATGAAGACGGATGCCCAGGGCCGGCCGCAGGCCGACGGCGAGCCCGTCCTCCCCAGCGAGCAGGCCGACCCGGTGACGGACGGGGGCGCCGGTGGAGAGGCGGAGGCCGCCGAGGGGGTGGATGCCGCGAGCTCGGCGGGAGCCGCCGCTCCAGAGGCTGGGGCACACCCGGATCCTGCCGATCCGCCGAGGGCGCAACGCCCCGCGCCCCGCGCCGGGGCGCGGGACCGCCTCTCCCCCATGCTGGCGACCCATGCGACGCCCGCCCTCGCCGCCGCCGCCGCACGCCGGTGGGGCTCACACGGCGGCGGCGCCTGGGTCGAGTTCAAGTGGGACGGCATCCGCTCGATCGGGGACTGGGCCGACGGCGAGCTGCGGCTGACGGCCCGCCGGGGCAGCGACATCACGGCCCGCTACCCCGAGCTGACCACGCCGGGCGCGATGCGCCTGGCCGCGGCATCCGCCGTCGTCGACGGGGAACTCGTCGCGCTCGATGAACGCGGCCGCCCCAGCTTCTCGAAGCTGCAGTCGCGCATGAACCTGACCCGACCGCGCGAGATCGAGCGCGAATCGGCGCGCACGCCGGTGAGGTACTACCTCTTCGACATCCTCGAACTCGACGGCGCCGACGTCACGGGGCTGCCCCTCTCCGAGCGCCGGGAGCTGCTCGAGCGCATCGCACAGGGCGCCGGGTCCAGCGTCGCGGCGCCGCCCGTCTTCGACGACGTCGAAGCGAGCCTCGCGGCGAGCCGCGAGTTCGGGCTCGAGGGCATCGTGGTGAAGAACCCCCGGGCGCCCTACCGCAGGGGCGCGCGTTCAGAGGACTGGCTGAAGGTGAAGCTCACGCAGACGCA
The DNA here is from genome assembly GCA_036280835.1 of Microbacterium sp. Classification (GTDB taxonomy): domain Bacteria; phylum Actinomycetota; class Actinomycetes; order Actinomycetales; family Microbacteriaceae; genus Microbacterium. The sequence continues at coordinate 508 of DASUQB010000301.1, read as the reverse complement.
GGAGGTCGTGATCGGCGGCATCCGCCCGGGCAAGGAGGGCCGAAAGGGCCAGATCGGCTCGCTGCTGCTGGGCGTCCCGGGTGACGACGGCCTGCAGTACGCGGGCCGCGTCGGATCGGGGTTCAGCGAGTCGATCCTCAAGCACCTCGAGAAGACCCTCACTCCCCTGCGCACGGACACGAACCCGTTCGTCGGAGTGCCGCCCGCGGACGCTTCCGACGCGCTGTGGGTGCGACCCGAGGTCGTCGGCGAGATCGAATTCGCAGAGTGGACGCCCGGGGGGATCGTGCGGCAGGCGCGCTGGCGCGGGCTGCGGCCGGACAAGGGCCCCGAAGAGGTGGTCCGCGAGTCCTGATGCCGCGTCTCGTCCCGCGACGGCGGGTCGGCTCAGGCGTGCAGCGCCTCGTCCCGGTCGGCGTGTCCGGACGGTTCCAGCTGGATCGTCGAGTGCTCCACGTCGAAGTGATCGGCCAGGCATCCCTGCAGCTCGACGAGCAGGCGACCGGCC
>DASUQB010000300.1:0-30057 GCA_036280835.1 Microbacterium sp. | reverse complement strand
CTCGAAGCCGGGCGCATCCGCCAGCGGCTGCACGAGCACCCGATGCAGGCGCAGCACGCGTGCGCCCGCGATCTCCAGCGCCGCGGCGGTCGGCAGCTCCGGGGTGTCGCGCAGCGTCAGTCCCTTCCGGAAGGTCGCCATGACCGCGTCGGGGTCGACGCCGATCGTCGGGCTCATCCGCAGCGCGGAGGGGGCGAACACCGTGAGCGTGATCGGCATCGGCAGTCCCGGCTGGATCTCGGTCGCGAGGAACATCGCCTGGGCATCGCCCCGCCGTGCCACCTCGACCGCGGCGCGGAGGTCGCGGCGGGCCTTCGCGCGAATCGTGGCGAGGTCGTCGCGACGACCGAACGTGTCGTCGACGAACCGATCGATGAGCTCGGGGCTGTCGAACCGGTTCCAGATGATCGGGAACCACGACCCGATGAAGCGGAAGCGCAGGGCGGGCGCGGCGGGCTCCCGCTCGACCGCGGCCCCGTCGAGCGCGGATCCGACGGTCGAGTCGCTAGGAGAGCTTGTCGTCGACATCGGAGGTCCCGACCGTGATCCCCTGGAAGAACCCGGTGTAGCGCAGCCCGAGCTCGTCGGCCGCCGCCTTCACGTCGACGGCCTCGCGGCCCTCGCCCGCGCTGTCGTAGGCGATGACGCTGAGGTAGCCGGCATCCTGCGGGGCGCTTCCGCGCATCGCGAGCAGCACGGCCGACAGCTCGCCGGCGCTCAGCGGCGCGTCCTCAGCGAGCGTGATGCGGGCGACGTACCCGGTGCTCGTGCCGCTCGTGTCGCGCTCGGCCTCGACCGCTTCCGCGCGGGGCAGCGCAGCGGCGACGGCCTCCTCGATCGCCGGGATGTCGGCCATGGTTTCCTCTCCGGGCGCGCAGGCGGTGGTGACCAGCAGCACGCCGACCGCGATCGCGAGGAGCCCCGCCCGCACCGCGCCGGTGATCCCCCTCGTCGACACGACCGCTCCGCGCACGCTCACTCCGCCCATTCGTAGTACTCCGCGTGGACCGAATAGCCCTCGCGCTCCTCGCCATCCTCGGTCTCGACGAAGAACTGCTCGAGTTCGGGAGCGAAATCGACGACCTCGTCGACGTTGTCGTCGAGCGTCAGGCCATACTCGTGGGCGCTGTGGGCGTGACCCGGATCGTCCGCCGTCTCGGAGAAGGTCATCCAGTGGTCGTTGTTCCTGGGGCCGCCGTCGAGCGTGATGCCGTCGAGCTGGTGCACGGGGTCGCCCGCGTGCTGGAAGGAGACGACGGTCGTCTTCGGCGGGATGTTCATGTGGTCGATCGGCGCTCCGGCGACGACGACCGCCTGGAAGTTGTACGAGTCCGAGCGGTTGGCGGCCAGGTGGCCGGCCATGATGCCGCCCTGACTGAAGCCGACGAGCATGATGGGATCCCCGCCGGGGCCCGGCTCCACGCCCGCTTGGCGCAGCGCCTCCATCACGGCGCGCTCGTACTGGGTGCGCATCTCGGGCGTCAGGATGAGCGCGATGTTCGAGTCGAGGTCGTTCGTCGCCCCGCCGTCGCCGAGCAGCCCGTTGTCGGGTCCCATCACCCAGTCCTGCGTGCTGGGCAGGGTGACGCGCCACGAGATGCTGCCGTCGGGCCCCACGACCTTCACCACCTTGATGACGCCGCTGTCATCCGGGCCCTCGCCGTCGGGGTTGTTGCCGAGGTTGTCGACCTCTGCCGACGAGTCGAACGCCGAGCTGATCGGCCCGCGATCGTCGGCCTTCTCCGCGTCCGTCTTCTTCGTGACCGTGGGGGCGGGCTTGAGGGTGTCGCTGAGCGCCCGGATGATGGCGAGCGTCACGACGAGCGCGATGATGGCGAGCCCCGCGACGATGAGCAGGACCAGCGCCGTGAGCGGCGACACGACGAGCAGGGCGCCGAGCACGATCAGTGCCACGACCACGATCAGCAGGACGATGACGATCGTGAGCAGCACGGCCAGGATCTCGACGAGCGCGGTGAGCAGCCCCTCGAGGAAATCGCCGACCCACTGCGCGATGGCCGAGAGGACGTCCCCGATCCCCTCGAAGAACGATCCGACGTGGTCCCAGAAGCCGTCGCCGCCCTCGATGGCGGAGTCGATGCGCGAGATCGCGCGCTGCGCGGCGGCCTCGAAATCGTCGTGGATGCCGCGCACGGCCGAGTGGGCGGAGTCGATCTGCCCCGCGGCAGCCCGCCGGCGGGCGAGGACGGCGCTCAGCTGATCTTCGACGTCCTGGATGGACGATACCGGCACGCCCTGCTGCGTGTACGTGTCGATGCGCCGCTCGAGCGTCCGCCGCTCGGAGTCGAGGGTGTCGTAGCGCTGCTGCGCCGCGGCCCCGTCTTCGAGGGCGTCGTTCGCTCGGCGCTGCAGGTCGCCGAGATCGACCGCGTAGTCCCGCAGCGCGTCCGCGGTGCCCGTGTAGCGGGAGTGCGCGCCGCTGAGCGCGCCGGAGAGCTCGCGGGCCCGCTGCTCGACGGCGTCGGTGGCCTGGGAGTTCTGGCTGGTGGCCAGGTCGCGAAGCGCCGCGGCGGCCTCGCTGATGGCGCTGGCCGAGCGCGCATACGCCTCGGCGCGGGAGCCGAGCGCGGTGGGGTTGCCGGCGAGGACGTCGGTCGTCATCCCTCCGCCTCCCCGGGAATCGAACCGGCCAGCTCGAGATCGAGGTCCTCGAACGTCTGGACGATCGCCTGGAGCGCGTCCTGCACGAACTGCAGGCCCTCCTGCAGCTGCCCGCGCTTGATGTCCCAGTTGTCCGCGAAGTCGCGCACCCTGCCGGCGAGCGCGTCGTGTCCGGTGAGCCCGGCGACGTCTTCGCTGATGCGGTCGGCCGACGCGAAGTTGCGCGTCACGCGCGCGATGTCGTAGCGCGCCGAGTCGAGCTCGCGCACGTCGATCTCAAGACGAGTGCCCACGCAGACCTCCGGACGATGACGACGCGGGCGCCGCCTGATGGCGACGCCCGCGTCATGCGAGAACTAGGAGCCGAGCTGGCTCGCGAGCTGCTCGTCCGTGGTGCGGAGGGCCTCGGAGGCCTTGTCGAGGAACGTCGCCATGCCCTCGATGCCCTGGACCGTCTTGGCCGCGCCCTGGGTGAACTCCTGGTACGACGCGTCGAACGCACCGGACGCGCGGGTGGTGGTGAAGCCGTCCTGCACGAGCTGGGCGACGAGCTGGCGCAGCGACTGCAGGTTCGCCTCGATCTCGGCCTGGCCGTTGCGGAGTCGACCCGCGGCCTGGCTCATCTGGTCGTACGTGACATTCAAGTTGGCCATCTGAAGCCCTTGCCTTTCGGTTCTGCCCCCCGGCTCTCTGCCGGCGGCTTTCGAATACCTTGAGCCTAGGAGATGGCCCAAGTCCTGCCCATGGGGACAAATCCCCACCCCCGCGCCGACGGCGCGGGGCCCTACACCCGCTCCTCCACGAGAAGCGGGAAGTGCACGCGGGCGAGCTTGCCCCGCTGCGTCAGGATGCCGCGGCCGACGGGGAACTCGCCCCGCACCAGGCGGGGGAACGCCGACTTGAGCACCGTCTCGCCGTCGAGCGTCTCCGGCTGCAGCACGACGCCCCGGCGGGCCGACTTGATCTCGCCGAGCAGGCCGAAGTTCGAGGTCCACGAGCTCAGCTCGCCCTCCACGATCAGCAGCGCGTCACCGCGCCCGGCGCGGCGGATCAGGTCGGAGAGCTTGATCTCCAGCAGGGAGTTCGCCCATTCGCCGATGCCCTCGAGCGCGACGATGGGAATGCGCCCGGCATCCATCTCCTCCTCCACCTTCGACAGCGCCATCATGCCGCTGGAGGCGTCCGACGCGGTCTCGCCCCACGCGATCGCCGACGCCGCGGGAGAGCGGGTGCTGCCGATGAAGAGGGTGTGCGTGCCCGGCCGGTTGCGCAGCGCCTGCGCGGCGACGGCGGCCAGCGCGTTGCTGCGGCCGCTCGCCGGGGGGCCGGCCACGATGAACGTGCCGAACGGCTCGATGCCGAGCGGGCCGAGGTCGGTGTCGGCGATGCCGACGGCCACGAGGTCGCCGACGCGATCGGGCAGCTCGGTCGCCTCGAACAGGGTCGGCAGGGAGCGCACCGCGGGGGCGGGCGCGAAGCCGCGGCGGCTCATGGACGCCGCCATCCGCTCGATCGCGAGCGATTGCTCCTTGGTGCTGCGGGTGCCGCCGATGACGGCGATCTGCGCCTCGCAGTCCGCGACGATGGCGCGGCCGGGCACGGACGACGGGCTCAGGATGTCGCGGGGGACATCGAGCAGCGAGTAGGCGTCGGGGTCGGTCATGCGCAGCACGATGCGGCGCTGGATCATCGCGTTCAGCGCGCTGGGCACGCTCTGCCCACGATCGGCCGTGAGTGCGACGTGGATGCCGGCGCTGCGGCCGTCGGAGAGCACCTGCTGCAGCGCCCGGTAGGTGTCCGCGCGCCCGGGCACGCCCTCCCAGTCGTTGCGGAAGGTGGGATAGCCGTCGATCAGCAGCAGGATGCGCGGCTCGTCCGGGCGTCCGGCCAGCGAGCGGTACTCGGGGAGCGTCGAGGCTCCCGCCTCGGAGTACGCGTCGCCGCGGCGCTCGAGCTCGGAGCGCAGCATCGCGAAGAGCCGCTGCACCCGCTCCGAGTCATCGCCCTGGATGACCGAGCCCACGTGCGGCAGCGGCTCCAGCATCCGGAGCCCGCCCGAGGAGAAGTCGAGCCCGTACACGTGCACCGGACCGCCGCGAGGGGTGATCCCCGCCGACACGGCGAGGGTGCGCAGAGTGACGCTCTTGCCCGAGCCGCTCGTGCCGAAGATCGCGAGGTGGCCCTCGTCGTCCGGCGCGAAGTGGAACGGCGACTGCTCCTGGTGCTCCGGCACGTCGAGCACGCCGAGCAGCAGGGCGGCATCGGTGCGCTGCGGCAGCTTGGTCTGGTCGAACGTCGGTGCGAGCTCGTCGAGCCACGGGCGGCGGGGCTGGACGACGGTCGCCGCGACCGCGGCCTCCACCATCCGCGCGACCAGCAGCTGCTGGTCGGTGGGGCCCAGCTCGTCCTCGTTCTCCGGCGCCGCCTCGATCACGGGAACGGCCCACGGCAGCCCGTTCGAGCCGAACGGCTCGATGTCGATCTCGACCTCGTCGGCCTCGCGCAGGCTCCAGCCGCCGGCGTAGGCCGACTGGAACAGCGTCGTGCGGCCGGGGCCGGTCTTCGCGATGCCGCGGCCGGGCAGGCCGGGGTCGAAGAGCGCGGCATCCTTCGAGCCGATGACATCGTCGCTGTCGGTCTCGTCCGCCATGCGCAGCGCGACGCGCAGGTTCGTGTTGGCGCGCAGGTTGTCCTTGATGACGCCGGCGGGGCGCTGCGTCGCCATGATGAGGTGGATGCCGAGCGACCGGCCGCGCTGGGCGATGTCGACGACGCCGTCGACGAACTCCGGCACCTCCTTGGCGAGGGCCGCGAACTCGTCGATCACGAGCACGAGGGCCGGGGGCGCCTGCGGGTCGCCGGAGCGCTCGAGCTCGAGGATGTCCTTCGCCTTCTTGCGGTTGAACAGCCGCTCGCGGTGGTGCAGCTCCGCGCGCAGACTGACGAGCACGCGGCGCACGAGGTGCGGGTTGAGGTCGGTGACGAGGCCGACGCAGTGCGGCAGCTTGATGCAGTCCGCGAAGGCCGACCCGCCCTTGTAGTCGACGAAGAGGAACGTGACGCGGTCGGGGCTGTACTCCGCCGCCATGCCGAGCACCCAGGCCTGCAGGAACTCGCTCTTGCCCGAGCCCGTGGTGCCGCCGACGAGCGCGTGCGGTCCCTGCTGGCGGAGGTCCAGCTGCATCGCCCCGTGGGCGCCCTGGCCGACGAGCGCCCTGAGCTTGGGCTGGTAGCCCTTGGAGGCACCCCCGGATCTCTTGGAGTGCAGGGAGTCGTTCTGGGTCCAGCGGTCGACGATGCTGTCGGGGTTCGTGGCCATGTCGCGGCCCAGCAGGTGCAGCAGAGGGACGGTGCGGGGCACGTCGCTCTGGCTGCTCTCGACCTCGCCCGCATCGGTGAGGCGGGCCAGGGCCCGGCAGAAGACCGAGAACTGGTCGCCGGAGAGGCCCTCGACCGCGAGCGGGGAGACGACGTCGCCGAGGCGCACGAAGTGCGCGCTGGGGTCGGCGGCCCCGAGGTCGACGAACGTGCGGCAGGACGCGGGCAGATTCGAGGGCGACTCGGCGAGCCAGATGGGGTGGATGCCGCGGCCGGCGGCGCGCTCGCTGATCTGGATGAGCCTGCCGAGGTCGGCCGGGGCGTCCGCGGCGATCAGGACGATCACGGCGGGTCGGGCGGTCTTGTCGGCGTCGGGCGCGTTGCGCTCCCCGACCTTGGCGCCGGAGCGGGTCGCGGCCTCGTCGGTCGAGAGCGCCCCGAGCGCCACGGCGCCGGCCGCGGCCGCGCCCTTCGGGGCCCGGGATTCGATGAGCTCCTCGAGCTGAGCGACGAGCCGCTGCGCCGCGGCGGGGTTGTCGGCGATCGGGGTGGTGCCGAGCAGCGACTCTGCGGCCCAGGCGTGCGGCAGCCACTTGGCGTTCGCGAACTCGCCGCCCCAGCGATTGCCCCAGAGCCCCGCGATCACGACGTCGCCCGGGGCGTGCAGGCCCGCGAGCTGCGCGACGAGCGACCGGGCGTACGGGGCCGCCTGGGCGATCCCGCCGCTCACGCCCAGTGCGCCGGCATCGGGCAGCGCCTCGAGGATCGGCACGTCGGCGACCGTCTTGTAGGAGTCCACGAGCTCGTCGAGGCGCGTGACGTATTCGGGGATCGCCCGGTCGCGCTGGGCCGACTCGGCGACGCTGTTGCGCGATGCCGTCTCGCCCGCACCGAGTCGCAGGTGCAGGAACGACCAGTGCTCGAGGCGGCGCGTCCAGACCAGCGGGCCCGCCGCCAGGGCGTCGGCGCTCAAGTCGGCGAGCTCGGGGACCTCGCGGCGGCGCACCGAGATCTCGCGGTCGCGCTCGCGAGCCAGCCGGTCGCCGAGGCGTCCGAGCTGCTGCTCGAAGCGCTCCTTCTCCTCGGCCGACTGCCGCCGGTTCGTCATCTTCGCGGTCGCCCACGTGCCGATCATCAGGATCGGGGAGAGGGCGACGAAGAGCAGCGTCGTGATGTTGCCCGTGACGAGGAAGAGGATCGGGCCCATCAGCAGCGGGGCGAGCAGCGCGAGCCAGGGGAACGGGGGCTTCTGCGGGGGCGTCGGAAGGTCGGTGCCCGGCAGCTCCTCGCCGTTGTACCGCTCCTCCACCCGCGGGGAGCGGATGAAGTCCACCTGGCGGACGGATGTCGCGGCGCCCGGGCCGGCCGCGAGCGCCTGCGGCATCGCGTCCGTCGTGACGCGGATCCGGGTGTCGCCCAGCACCGCGGCCAGGCGGCCACCGTCGGCCACCAGGCGGGTCACGGAGGCGCCCTCGACGACGATGCCGTTGGCGGAGTTCAGGTCGATGAGCTCGACGCGGTCGCCGCCCACCTCGAGGCGCGCATGGCGCTTGGAGACGAGGGGGTCATCGAGCACGATGTCGCACCCGGCATCCCGGCCGATGGTCAGCGCCCCGCGGGACAGCGGGAGGGAGCGGCCGGCATCCGGCCCCGACAGGATCTCGAGGCGACCGATCGTCGGCCGCGGCTCGTACGAGGCGGGCACGACCCGCACGGTCGCGCCCGCGGCGAGGTCGACGTGCGCGAGGGTCGACGCCGCGTCGAGCACTTCGCCCGGGCCCGCGGCGATGGAGCTGAAGGCCTCGAGCGTCACCTCGCCGAGCTCGGCGGCCGTGCGATCGCGCAGCGGGTCGGCGCGCACGATCGTCGCGGCGACCTCGGCCAGTGTCGCCGTGCCGTCGGCGGCGATCGTGATGTCGTCGGTCGTGCCCTGCGGGCGCAGCAGGCTCAGGCGGAGCTTCACTCGTTCTCCTCGTCGACGGGAACCTGCGGGCGGTCGAGCAGCGGGAGGTCCTCGCGCGTCACCAGCCGAGCGGCGATGGCGTGCTCGACGAGGCGCGTCCGGCGGTTGGTCGCGAAGGCCTTCACCCCGCCGCGCATGCCGGGCACGCCGATGCGGTCGAGCTTGTCGCAGACGTTGTCGAGCTTGCGGTTGAAGCGCGTGACGGTCCACCCCAGGCGCTCGGCGGCCTTGGCCGACGTGGGCAGCTCGCTCATTCCCGTGCCGTCGCGCCGCAGCAGCGGCTCGGCGAGCGCGAGGATGAGCAGGCGCTGGCTCTCGGTCAGCGGCACGTCGCCGATCGTGCTGAGGCCGTCGGTGTCGTGCTCGGGCTGCACCTCGCGGAACGTGGGCTCCGCGGCGTGCACCGTGAACTCGTACGTCGTGGGTCCCGCGCTGAAGATCACCGTCGTGACCGCGAACACCAGCGGCAGCCGGGCGCCGGGTGAGAGCCACGCCTGCACGCGCCCCCCGGCATCCGTCACCGTCGCCGTCAGCCGCGAGCCGACATTCGAGAGCCACCACAGCCCTCCGGCGAACTCGATCGTGAGGAAGGTGCGGTGCAGGAACAGGTTGTCGTCGATCGCGAGGTCGCCCTCGCGGCCCACGGTGAAGTGCGCGCCGGCGTCGACCGGGAAGTACTCGCCCGCGAACTCGACGGTCACCCGGCCCGCCTCGGCGGCCGGCGCCGCGGGATCGAGGGTCACGGCGTGCACTCCGTCACGGGCGTCGACGCCCGCGAGTCGGCCCGCCGCAGCGTCACCTCGATGCAGGTCGTGCCGCTCGGGTCGGCCGGAACGGTGGCCGTCGCATCCGGGATGGCCTCGAGCTGCGTCTCCTCGCCCACACGCACGGGACCCCAGAGGTACATGTCGCCCTCCTGCGGGTCGGGGTTCGTCCAGGTGAAGACGACGACGGCGTCCGCCGCGACCCCTGTGACGCCGGTCACGGCGGGTACCGGGCCGCCGATCACGTCGTCGATCGGCTCCGACGTCGCGCTGGCCTCGGGGTCGGGGTCCTGCTCGCCCGAGAGGATGCCGGGAAGCGCCAGGGCGACGCCGACGCCGGCGAGCACCAGCACGGCGGCGGCGATGATCGCGGGCCACGACCGCCCGCGCTTCGCCGACGGTGCGTCGTCTCCGGCATCCCCGGCGTCGCCCGGAACGGGAGCCGCGGCGGCCGGAGGGGGGGAGGCCGTCGGCTGCGGGTGGGATTCCCACGACGGCGCAGGCCGGCGCACGGTCTCGGAGATGTCGGCAGGAGGCGCGTGGACGTCGGCGGCCGCGTCGGGCACGGTGGGGGCGGTGATGCGGCGGGTCGTCTCGGCGGCGGGATGCCGCAGGACGGTCTCTCCGACATCGGCGGATGCCGGCGCAGCCGCCGGTGCGGGCGGGCGCCCCTGCACCGGGGCGGTGGTGGCGGACGGGCGCGTGGTGCCGGCATCCGGATCGATGCGCACCACACCGCGCACCCGCGTGAGGCCCTCGTCCGCGTCCTGCTGGGCCTCGGGCGCCGGGTGCTCGTCGATGATGTCGATCGGCGTCACGCCGTGCGAGAGCTCGATCTGCACCTTCTGCAGGGCACGGGCGAAGGCGACGGCCGAGGGGTAGCGATCGGCGGGCGACTTGGCCATCGCACGGTCGAGCACCCGCTGGAGGGAATCGGGTGCGTCGGCGCGCATGAGCATCGGCAGCGGCATCCGCTCGATGCGCTCCATGAGCTCCGCGCTCGTGTTGCGCTCTCCCGGCAGCTCGAACGGCGAACGGCCGGCGAGCAGCGTGTACACGGTCGCCCCCAGGGCGTAGACGTCGGAACGCGGTCCGCTCTGCGGGACGTCGGCGAACGACTCCGGCGGCGACCACGGGATCGACATCCCCGCCGACTCCGAGACGGCGCCGGTCGTCGACGCGATGCCGAAGTCGGTGAGCGCCGGCCGGTTGTACTCGGTCACGAGGATGTTCGCCGGCTTGATGTCGCGGTGCAGCACCCCGGCCCGGTGAGCGGTCTCGACGGCGGCGGCGACCTGCACGCCGACCCGCAGCGACTCGGCGACCGAGAACGGCTCGCTGCGGTACCGCACCTGGAGGTTCGGGCGCGGGCAGTACTCCATGACGAGGTACGGTCGACCGTCGTCGGCGACCCCCGCCTGGTAGATCGTCACGATGGCGGGGTGCGTGGAGAGCATCGCCATGACGTTGGCCTCGGCCGCGAACTCGGATGCCGCGCCGCTGGCGAGCCGGTCGGTGAGCAGCACCTTGACCGCGACCCGCCGCTTGGGCAGCTGCTGCTCGTACAGGTACACGTCGGCGAAGCCGCCGCTTCCGAGCGGCTCGACGTACGTGAAACCGGCGAGCTCCGGGGGCGGTGACGGCGTGCGGCGCTGGCTCACGGCAGGTCCTCGAAGGTGACCGTGATGCCGTCGCCGAGGTCGATGACATCGCCGGAGACGACGACCGTCTGCTCGCCGGGGTGCAGCCGCACGGGCTCCTTGCCCGCGCGCAGCAGCGTCGTGCCGTTCGTCGTGTGCAGGTCGACGACGATCACGCTGTCGGCTTCGGGACGGATCTCGACGTGGCTGCGGGAGATGTCCTGCTGGGGGCTGTCGACCGCGATCAGGTGCGGCAGCTCCGTGCCGCTCACCCGGGTCGAGCGGGGACGGCGGCCGATGACGACGGTGCGGTCGAGCGCCACGACCTCGCCGGTGGACAGGTGGATGCGCCCGAGCTGCGGGGTCTTCAGCAGCGCGGTGACGGGCGGCTCGGCCGCCGGCGGGTCGGACGTGGCGGCGCGCATCGCCCGGGCCTGCGCGACGGAGATCGTCTCGCCGTCGTGGTCCCCCGCGGGCGCCTGTGCCGAGGGGGCCTGCGCGGCTGCGGGGGCCTCGGTGTGGAGCGGGGTCTCGCTCTCGGGCGGCCGGACGGCGGCCTCCTCGATGGGCCGTGCGATCGTCGCCCCCCAGAGGTGGTCGTACTCGCTGATCGGACCGGACGACGGCCCGATCGTCGACTCGACGGGCAGCAGGGTCTCGCCGTCGGCGGCGGCCTGCACGTCGATCGAGTCGATGATCTCGGTCGCGGGCTCGGAGGTCTCGGGGGCACCGCGAAGCTCGAGCGCCGGGGGCGGCGGGGCGAGGGGTGGCACGGTCTGCGGCGCGATGACGGGGATGGACGACGCGACGGTGGGGGGCTCGGACGGCTTCGACGCGTCCTCGGGCTCGGCGGCTGGGGAAAGGGCGGCCGGGGAAAGGCCGGCGGCCGGGGCCGGAGTCGCTGCACGCGCGGCGGCGGGGGTCGCGGCGGCCGGCGGCGCCTCGACGGGCTCGGCGACCGTGGCCGAGCCTGCCGAGGCCGCGGCCGAGCCTGCCGAGGCCGCGGAAGAAGCGGCGGGATCGAGGTCGACCCGGAGCCGCGAGGCGAAGACGACGCCGTCGGCGACGGGGTACGAGGCATCCGTCGTCGACGGGCCCGGAAGCACGAGATCGATCGAGCGCGCGTCCGGCAGCACGCGCTCGCTCCACGTCGTGACCCCCGCACCGCTCACCGTGTCGGCGATGCTCGCCCCCGTGACGTGCGCGGTGATGTCGCCGCGCACCGCGAGGCGCAGCGACGTGCCCTCGGTCAGGGCGACGGCGAAGGGCGGGATGGCCGCGAGCGATGTGCCGAACGCACCGGTCAGTGCTTCGAGCACGGGGCTCAGGCCGTTGCCGCGGCCGAGGCGCTCCCAGATGCGGGTGACGAGGTCGGCCGGAAGATCGCCCTGCAGCGCGGCGAAGCCGCCCTCCGCGACGATCAGGCACCACTCTCCGGGAACGTAGGTGGCCTCACGCATCAGCGTCCTCCTTGCACGGGCTCGCGCGGGCGGGTGTCGCCGTCGACGTGGTCCTCCGCGGGGGCCACGGGAACCGTATCGCGGCCGCCGCGGGACGAGACGGCCAGTGCGTCGACGACGATCGCGGTGATGTTGTCACGGCCCCCGCGCAGCACCGCCTCGTGCACGAGACGGGTGGCCGCGGCCTGGGGATCGGTCTCCGCCCGCAGAATATCGAGGATGCGGGCGGGATCGAGCTCTCCCGACAGCCCGTCCGAGCACACCAGGATGCGGTCGGACTCCTCGACCGGAATCATCCAGAAGTCCGGCTCCGAGTCGCTGCCGGCGCCGATCGCGCGGGTGATGACGTTGCGCCGCGCATCCTTCGCCGCGTCGCCCGGAGCCAGCTCGCCGCTGTCGAGCAGCTCCTGCACGACGGAGTGGTCGACGCTGATCTGCTCGAACGCGCCCTCGCTGAGACGGTAGGTGCGGGAGTCGCCGACATTGAGGGTGAGCCAGTAGGCGTCGCCGCCGACATCCGCGATCACGACCCCGCTGAGGGTCGTGCCGGCCCCCGCGCCGGTCACCGGCAGCGCCTCGACGGCTTCCCGCGCGCGGGCGAGCGCGCCGCGCACGTCGGTCACGTCGAGGCTCGGACGTCCGGCGAGCAGCTCGAACTCGGCGATCACGGTGGCGCTGGCCAGCTCGCCGGCCTCGTGCCCGCCCATCCCGTCGGCGACGAGGAACAGGGGGGCGATGGCGAGGAACGAGTCCTCGTTGAGGGTGCGGCGCAGGCCCGTGTCGGTCGCGGCGCCGAAGGCGACGGTCAGCGGGCCGGTCACGACAGGCCTCCGAGCGTGACGACGCGGTCGCCGATCTCGAGTGCGTCGCCCGCGTGCAGCGGCTCGCGCCTGCCGGGGACGCACGGGATGCGCCGGCCCGCCCGAACGATCGTGACGCCGTTCGTGGAGTGCCGGTCGATGATCCACGCGCCGTCGGCGCCGACATCCACCTCGACATGGGTCTTCGAGAGCGACAGCGTCTCGTCGCGGACCGCGACGGTCGCCGCCCCCTCCTCCGGAGACGGGTTCCGGCCGAAGAGCGTGCGCCGGCCCACCGTGTGGCGGGTGCCGTCGTCCCAGATGAGCACGATCGCGTGGGGGTCGCGGGTGACGCGGGTCTCGGAGAGCTGGTCGGATGCCGCGGCCGGGCGGGCGGCCGGGCGGGCGGTCGGCGGCACGGCGGCGGCTGCCGGGGCAGCCGTGCGCGACGCTCCGGCCGGCTCCGCGAGCGGGGCGGCCGGCGCCGGGGAGGAAGCGGAGGGCGCGGCGGGGCGGGGTGTGATCCCCGGCACGCTCGCGATCATCGCGCCCTCGGCCGGCACCGGCGCAACGGCCGACGGGCGCGCGGGGGCGGGCGAGGCCGCGGGGTCGGGCTCCGTCGACGGGGCGAAGCCGCCGACGGGCGCCGGCGGGAGCCGGTCGAAGCTCGGCGCCTGGAGGATCGGCGCGGGCGCTTCGCGGACGGCCTCGGGCTCCGGGGCCGGCTCCGGCGCAGGCGCACGATCATCGATCATCAGGGCGTCGGAGGCCTTGTCGTGCCAGCCCTGGAACCGCCCGCTCGAGTCGAAGAGCGGCGTGAAGTACCCGACGAGGATCGACGTGGCGAGCCCCCACACGACGTTGCGCAGCAGCGCGCGCCCGAACCCGAGGCGGGCACCGGTCCCGGCGCGCTGCAGCCGGATTCCCCTGAGGCGCATGCCGATCGAGCCGCGACCGCCCTGCAGGGCGGTGTAGACGAGGGCCCAGGCGAGGCCGAACAGCCAGGCGACCGACGGGATGATGAACAGCGCCGACCCGATCGCCGCGGCGAGCGCCCAGCCGGCGCCCGCGCCGATCAGCAGCACGAGAACGGCGATCGCCACGTCGATGGCGTAGGCGGCGGCTCGGCGGCCGAGGGGAGCGGCGGTCATCGGGCGTCACCCTTCCCGGGGGTGCCGGCGTCATCGGACGCGAAGGCATCCCTGCGGGTGCGGGCCTTCTCGGGACCGCCGGTCTTCTTGCGGGCGCTGCTCTTCCCGGGTGCGACGGCCTCGCCGTCGGCGGGTGCCTCCGGCTCCGTCGCCGCGTGCGGCGCGGACCGCGCCCGCCGCGGCCGCAGGGCGAAGCGCGTTCCGGCCAGCAGCGAGCGCACGCTGACGCCCGCGCGCACGCGCTCCCAGAAGGTGGAGCGTTCGCGCATCCGGTCGACGATCTCATCGACCTGGCGCCAGAACTCCTCGATGTCGTGCTTCGTGGGCTCCGTGGGCCCGAACACCTCGACGTCCGCGCGACGGGCGAGGGTCGCGACCCGGGGCTCCTCGAAGGCCGTGCCCACGGCATCCGCGTCTTCGGTCCTGGTGGCACCCGGACGAACCGGGGTCCCGAAGTCGACGGCGCGGTCGACGAGCTCGTCCCAGCCCCCGCTGATGCGGTCGGCGGCGCGTTCGGCCGCGAGCCGCTCGCGGCGACGCTTGGCCTTCAGCGCCGCGATCACGATGAACGGCGCCGCGAGCACGGCGAGCACGATGAGCGAGATGCCGCCGATCGCCAGGATCAGGCCGATGATGGCGCCGGCCGGGTTCTCCTCGTCCTCGCCCTCGCGGTCCTCCGGCACCGTCGGCGGCAGGTCGACGGGCTCCTGCACGGGCGGCGGTGGCTGCAGCACCTGCGGCTTCGGGTCTGCCTTCGGCTTGGTGGTCTGGTCGTTCGGGATCTGGTCCTCGGGAGGAGTGGGGTCGAACGGCAGCCAGCCGACGCCCGCGAACGCGACCTCGACCCACGCGTGCAGCGAGTTGCCGTTGGCGGCGAACACGCCGTTCTGCGCCTGGTCCTCCTCCGGGTAGAAGCCCATCACGACGCGGGCCGGGATGCCGAGCTCGCCGGCCATCAGGGCCATCGTCACCGCGTACTGCTCGTCGTCGCCGACCATCTGCTGGCCGCCGATCAGGGTGGCGATGCGCTCCGCGCCGTGGCCGGCGCGCGAGAGCGCCTGACCCTCGAGCCCGTGGCTGAAGAACCCTCCCTCGGAGAGCATGGTCTCGAGCGCCCGCACCTGCTCGATCGGCGTGGTCGCCTCGGCCACCGCCTTGGATGCCATGTCGGCGAGCTCGACGGGCACGTCGTCGCGGTCGGGCATCGCGAGCGGGGCGAAGGGCACTCCCTCGAGGCTCTCGTCGCTGCGCTCCGTGGGAAGCAGGGTCTGCACGGTGTACGCGTCGTCCTCGCGAAGGCGTGCCGTGACGACGGCCGTGCCGGTGCCCTCGTTGTAGTGCGCCGCCCGGCGCAGCTCCTCGGCGCGGTCGCCTTCGAACTCGATGCTCGTGACGGCACCGGCATCCGGCAGCCACACGCCTCCGAGCCCGCCCACCTCGACGCGGAGCGTCGCGGGAGTGCCCTCGGCGTCCGCCGACATGTTCGAGCGGATCTGCGTGAAGGCGCTGGACGAGCCCGCCCCCTCGTCGGAGACGTTGTAGACCATGCCGTTGTAGGCATCCATCGTTCCGAGACGCACGCGCGCGCCCTCGGGGAGGCCCGAGACGGTGAAGAGCGTCTTCTCTGCGTCGTCGCGCACGTAGGCGCGGAACGACTGGAGCGGGCTCGGATACTGCCGGATGTCGAACGGCGGGATGATGACGTCGCGCAGCACATAGCGGGGCGCATTCGGAGCGGCGAACGCGCTCGTCGCCACCCCGGCCCCCGCGGCGATCGCGATGACGCCGGCACCCGCGAGAACGCGACGGAGCACCATGCCCTTCGGCGCCCCGGTCTCCTCGCCCACCGCGACGGCACCCTGGGACGGCGCCCAGGCCTGCCGCACCGCGAGCCACACCGTTGCGACGACCGCGAAGACGAGTCCCTGCAGCACCGGCGCGGCCGGCTGCGACATCCCGAACGCGATCTGCACCGCGAGGAAGCCGGCGGCGGGCAGCAGCGCCCACGCCGGGTGCGCCGCCCGCAGGGCGATGCTCGCCGTCGCGACGGAGGCGACGAGCGAGAGCAGGAACGGCACGAGAAGGTGACCGTCGGATGCCGCGACCGGCGCCACGGTGGTCAGCAGCTGCTTCCACGACGTGATGACGCCCCCCGCGAGCAGACGGAGCGTGTCGATCGTCGGGATCACGCCGGCGATCGTGGTGTGCGGCAGAGCGAGCGCCCCACCGAAGACGAAGTAGGCCGCGGCGGTCAGCGCGGCGACGAGGAGCAGTCCCCAGCGCCGCCAGGCGGCGAGCGCCGCGATGCCGAGCCCGAGCACCGCACCGCCGACGGCGGCGCCGAGGTAGGCGGGCCCGTCGAACGTGGGGCCGAAGCCGACGATCGGCACCGCGAGCAGGGCGGCCGAGGCTCCGAGGTCGAGCGCCCACCGGCGCGGGGGCAGCGTCTGCGCGGTCATGCGAGCACCTTGCGGAGCGCACCGGGCAGCTGGTCGAGGGTGCCCACGGTGACGACGTTCGCCTCGCCGATGCGGCGGAGCGACGGGGTCGCACCCGTCTCGGTGACGACGGCGAGCACCCGGGCGCCGTAGGGGAGGCGCGAGCACGCGAGCCGCAGCTGCTCCGAGCGCACGGTGCTGCCGCAGACCAGCACGACGACGCTCGCGAGCGGTATTGTGGCCGAGACGACCCCGGCGAGCTCGACGAGCCCGCCGTCGCGCGGACGCGAGTGCTCGACACCGGCGAGCGAGTCGAGCAGGCGCTTGCCCGTCGCAGAGGGCAGCGCGCGCCCGTGCACCCGCAGATCGACCCGCTGCGAGTCGCGGAGGGCGCGGAGGCCGAGGGAGCCCGCTGCGGAGATGGCGAGCTCGAACTCGTCGGCGTCGCGGTAGTCGCCGCCGTTCGTGGACAGGCCGATCACGAAGTGCGAGCGGCGCGTCTCCTCGTACTGGCGCACCATGACATCGCCCGTGCGGGCGGTGGACTTCCAGTGCACGTGCCGCAGGTCATCGCCCGGCTGGTAGGTGCGCAGGGCGTGGAATGACACGTCGTCGCGGGAGAGGTCGGCGGCGGGCAGCCCCTCGAGGTCGCGCAGGAAGCCCAGCGACTGGCCCTCGAACAGCACCGTCTTCGGGTGCACGTACAGGTCGACGGGGTCGTTGCGGCTGTGCACGCGCTCGAAGAGGCCGAGCGGGTCGCCCCGCACGACGCTGACCGGCCCGACGGGCAGGATGCCGCGCTTCTGGGTCGGGATCGCGAAGAGCTCCTCGTGCTCGGTGCCCGCGGGAAGGCGGGGCACGGCGAAGACCCCGCGCCCGCTGCCGACGGGGAGGATCACGCGCGAGGGCAGGATGGCGCGCCGCGACGTGTTCGAGAGCGAGAGCGCGCCGACGGCGCGCTCCCCCACCACGACGTGCGTGCGGGTGAGATCGAGGCCGACCTCGTAGGCCGTGCGCCCGAACAGGAAGATCGCGCAGATCAGGAGGGTGACGGTGAGCACGACGGCGGCGACCGTCAGCTCCCACCAGCCGAGCCCCTGACCCGCGATCCAGAGCACGGCGGCGGCGGCGAGAAGCACCCAGGAGGCCGGGCGGGCCACGCGCGCCACGGCGCGAGCGCGCCGGAGCACGCGGGAGGAGGCGTCCGCGACAGAGTCCTGCCACCGCTCCTGTCCCGCCGGCGCGAGTGCTTCCGTCGTCATCAGGCGGCGGACCTCGCCTGCGGCGCCGCGACGTCATCGAGCACGCGCGACAGCACGGTCGATGCGGTGGTGCCGGAGAACTCGGCCTCGGGGTCGAGCACGAGGCGGTGCGTCCAGACGGGAGCGGCGAGGGCCTTGATGTCCTCGGGGATGACGAAGTGACGTCCCTGCGCGGCCGCCCAGACCTTGGCCATGCGCACCATGGCGAGCGACCCGCGCACCGAGACGCCGACGCGGGTGGCGGGGTCGTTGCGCGTGGCCTCGGCGAGCTGGGCGGTGTAGCGCAGCACGGCGGACTCGGTGTGCACGGTCGCGGCGAGGTCGGCCATGTCGGCCACCGCGCCGGTCGTGATGATCGCCGACAGGCTCGCCGACGGGTTCCGGTCGGCGGAGCCGGCCAGGATGCGCTCGGCGACCGCGAGGTCGGGGTAGCCGATCGAGGTCTTCAGCAGGAAGCGGTCGAGCTGGGCCTCGGGCAGCTTGTAGGTGCCCGCCTGCTCGATCGGGTTCTGCGTCGCGATCACGAGGAAGGGACGGCCCACGTCGTGCGTGACGCCGTCGACGGTGACCCGCGACTCCTCCATGACCTCGAGGAGCGCCGACTGCGTCTTCGGCGAGGCGCGGTTGATCTCGTCTGCCAGCACGATGGAGGCGAAGATCGGGCCGCGGTGGAACTCGAACTTGTGTGCAGCCTGGTCGTAAATCGTGACGCCGGTGACGTCGGAGGGCAGCAGGTCGGGCGTGAACTGGATGCGCTGGCTCGTGCCCTGCACCGTGGCCGCGAGGGCCTTGGCCAGGCTCGTCTTCCCGGTGCCCGGAGCGTCCTCCAGCAGCACGTGACCCTCGGCCAGCATGGCGGCGAGCACGAGGCCCACGACCTCGCGCTTGCCGAGCACCGCCTTGTCGACGTTGTCGACCAGGCGGGTGAAGGTGCCGTGGAACCACGCGGCCTGTTCGGGGGACATTGTCATGAGTGTTCGATTTCCTTCTTCGATGTGTGCGTATCCGCGGGCGAGGGAGAGGTGGCGCGGGCTAGTCCCACCGAGTGGCTACGGCATTGCCCCATCCGACGATCTCGACGGAGAGGGCGTACCGGCTGTTGTAGCCGCCGTGCCAGCAGCCGAGGTCGACGGATCCGTTCGCCGGGATGTTCCGCGTACCGCCACCGGCGAAGCGCTGGCCGTCCTCCAGGCAGTGCACCGTGTAGCTGCCCGCCGGGAAGTTCTCGACATTAAGGCGCAGGAAGTAGCAGACAACCGGTGAGCAGTTGCCCGAATTCGGCCCGGCGGAGGTCCATGCCCGCGCTTGCGGGCGGTCGACCGTGCGTGCGGAGGCGGAATTCGTCGATGTCTGACCGGCCGCATCCGTCGCCCGCACGTCGATCGTGTGCGTCTCGCTGTAGCCGTAGTTGCGGCTCGTGCTGCCATTCAGCTCGACGTTCTGCCAGTTGCCCCCGTCGAACCGGATCTCCATCTTGGTGATCGCCCGCCCGTTGGGCGCGGGCGCGGTCCAGTTATAGGCGATCGCCTGCCCGAACTGCGTCGCCCTGGCACCCGGCTGGTTGATCGGGCCATACGGCGCGGCGGCGTTCGACGGCGCCGAGGCCGGCCCGTCGTAGCGCACGCCGTCGAGGGCGGTGTACGCGCGCAGGGTCACCTGGTACGTGTTGTTGTTGCTGATGCCGTTGACGATCGTCGTGCCGTCCCAGTCGCTGCGCCAGCCGCCGCCGACGTTGTACTCGTACCTGACCTCGTTCGCGTTCGCGCCGTTGCCGGGCGCCGGCGTGTACGACACCACGATGCGGCTGTTGTTGCTGGGCGTGGATGCCGACACGTTCGTCGGCGCGCCGGGTGCGACGAACGCGCGGCGCGGGGCCGATGGGGCGCTGTCGGCGCCCCAGCCGGCCTTGTTCGAGGCGGCGACGGTGAACGTGTAGTCGGCCGTGGACGGGTCGATCGCGAGCGCCTGGCGCGTCTGGCCGGCCGGCACGGGCACGGTGTTGACGAGCCCGCCGCCGCGGAAGACCTTGAGGGAATACCCCGAGATCGCGTCGCCGTTGTTGGCAGGCGCGTTCCAGGCGACCTCCATCTGCGCCTGCGAGCCGACGGGCGCGAGGCGGGTGGTCGAGGGCGCACCCGGGGCCTCGGGAGCCCGCGCGGGAACCATGCCGGCGGAGTACGCGCTCCAGCTCGACGGCTCGGGGGCCCGGTTCACCGCCTGCACGCGCACCTGGTAGTTCACGCCGTTCTCGAGCCCGTCCCACGTCATCGAGTTGCCCGTGACGCCTGTCTTCTGGACGATGCCCGAGGGCGGCGCCGGAGAGATCTCGAGGTTGAACGACTCGACGGGCGAACCCGGCGTCGTGGGCGTCACCCACGCCACCTGCAGGCTGCGGTCGCCGAAGGCGAGCGTCGGCGGCTGCGGGGTGTCGGGGCGCGCGTCCGGTCGCGCCGTCTCCGACGGCGCCGACGGGTCCGACTCGCCGACGCGGTTCGTCGCGATCACGGTGAAGTTGTACTCGACGTTGTTGGTCAGCCCATCGAGCGTGCACGTCGTCGACGCGCACGTCTTCGAGTAGCCGCCGGCCAGCGAGCTCACCGTGTACGACGTGATGTCGGCGCCGTTGTTGGCGGGAGGCGTCCACGACAGCACGACCGTGCGGTCCTGCACGCTCGACACGGACGGCGTGCCCGGAGCATCGGGCCGGCCCTGCACCGTCAGGCGGATGCGGCCCTCGACCTCGCGGTCGGCGTCCTTCGTCGCGTCCTGAATGCGGTAGCGCACGACCATCGTGCCGAAGAAGTCCGCGCCGGGCGTGACCTTCACGTCGCTGCCGGACACGTCGACCGTTCCCTCCCCGGTCTCGGTGACCGCCGTCACCACCTTCAGCGGGGTCTCGGGGAACGGGTTGAAGTCGTTGGCCAGCACCGGAACGGTGACGGTCTTGCCCTGAGGGGCCTCGGCCACGATGTCGTCGTTCGCGGTGGCCGGGGGGCGGGTGGATGCCGTGACCCGCACGGTGACCGCACCCTCGACGGCGTCGGTGGTGCCGTCGTCGATCCGCACCTTGACGGTCTCGGTCGTGCCCTTCGGCGTGCCCGCGTCGGCGCTGACCTGCAGCGTCTGCCCGTCGATGCGCGCCGACATGCCCTCCGGCGACCCGTCGATGATCGTGTACCGGATCTTGTCCGCATCAGCGGGGTCCGGGTCGGTCGTGAGCGCGGCGAGGTCGAGGTTCGTCGCATCCTCGCCGGGTGCGACATCCATCTGGCCGTTCACGAAGACGGGCTGCTGGTTCTCGGGCGGCAGCACGGTGACGGGAAGGGTCAGCGTGGCCTTGCGGCCCGCGGGGTCATCGGGCCCCGTGCCGTCGGTGACCTCGAACGTGATCGCGTCCTGGCCGTAGTAGCCCTTCTCCGAGGTGTAGACCAGGGTCGTCTGGTCCTTCACGAGCGACGACCCGTCGCCGTGCACCGCGGTGACCTTGGCGGCCTCCGTGACGACGACCTTGGCGCCGCCGGCGGCCGATACGTGGTCCTCGAGCGGGATGTCGACGGTCTCGCCGCTGCGCACCTCGATGCCCTCGGTCGAGGTGAGGGTCGGGCGGAGCTCGCTCGTGGCGGGCACGCGCAGGAACGCGGATGCCGTCAGGTCGTCGCGGTCGGTGATCGTGTACGTGATGAGCTGGGCGACGTCGGTCAGCGCGACGCGCACCGTTCCGTCGCCGAGCACCCGCGCGCCCTGGCCCGCCGACACGGTGAGGCCGCTCGTCGTGCCGTCGGGGTCCTCGTCGTTCGCGAGCACCTCCACGTCGACGCTGAGGTCCTCCGTGACGTCCTCGGCGCGCACACGGTCATCGCGCGCGATCGGCCGCTGCAGCGGGACGTCCTCGGCGACGGTCACCTGCAGCACGGCCATGGCGGTGGCGCCGCGCGAGTCGATGATCGTGTACTGCAGCGACGTCTCGACGGGCTCGTCGGGCGAGGTGACGACGACGCGGTCGCCCTGCACCTCGGCCTTGAGGCCGTCGACGTCGGGCAGCACGAGCCCCTTGCGCACGAGCGCGGGGTTGTCGCCCTCGGGGTCGGAGTCGTTGGCGAGCACCGGAACCGCGACCTCGCGGCCGGGCCGCATGATGACGGAGTCCTTGACGGCGTAGGGCGCCTGGTTTGCCGACTCTCCGGGCGCGATGCCGACGCGGATCGGCGCCGTGCCCTCCTTGCCCAGGGCATCGCGCACCCGGTAGGTGAAGGCATCCACCCCCGACGACTCGTCGAACGCCTCGTACAGCAGGTAATTCGAGCCCGTCTCGACGATGCGGCCCTTCGCGGGCGCGCTGGCGATGCCGACGAGCTCGACCGAGTCGCCGTCGGGGTCGATGCCGTCGAGCGGGATCGGGATGCGCACCTGCGAGCCGCTGAGCGCGCGCGAGGTGATGTCGCGGGGCCGCGGGGCGGTGTTCGTCTCGAGGTCGACCGGCAGCACCTGGATCGTGACGTAGCCGGCGTCCTTCTGACCCGTGCTGTCGACGGCCTCGTAGGTCGCGTACACGGTCTTCGGCTCGGTCCCGGCCTTGAAGCGCAGGGTGTCCTGCGACACGAACAGGTCGCCGTCCGCCGGTTCCACGAGCGGCGGGATCAGATCGGGTGCGACGTGGATGGTGTCGCCGTTGGGGTGGTAATCGTTCTCGAGCACCGGGATGGTCACGACGTCGCCCGCGCGCACGATGACCTGGTCGTCGTTGGCGACCGGCGGGCGCAGCTGCGCCGGCGCGGGCACGGGGATGACGACGACCTCGCCGTCGGAGGTCTGCGAGCCGTTCGAGACGCGGTACGTGACGCGCACCTGGCGGTCGAGGGCGGACTGGTCGCCGATGCGCAGGGTCTCGTGGCCCAGCACCGAGACCGAGATGCCGGATGCCGGCTCGACGGTCACCGACTGCACCACGAGGATGCCGCCGCCCGGGTCGGAGTCGTTCGCCAGCACGTTCACGAGCACCTCGCCGCCGCTCGGCAGCAGGGCCACGTCGCGCACGGCGACCGGCGGGAGGCTCGTGTCGGCCTCGGGGAGCACGTCGACGCGGACGATGCCCGGCACGGAGTTCGCCCCGGCCGACACGAGGTACTGCACGTAGTACACGCCAGGCGCCGCCGAGGTGAAGGAGAAGGTCTTGTTCGCGAAGTCGGGCACGACGGTGGCGCCGGCGACCTCGTCGACGCGGGTCAGACGGAGCGCCTCACGGCCGGAGGACGTGTCGTTCGCCAGCGGCGCGACGGTGGCCGTCTGCCCCGCCAGCACGACGACGTGGTCGGCGTTGGTGACGGGCAGGGTCGAACCGAGCGGCCGCACGTCGAAGCGCACGATGCCGGAGGTGTCCTTGGTGCCGTCCGACACGACGATCTCGACGTCCTTGCGTCCCTGGGTGGCCCCGAGCGCGCGGTAGGTGATGCGGCCGTCGGAGGTGAAGTCGGCCTCGTCGCCCTCGGCGGGCACGACCGACTTGAGGAAGACGTCGTCGCCGTCGGGGTCGATCCAGTCGGGCAGCACGTTGTACGAGACGACGCCGCCGGCCTCGACCGTCACGTTGGTGATGCGGTTCTGCTTCGGCCCGGCGTTCTGCTCCCACCCGTGCACGTCGAGGCGCACGGTGCCGGTGTCGGTGCCGCCGCGGCCGTCGTCGATCTTGTAGGTGAAGGCGTCGCCGCCGTTCGCGTTCTCGGGGACGGCGATCTGCAGGGCCGCGCCGTTGTGGATGGGCTGCACCGTTCCGAGCGCCGGGTCGCCGTCCGGCAGCGTCGCCGTCAGCACGTCGCCGTCGGCGTCGGTGTCGTTGTCGAGCACGGGCAGCACCGTGGTGCGACCCGGCCGCACGCCGAAATCGTCGTCGGTGGCGATCGGGACCGTGTTCTCCTCGCCGCGCTCGGGCAGGGTCGTCTCGACGGTCTCCTCGGTGGTCTCGTCATCCTCCTCGGCCTCGCCCTCGGGCGGGGTGAGGTCGTTCCAGTTGTCGACCCGCTGCATGCTGTCGCTCGCCATCCAGGCGGCGCCGCCGATGACGTCGTTCAGCACGACGACGTCGCGGTTGACCCGGAACTGCATCTCGGATGTCGCGTCCGCGCCCTCGATGGCCACCTCGAGGTCGTCGCGGTCGCCGGCGCAGTCGCGCACGAACCGGAGGGACCCCGACCAGGCGGAGTAGGCGCAGCCCTTGAGGAACACGGGAGCCGCCGCCGAGCCCTGACCGCCGCCGGCGCCGACCGTCGACGCGTCGCCGCCGCCGAGCGGCACGCGGACGAGCTCTGTCGCGGTAGCGAGGGTCACGGCATCCGCTTCTGCCGACGGATGCTGCAGCACGGCCGTCGCGCCGCCGTCCACCTCGGCGCGCAGGCCACCGGAGGAGATCAGCGTCGAGCTGCCGGCATCCAGCACCACTGCTGTGGTCCCGACCGCCGTGATGGTCGCCTTCGAACTCTCGTCGAGGCCCTCGATGCCGCTGGTGGTGGGCTCCCCGGGGGCGCCGTCGGCATCGACGGCGACGGTGACGAGCTCGCTGTTCGCGGTCGAGACGGCGTGCACCGTCCCGTCGACGCCGACCGTGACGTCGGCGCCCTTGCCGAGCTCGGCGAGGGGGTCGGTGCCCTCCACCTGGAACGAGCCGATGCCCTCGGCGGGAACGACCCACAGGTCGCCCGAGGCGCGGTCGAGCACGGCCACCGTCTCGGCGCCGAGCACGACCTTCGCGTCGCCGGGCACGCCGGCGGCATCCGTCATGCTCACCATCGCGGGGTCCACGCTCGCGACCGTCGAGTTGGCGTCATCGACGACGAGCACCGTCGTGCCGGCCTGCAGCACGTCGTAGTCGTCGGAGGTCGTGCGCAGACCGCCGTCGAGCACGCGCGACTCGTGGTTGAAGTGGCCGACGAGCAGGCTCTGCTTCTTCGTCACCCAGACGCCGCCGTCGTGGAGGTCGACCTCGGTCGTCGGGAAGCCCTCGTAGACGAACGCCATCGTGGTGATGGCGATGGCCGAGACGGTGACAACGGACGCCGAGGAGAGGGCGCGGCGGTGCGCGCGAAGCCACGCAAACGACTTCATAGGGGACTCGGCCTCTCCCGGGCAATGGGGGTTGCGTGGCGTCGGGTCTCACCCGACGTGGATGCCTGGCGAGCGCGCACTCAAGGAAAGTGTGGACATGCCACCCTAACCCGGGGGTGCGAACGGGCCAACTTCGCCGATTCGGCCCCTCTCCGGCCCTATTCCGCCCCGACGTACTGCCGCAGGTGCGTCGCGGTCAGCGTCTTCCCGTTCTCGACGAGGGCGGCCGGCGCCCCCTCGAACACGATCGTGCCGCCGTCGTGGCCGGCGCCCGGTCCGAGGTCTATGATCCAATCGGCATGCGCCATGACGGCCTGGTGGTGCTCGATGACGATGACGCTGTTGCCGGCGTCCACGAGCCGGTCGAGCATCGCCAGCAGGTTGTCGACATCGGCCAGGTGCAGTCCGGTGGTCGGCTCGTCGAGCACGTAGATCGCGCCCTTCTTCGCCATGCTGATCGCGAGCTTGAGGCGCTGGCGCTCCCCGCCGGACAGGCTGTTGAGGGCCTGCCCGAGCGTGATGTAGCCGAGACCCACGTCGCTCAGGCGGGCGAGCATCGTCTTCGCGGGTCCCTTCACCGACGACGCGTCGAAGAACTCGGATGCCTCGGCCACCGACATCCCGAGCACCTCGGCGATGTTCTTGCCGTCGAGGAGGTAGCCGAGCGCCTCGTCGGAGAAGCCGGTGCCCTCGCACACCTCGCAGAGCGTCTCGACCGTGGAGGCGAAGCCGAGCTCGGTGATGATGACGCCGAGTCCCTTGCACGCCGGGCACGCACCCTCGGAGTTCGCGCTGAAGAAGGCCGGCTTCACCCCGTTCGCCTTCGCGAACGCCGCGCGGATGCCGTCGAGCAGGCCGGTGTAGGTGGCCGGGCTGCTGCGCCGCGACCCCTTGATCGCCGACTGGTCGACGATCACGACGTCCTCGAAGGCGGGCACGTTGCCGTGGATGAGCGATGACTTGCCCGAGCCGGCGACTCCCGTGACGACGGTGAGGATGCCGAGCGGGACGTCGACGTCGACGCTCTTCAGGTTGTGCTGCGTCGCCCCGCGGATCTCGAGGTGCCCCTTCGGCGAGCGCACCGACGGCTTCAGCTGCGCCCGGTGGTCGAAGTGGCGACCCGTCAGCGTGCCGGAGGCCCGGAGCGCGGCGACATCGCCCGTGAAGGTGATCTGCCCCCCATGCCGGCCGGCGCCCGGGCCGAGGTCGACGACGTGGTCGGCGATCCCGATGACCTCGGGTTTGTGCTCGACGACGAGCACGGTGTTGCCCTTGTCGCGCAGCAGCCGGAGCAGAGCGTTCATGCGCTCGATGTCGTGCGGGTGCAGGCCGGCCGTCGGCTCGTCGAACACGTAGGTGATGTCGGTGAGGCTCGAGCCGAGGTGCCGGATCATCTTCGTGCGCTGCGCCTCGCCGCCCGAGAGCGTGCCGCTCGCCCGGTCGAGCGAGAGGTACCCGAGGCCGATGTCGACGAAGGAGTCGATCGTGTCGCGGAGACCCCGCATGAGGGGAGCCACCTCGGGGTTCTCGACGGTCCGCAGCCACGCGGCGAGGTCGCTGATCTGCATCGCCGCGGCGTCCGCGATGTTGACGTCGCCGATCTTGGACGAGCGGGCGCCCTCGTTGAGGCGCGTGCCGCGGCAGTCGGGGCAGGCCGTGAACTTGACCGCGCGCTCGACGAACGCGCGGATGTGCGGCTGCAGGGCGTCCCGGTCCTTCTGCAGGAAGCTCTTGGTGATCTTCGGGATGAGCCCCTCGTAGGTCATGTTGAAGTCGCGCAGCTTGACCTTCGTCGGCTCCTTGTAGAGGAAGTCCTGGCGCTCCCGCTCGGTGAAGTCCTTGATGGGCTTGTTCGCGTCGAGGAACCCCGACTCGGTGAAGCCCTTCACCATCCAGCCGTCGACGTTGTAGCCCGGGATGGTGATCGCGCCGTCGGCGAGCGACTTCGAGCTGTCGAACAGCTCGTCGAGGTCGACGTCGTTCACCTCGCCGAGGCCCTCGCAGCGCGGGCACATGCCGCCCGTCAGCTCGAAGGTGCGGTGCTCCCGCTGAGGCTTGCCCGACCCGCGCTGCACCGTGACGGCCCCGCTGCCGCTGACGGAGGGGATGTTGAACGAGAACGCTTGGGGCGAGCCGACGTGCGGCTGCCCGATGCGGCTGAACAGGATGCGCAGCATCGCATGCACGTCGGTGGCGGTGCCGACCGTCGAGCGGGCGTTGGCTCCCATCCGCTCCTGGTCGACGAGGATCGCCGCGCTGAGGTTCTCGAGCGCGTCCACCTCCGGCCGGTCCGGCGTGGCCATGAACTGCTGCACGAACGTCGGATAGCTCTCGTTGATGAGCCGCTGCGACTCCGCGGCGATCGTGTTGAAGACGAGGGACGACTTGCCCGACCCGCTGACTCCGGTGAAGACGGTGAGGCGCCTCTTCGGGATCTCGACGCTGACGTTCTTGAGGTTGTTCTCGCGTGCGCCGACGACGCGGATGACCTCGTGCGAATCGGCGACGTGGGCGGTGCCGGCGTGGGGGGCGGCGTTCTGGGCGGCGGCGTTTCGTTCGACAACGGACATGCGTGTTCCTCCGACTGTTCAGACTAGTGAACAGCCTCGCGGACATCGCGGACACTGCCTGTCCGCTTTCCCTTCTCCGCGACGAGCTTCATCCCATGACCCGCGTCGCCCGCCTCCCTCGCCGAGGTGGCGGCCGAAGGGGACATCGAGGCCGGAGTGCGCTACTTCTTGATGTGCTTCTCGGGGGTGGGCAGCTCTCCCGCGGCGCGCAGCGCGTCGTAGTGCGCGCGTGCCTCGTCCTGACGCTCCTGCTCGGCGCCCGAGGCGATGGGTGCGCGCACGTGCTCCGGCGCGTAGCCGAACGCATCCACCAGGTCCAGGGCGTGCGGGCGCAGCCGCAGGCAGAGGCGATCGATGTAGCTGGAGACGGCGGCCGCGCGGTGGGTCGAGAGGCGCCCGTTGATGAGGTGCCACGCGAGGTGCTTCTCGATCAGCCCGAGGCCGAAGAGGTCGCGCAGCCAGGTCAGCACCTGCTTGGTGCCGGCATCCTCGATCGCGTCCACGGCATCCGTGAACGCCTCCCACTGGAGCAGCTCGCCGTGGGCGCGCGCCGCCTCGATGAGCTCGGACTGATTGGCGTTGAAGACCGCGGCCGCCTCTTCCTTCGACAGCTTCGCCGCGGGGCGGAGGCGCCCGGCGATGTCGGCGACCATCTGCTGCACGCGCTCCGTCAGCAGCTCGTGCTGCTGCTCGGCCCGGAGGCCGCGCTCGACGGAGCGGGCGGTGGAGCCGAAGTCGCTGACCGCCTGGCCGAACTGGCGCAGGCCCGAGCCGTGGAAGACGTGGCCCGCGGTCTGCCCTGCGGCGTAGGCGACGAGCTTCTTGGGGTCCGCGCCCTTGAACTGCTTCGCATAGTCGCTGAGGAGCCGCTTGCCGACGAGCTGCAGCAGCACGTTGTTGTCGCCCTCGAAGGTCACGTAGATGTCGAGGTCGGCGCGCAGCCCGACGAGCCGGTTCTCGAAGAGGAAGCCGGCGCCGCCGCAGGCCTCGCGGGCCTCCTGCAGCGTGTCGAGCGCGTGCCAGGTCGACAGCGGCTTGAGCGCCGCCGCCAGGGTCTCGAGGTCTTCGCGATCGGCATCCGTGTCGGCCTGGCCGCTGAAGACCGCGTCGAACTTCTGCAGGAAGACGTCGTGGGCGAAGATGTGCGCGTAGGTGGACGCGAGCCGCGTCAGCAGGCGTCGCTGGTGCTTGCCGTAGTCGAGCAGCACGACCTCGTTCGTGCCGGCGCCCGAGTCGAACTGGCGGCGCTGGGTGGCGTAGGTGATCGCGATGTACAGGCCGAGGGCCGACGCCCACGAGGCCGCGCCGTCGAGCGACACGCGGCCCTGCACGAGGGTGCCGAGCATCGTGAAGAACCGGCGGCCCGCGCTCTTGATCTCGCTCGAGTAGGTTCCGTCGGGGGCCACGTCGCCGTAGCGGTTGAGCAGGTTCGTGCGGGGGACGCGGACGTTGTCGAAGTGCAGGCGACCGTTGTCGATGCCGTTGAGCCCGCCCTTGAGACCGTCGTCCTCGCCGCCGATGCCCGGCAGGAAGTCGCCGTTCTCATCGCGCAGCGGCACGTAGAAGCAGTGCACGCCGTGGTTGACGCCGTTCGTGATGAGCTGCGCGAACACGGTGGCCGCGATGCCGTGCAGCGCCGCGTTGCCGAGGTAGTCCTTCCACGCGCCGCGGAAGGGCGTGTGGATGACGAACTCCTCGGTGTCCGGGTCGTACGTGGCCGTCGTGCCGATGGCCGCGACGTCCGAGCCGTGGCCGGTCTCGGTCATCGCGAAGGCGCCGGGGATCTCCATGTTCATGATGCCCGGCAGCCACTTGTCGTGGTGCTCCTTCGTGCCCAGCTGCAGCACGGCCGAGCCGAAGAGGCCCCACTGCACGCCCGACTTGATCTGCAGGCTGGGGTCGGCGACGACGAGCTCCTCGAAGCCGGCGATGTTGGCGCCGTTGTTCCCCTCCCCGCCGTACTCCTCGGGGAAGGCGCGGTGCACCCCGCCGTGCTCGACGAGCAGATGCAGCTGCGTGAGCACGCGTTCGCGGTGCTCCTCCATGCCGAGGCCGTCCACGCGGTGGAAGGCCGGATCCTTGAGCATCTCGCGCGCCTCGCGGCGGGTCTCGGCCCACGTGCCGAGCAGCAGGTCGTTGACCCGGTCGACATCGATGCGGGCGTCGGATGCCTCCTCCGGCGTTGCGGGGGCTGCCGGTGCACCGCCGGCGGGGGTGCGCTTGCTGCGGGACGGCTTTTCGGAGCGGACGACGGTGTCGGTCATGGGGGGTCCTTACATCGCGGGGGAGAAAGGGAAACTCCTTCGATGGTAGGAGTTCCACAACCCTTGCCCAAGGCGCATGGCGTGATCCCACAAAGGCCCCGTCGCTCCTAGGGCGCCCTCGTTGTACGCCCCCCACACACGTGCGGTCTCTTCACCCCGTCGATGCCCGCTTGCGCGCCATAAGGGCCGGAACGGCCCGACGGGGACACGGGAAGCCGGTGTCGACCGGGCCGGGAGCGCCGTCAGAAGAGACCGACGATGCGGCCGTCGTCGTCGACGTCGATCGACTCGGCGCCCGGCTTCACCGGCAGGCCCGGCATCGTCATCACATCGCCGCACACGAGCACCACGAACTCCGCACCGGCCGCGAGCCGCACCTCCCGGATGTCGACGTGATGCCCCGTCGGCGCCCCGCGCAGGGCCGGGTCGGTCGAGAATGAGTACTGCGTCTTGGCCACGCAGACGGGGAAGTGGCCGTACCCGGCATCCTGCAGCCGGCGGATCTGCGCCCGCACCGCGCCCGACGCGGTGATGTCGTCCGCCCCGTAGACCCGCCGCGCGATGGTCTGCATCTTCTTCCACAGGGTCGCCTCGGCGTCGTAGACGAAGCGCAGCTCGCTCGGCTCGTCGCAGAGCCGCACGACCTCGCGGGCCAGCTCCTCCGCACCGGCGCCGCCCTCGGCGAAGTGGCGCGCGACGATCGCCTTCGC
>DASUQB010000299.1:0-2826 GCA_036280835.1 Microbacterium sp. | reverse complement strand
ACGACGCCACGATCGTCGTGCTCGCCCCCACGAGCCGTCGCTGATGCGTCTTCCCTGGCGCCGCCGCCCATCCGCCCCGCCCGCCCCGCCGCTGCCCCGTGCCGCCAAGCCCACGCCGCCCGTCGCGGCGCCGCCTGACTTCAGCGACCTCGAAGCCGAGGCGCGCTATCACCGCGACCGCCTCAGCCTCTACCGGGCCCGGATGCACGGCGCGCACGAGACGAGCGTAGAGCGCTTGCGCGAGCTCGAGCGGGCCTCGGCCGCCGCCGACGAACGCCTCAAGACCGCGCGCCGGCTCGGCCACCGCTGATCCCCGCGCGGCGCGTCAGGGTCCGGACCGCGCACAGGACCGGTGGCCATTTCGCGGACCGCGACACCCGGCCGGGGCAGTCCGGTGGGGAGTGCGGTCCGAACGCAGATTCACTGAGGAGACCGGCATGAAGGCAGTGACGTGGCATGGCAAGCGCGACGTGCGGGTGGACACCGCTCCGGACCCGACGATCCAGGAACCCACGGACGCGATCGTGCGGATCACCACCTCTGGGATCTGCGGTTCCGATCTGCATCTCTACGAGACGCTCGGCCCGTTCATGCGCGACGGCGACATCCTCGGCCACGAGCCGATGGGCGTCGTCGAGGCCGTCGGCGCCCAGGTGACCAACGTCGCGGTGGGAGATCGCGTGGTCATCCCGTTCCAGATCTCCTGCGGCCATTGCTTCATGTGCGACCAGCACCTGTACACGCAGTGCGAGACGACGCAGGTCCGCGAGGAGGGCATGGGCGCCGCCCTGTTCGGCTTCTCCAAGCTCTACGGCGCCGTGGCCGGCGGCCAGGCCGAGCTCCTGCGCGTCCCGCAGGCGCAGAACACGACGATCCAGGTCCCCGACGGCCCGCCCGACGAGCGGTTCGTGCTCCTGTCCGACGTCCTGCCCACGGCCTGGCAGGCGGTCGAGTACGCAGGCATCCCGGAGGGCGGCACGGTCGTGATCCTCGGTCTGGGTCCGATCGGCGCGATGGCTTCGCGGATCGCGCACCATCGCGGGCACCGCGTGATCGGCGTCGACCTCGTGCCCGAGCGGCTGGCCCGGGAAGCCGCGCGCGGCATCGAGATCGTCGATCTCGCCATCCATGAGGACGACCTCGCCGACGTGCTCCGTGAGATGACCGGTGGCCGCGGGCCGGACTCGGTCATCGACGCCGTCGGGATGGAGGCGCACGGCGCTCCCGCGGGCAAGCTCGCTCACCAGCTCGTCGGCCTGCTGCCCGACGCAGTCGGCGAGAAGGTGATGGAGCACGGCGGCGTCGACCGGCTCAGCGCGCTGCACGCCGCGATCGACATCGTGCGCCGCGGCGGCACCCTCTCGATCATCGGCGTCTACGGCGGCACCGCGGATCCGATGCCGATGCTGAACCTGTTCGACAAGCAGATCCAGGTGCGCATGGGTCAGGCCAACGTCAAGCGCTGGGTCGACGACATCATGCCGCTGCTGATGGACGGGGATCCGCTCGACGCGGAGAGCTTCGCGACGCATACGGTGCCCCTGGACGAGGCGCCTGCGGCCTACGAGCAGTTCCAGAAGAAGCAGGACGGCGCGATCAAGATCCTGCTCAAGCCTTAGGTCTTCGACGGGTAGCGGTGCGCTTGGCGTTCGCGCGAGATGCGCTGGACGTCCCAGGCGAGCCCGGTGCGCTCGAGGCTCCGGATCAGCAGCGCCGACGGATCGATCTCCCAGGGGCGGAACCCGTGCGCGGCGGAGGTCGGGAACGCGTGGTGGTTGTTGTGCCAGGCCTCCCCCATCGACGGCAGCGCCAGCCAGGCGAGGTTGCGCGACTCGTCGGTGGTCTCGAACCGGCGGCGCCCGAACGTGTGGCACAGCGAGTTGATCGAGAACGTCACGTGGTGCAGCACGGCCATGCGCACGAGGCCGCCCCACACCAGCCCGCTCAGGCCGGCGGCGAGCGACCCGCCGAGCGCGTAGCCGATGGCGAAGGGCAGCACCAAGCCGGCAGCCACCCACAGGAAGAAGGTGCGGTCGATGAAGCGCAGCGCGGGGTCCTCGAGCAGGTCGGGCGCGTAGCGCGAGCGCTTGCCGCGCTGGTCGTGTACGAACAGCCAGCCGAGGTGCGCGTGGAACAGGCCCGCGAGCGTGCCGCGCCAGCCGCCGCCGTGGCCGACGTGCGGGCTGTGCGGGTCACCTTCCTGGTCGCTGAAGGCGTGGTGCTTGCGGTGGTCGGCGACCCAGGAGATCACAGGCCCTTCCACGGCCGCCGAGCCGAACACGGACAGGACCGCGCGTACCCACCGCTTGGTCTTGAAGCTGCGGTGCGTGAGATGGCGGTGGTAGCCGACGGTCACGCCCAGCGCCGTGACCACATAGAAGACGGCGAACAGCACGGCGTCCGTCAGCCGCAGCATGGTTCCCCACGACTGCCAGACGACGACGCCGAGGGCGAGGAACGGGAGCACCATCGCGCTGCCGGTGACGAGGCGGTCGACCGTCTCGTGCTGGGCGGGCTCGATGTCGTCACGAGCTTGGGGGACTGCTATGCCGGACATCCGGCACCTCCGAGAACGAAATCAACGGTTCTACGGAAGTCAGACGGCGCCGCCGGTGGCCTCGTCGCGCAATGCCCTCCAGTCCGGGAGTCTACCTCCGCGGCTCCCACTTCAACCACCGCCGGCTGATCTCGTAACCGACGCCGGTCCACGCGAGCAGCCCGGCGATCGGTGGCAGCAGGCGGCCGCCGTCCTCCCAGCCCTGGCGGACGAGATCGGCGAGCGCGCCGCCCGGCGTGAGGTGCATCAGCCACGTGACCGCGTCGGCC
>DASUQB010000298.1:0-43343 GCA_036280835.1 Microbacterium sp. | reverse complement strand
CCCTCGATATCGAGGACCGGTGACCCGGGATGCGCACGTGCATCCGTAGTGACGAGCCGACCGTGCCGGAGTACTCCCCTTGCACTACGCAGTCTAGGAAAGCAGGGCGGATGCTGGCTGAGAAACGACCGAACACCGCGGTGCGAAGGATTCCGACGCGGGCGAAGGGCGATCCGGGAGCCTGTCCCCGAATCGCACCGTCGCTGCCCTACTCGCCCGAATGTGGCCGCTGGTGACCGTGGTCCCGCCGCTGCTCGCCGGCCGCGCGGCGTGCGCCTCGCTACCTCAGGCGGAAGACGCGGATGCAGACCAGCCCGGGCTCGGGCCGTGCCATGCCGATGAACTGAGACTCCGCGAGCCAGGCGTGGCGGGGCGACGCGGTCTGGAACACGAAGGCGGTGCGGTAGTAGAGGTCCGCCTCCCCGACGTCCTCGCCGGCGATCAGGCGCTCGATCACCGCGTCGTCGGCGCGCCAGTAGCCGCGGTTCACCACATCGATGGCCGACCCGTCCTCCGCCTCGAGCAGGTAGCGAGCGTCCAACTGGGTCACGCTTCCACGCGAGACCCCAGATCGTGGAGGCGGCGCTGCGCAGCATGGCCGCCCACGGCTTCGCCGGCCACTCTGGACCGCATCGCCGAGGTGGCAAGCATGGCGCGGGGCCACGTGCGGCACTTCGCCGGCAACCGCGACGAGCTGCTCACGGAGGCGGCCAGGTCGCACACGGTCCGGACGAGCCGCCGCCGAGCGACTTCTCGATTCGCTCGCACCCGAGGAGTGACCCGCGCGCACGACGTCGTGCCGTGTCGGTGCCGGTGCCTGCATCGGCAGGCACTCAACCGGCGATGGTCATGATGCGAAGAAAGCGAAGAGGGGCGCGCCGCCGAACGATCCGGCGGCGCGCCCCTCTTTCTGAGCGAGTGACCTCAGCCGCAGCTGGACGACTCGTACTCGACCACCTCATCGACCGTGATCGACTCACCGTCGATCGTGGCCGTGGCCTCGATCGTGACCGAGCCGCTGGGGACGCTCTCGAGACGCGTCGCGAACGCCTGCGACCTGCTCTTGCCTGCGCCCAGCGACGGGACCGGCCGCGATCCGTGGGGCGAGGTGACGGTGGACGAAACGGGGACGTCCTCGCCGTTCGTCACCGTGACGACCTGCATGACCTTCGTGCCGACGCAGCGGGAATCGACCGTCACGGTGAGGTCGAGGCCCGTTCCCTCCACCACCGCGGTCTCGCTCGACTCGTTGCCGGCATTGTCGATCGCCCGCACGGCCACAGTGCGATCGAGCCTCGAGGGACTGAGAGTCGTGGTGGGTGCGCACTCCGCCCAGGGTCCGTCGCCGACCTGGAACTGGCAGGACGCCAGGCCGGAGTTCTCGGCGCCATTGGCAGGGAGGGGGTCGGTGGCCGACACCGCCACATCCCAGCCGTTCACCTGGACATCGACGGTTGGGGCGGTGGTGTCCAGCTGGTAGGCCACATCCGTGGTCCAGAGCATGACGGCATCGCCACCCAGCGACGCATCCCGATACTCCAGCTGGGCCCAGTTCGTTCCCTCGACGGCGTTCACCGGCACGGTCATGCCTTGGGCGATCCCCGATGTGATGGTGTCGGCCGCGACGACTCGAGGGCCGCCGTTGTGGCCTTCGACCAGGCGCAGCCAGGCGGGTGCCAGGCCGGTGCCGTTGAAGTCGGTCCAGTTCACCTCCAGCTCGGGCACTTCGTTGACCCACTCGTCTTCGGCGACGCTCGTGCCGTCAGCGTCGACGACAGTCGCCTCCACGTGCACCGGGGAGTTGTAGTGGGACATCACTCCCTCCCACTCCTCGAGCGTGACCGGGAGCACCGATCCGTGACGGGGGCTGACCGGCAGCGACCAGTAGGGCGACGTCTCCGACTCCGCGTCGCACGTACGGGAGAGGCCCGTTGTGTTGCACCAGGACTGGCCGAGGTACTCCCACTCGTTGGGCGCCTTGTCCATGGAGTCGGAGCGCCAGGCCACGTAGCCGCCGCCCGAGGCGTAGTCGATGAACACGTAGTACATGTCCTCGACGTTGTCCTTGAACACGAGGGGACCCTCGAGGTTGCCGCCGGTCAGACCCGGGATCTGCCACTTGCTCGATCCGTTGGGGTTGCCGACCATGGTCCAATCGTTGGGGCTCTCGGTGAGCGGCGTGATGGGGTTGCGGTTCACCGCGTAAGGCGTGGTCTCCGGTGCGCCCCACGTGTCGTGCAGGTCCTCGAGGGAATCGATGTACTGCAGGAGGACGCGGAAGCCGTTCTCATCCTTCGTCAGGCGGTAGATCCTGTCGTCCGTGGCGATCATCGTGGAGTCGATCATTCCCCAGCCCTGTCGGCCGGTCGACCGGTCGAGGTTCACCCAGGTGGTCGGCTCGGAGAACGTGACGAAGTCTGTCGTGGTCGCCATCCGGATGCGGTTGTAGGAGATCTGCGACGTGTTGCGCGTATCGATGTTCGTGTCGGGGTAGAGGTTCGACGCCCAGAACACGATGTACTGGCCGGTGCTCTCGTCGTAGAAGGCCTCCGGCGCCCACACGTTGCCCGCGTGGTCGTCCTCGACCTTGATGAATCGCGGCTCGGACCAATTCACCAGGTCGTCCGATTCGTAGACCACCAGGTTGCGGGAGCCCTTGGACTGGCGATACGACCAGGACTGGCCGTCCTGATAGGTCTTCAGGTCCGTCGCCAGGAGGTAGAAGCTCTCCCCGTCGGCGGAACGGATCAAGGACGGGTCGCGCAGCCCCATCTGGCCCTGGGGCGGGTTCACTGTCTGCAGGATCGGCTGCGACACCGACGTTCCCGCGTCGTAATTCAGCTCGTACCAGTTGAGCGGATCGTTGCCCTTGGACGCGCTGATCCAGATCTGCTCACCGTTCCGGCCGCCATCATCCCCTCCATGGAAGGAAGCGAAGACGTATCGCTCGAAGTCCTTCTCCTCCGCCGATTGCGTCTGTGCCGCGATGGACGCCGAGCTGGATTCGTCCGGAGAAGATTCCTGCGTCGAGTCGGCCAACGCCGGCGATGCGGCCAGCATCCCCACGCACAGAGCGCTCGCGATGCCGACGGCGATGAGGCGAGGGGTAGCTCGACTTCCCGACCTGCGCCTCGTCGGTGAGGGAGGCGTGTGGAGATGCGCCATTTCTGCTCCTGTTCAGGTTGGTCGTGTGAAACGACGGGATCCCAACCGCGGGGAACAGCAACCACTCCATCGCGGCCGGCCCTCCACGAAGTGCAGCGCGGAGGAGTGTTAACGATACCAGTTAGCGGTCACAACGCGCCAGAATTCCTCCCTCGCCGGCCGCATCGCTGTCAGAGCAGGCCACGCCGCACGGCAATGACGACCGCTTCTATGGTCGTCTCCACTCCGAATGCGTGCCTGATCACCCCCAGCCGACGACGTACTGATCGCTCGGACAAGAACATGCCCGCCGCGATGTCGCTCAAGGTCCGCCCGCGCGCGTACTCGGCAAGGATGCGCAGTTCCGCACGCGTCAGCGGAACCGGTACATCGCTTCGACGAGGCCCCCCGGTCCCCAAGTCAAGCGATCCGTTTCCGTGATCCCGCTAACGGGCTTGGCCCTATCGGGCCATGTGAGGACTTCGCCGTGGTTCTTCGTACCCCGGGGCTGACCGCCCGGCACATCAACGATGCCCCTCGTTCGGCCTTGCGGTCGACGAGCGTGCGACCAGTCGCGTCGGCAAGGTGACCGCCAGCGGGGTCGTACCCGTGTGGAACTCGAGTGCGGTTCTGAGCGCGTGACGGCCCAGCGCCGTCCAGTCCTGAACGATGGTGGTCAGAGGCGGCGGATACATCGCCGCCTCAGCGATGTCGTCGAACCCGACCACGGAGACGTCCTGCGGGATCCGCAGCCCGGCCTCCTGAGTGGCGCGGTAGACGCCGAGGGCGATCTGGTCGTTCGCTGCGAAGATCGCGGATGGCCGGTCCGCGGTCAAGAGCTCCTGCATCGCGCGGTAACCGGACTCCGGCGTCCAACTCCCCCTGAGGGGAGCCGGTGACGGACGGCCGTGGTCGCGAAGCGTCGTCCGCCAGGTGCGGAGCCTGCTGTCGGCAGCGTACGAGCCCTCGGGTCCGGCGATGTGATGCACGGTGCTGTGGCCCAGTGAAAGGAGGTGCTCGACAGCCGCTCGCGCTCCGAACTCCTGGTCGAAGTCCAGCGAAGCGGCTCCGGCCAGCACCGAGGGCCCGATGACCACCGTCGGCACACCCGGGGGAATATGCAACGACTCGACCGCATCGAATCGGTCCGGCAGGAGGACGATCATCGCGTCGACCGCCATCTCCCCCAGGCGTATGAACGCCCCGTCAGCCGCCTGGGTGGAAGAGACCGTGAGGGACATGAGCGTCGTCGCGAAGCTGTGTTCGGCCGCGCTCACGGAGATGGCTTCAACGGACCGATGGACGCCTACCCTGACGAGATCGTGGTACACGATGCCGACGGTGTTGAATGCTCCGCGCCGAATGGCGCGCGCAGCAGCGTTCGGACGGTATCCGAGCTCGTTCATCGCGAGGAGCACTCGGCTGCGCAAGGCCTCGGTCACATTGGGCTCGCCATTGGCGACACGGGACACTGTCTGGGGTGACGCCCCGGCGAGGTCGGCGACATCGCGCAGCGAGGGACGACGGAGACGTTCCATCAGACGCCCTGGAACGAGAACGTGAAGCTGAGCGTCCCCGCAGTGGGCAGGCGGTGTCGCTCGAGCGTGCGGGCTCCCCACGAGTCGTCTCCGCCGACGCCGCGACGCATCAGCGCCGGACGGAGCACGGTCCGGTGGATGGGTGGCAACTCCGTGTGGTGCAGCGCATTCTCCACTTCGAACGGAGTCCACGGCAGGGCCGAGAACTCCATACCGTCCCGGCAGTCCATCCGTATGCCGCGGCCACGGTCATCTGTCACCTCTGCCCAGCGCACGCCGGTTCGGCTGCCCGCCTCCTGGGGCCTCAGGTAGGGCGTGAGCTGGTCCCGGACATCACCCGCGTACACATCGAGCCGAGCCCCACCCCGTCGGTCGACGTAGCACTCCTCCGGGCCCTCGCCGTACCACCGCAGATTTCGGAACTCGGGGCTCGTCGCGAACGACATGGCGAACTCAGGCAGAGCAGGGAGCCCGTCGACCAAGTGCAGCGTCTGAGTCACCTCGACGCGGCCCGTGCCGTCCACGCGGTAATCGACCGTGCACTCGACGGGGGGAACGGTCGGCAGGGCGTACACGAACGTCACCGTGGCCGCGGCATGATCGGACCGGAAGCGCACTCCCGCTACGGGGTCGGTCACGCGCGCGTACCGGCTCGCGAGCAGCCACTGCCCGTCCTCGAACGGCGCCCCCCACCCGCGCTCGTTGGCCGTGGGCGCGTGCCAGAAGGACGGCTTCGGGATCGAGGAGATCAGCTCCTCGCCGGCGTTCGGTCCTGTTCCGAAGCGGTACGACTGCAGGCCGCCGTGGATTCGCGAGAACAGCACAGAGAACCCGTCGCCGTGCACACCGATGTTGTGGGTTCCCAGCACCACACGTGGCGCCGGCGTCTCGGCCACCGACCGTTGCCCAGCGACGGCGATGACGCGCTGCTCGCGGGCGACTTCGTGGCCGGCAGCCGCCCACACCGTGTCCTCCGCGAGACGGAAGGATACGTCGATGGTGTATTCGCCCGGCGATTCCGGCACCGCGAACGGCAGCGCGTAGGTGGCGCTCTGCTGAGGCGGGCAATCCGTCTGCACCCGCGCCTCGCTGAGCAGTCCACCTTCACGCGCAAGCCTCACGACACATAGGAAGGCGCCCGACGATGTGGCGAGCAGGCGGTTCTGGACCTCGAAGGAGCCGTCGCGGATGCGGATGCGCAACGGCTGATAGAGGTAGCTGAGCTCCTGCAGCTTGGGCGTCGGGGAGTGGTCGGCGAAGTAGATGCCGTTGCCGCAGAAGTCGCCGTCGTGAGGAGCTTCGCCGCAGTCTCCGCCGTAGCCGAAGAATCGTTTGCCGTATCGGTCGGTCAGCGGGATGGCCTGGTCTGCGAAGTCCCAGATGAAGCCACCCTGGAACAGGGGCTCCCGGTAGGCCAGGTCGATGTATTCGTCCACCGCTCCGAACGAGTTGCCCATGGCGTGCGCGTACTCGCACAGGATCATGGGCTTGTCCCGGTGGTCGCGGAGGTAGGCCTCCACGTCCGCGGCCGGGGTGTACATCTGGCTGACGACGTCGGTCGTCTCGGGGTAGCGGGTGTCCCAGGCGACTCCTTCGTAGTGCACGGGGCGGGAGTCGATCGAGCGGAACCAGGCGGCGAGGTCCCGGAGATTCGTGCCGCCGTATGACTCGTTGCCGAGCGACCACATGACGATGCTGGGGTGGTTCTTGTCGCGTTCGAACATGCTCGCGGCGCGATCGCGGAGGGCAGGAAGCCACTCAGGGCGGTCGCCGGGCACGGCCTCGTCCTCTGGTGCGTCGAAGTGACGGACGCGGTCCCACAGCCCGTGCGTTTCGAGGTTCATCTCGTCCACGACCATGAGCCCATAGCGGTCGGCGAGTTCGTAGAACGACGAGCTGTTCGGGTAGTGGCTCGTGCGCACGGCGTTGACCCCTGCGCGCTTGAGCGCCTTGAGGTCGTCCGAGATCTCTTGCCGAGTCATCACCCGGCCGCGCAGGCCGAACTCGTGCCGGTTCATGCCGAAGAAGACGACGCGCGCGCCGTTGAGGGTGAGCACGCCGTCGTCGATCGCGAACCGGCGGATGCCGACGCGCTCGGGGATCACCTCGATGAGATGGCGGTTGCGCACCGTGATGGTGAGGTCGTAGAGCGCAGGGTGCTCGGGGCTCCAGAGGCGCGGGTTGTCGACCGAGATCTCGAATCGTCCATGGCCCTTGTCGTCCAGGGGGCCGACGCCTTTGAGGTGCGCCGATACGGTGCCCTCTCCGTGCAGGCTGACGGAGAGGATGACCTCCGCGGTTGCAGCGTCTGGTGCCAGGATCGTCTGCACCCGAAGGTCTTCGATGTGCGCCGCCGGTCTGCGGTACAACATCACGTCGCGGAAGATCCCGGAGAAGCGGTAGAAGTCCTGGTCTTCGAGCCAAGAGCCGGCGGACCATTTGAAGACCTGGGCGGCGAGGATGTTCTCGCCCTCGCGCAGCGCATCGGTGAGATCGAACTCGGACGGCGTGAAGCTGTCGGTCGCGTAGCCGATGTAGCGCCCGTTCAACCAGACGGCAATCGAGCTCTCTGCGCCGTGGAACACCACGCTGAGCGACTCGCCCGCGCCGAGCGCCTCCTCGAGCTCGAAAGTCCGGATGTAGGAGGCGACCGGGTTGAACTCCGTGGGGATCGTGCCGGGCTCGACCTGCTCGAGACCGTCCCACGGGTACTGCATGTTCACGTATTGGGGACGGTCGTACCCATGCAGCTGGATGTGCGCCGGCACAGGGATGTCGTCCCAGCCCGAACTGTCGAACGTCGGCTGGTGGAAATCGGGGATGACGCCGGCGACGCTTTCCGCGTAGTGGAATTTCCACTGGCCGTTGAGGCATTGCTCGTAGCCGCTGACCCCCTCTCGCGCCTCGTTCGCGTCCCGGAACCATCGATGATCGGAGTGCGCGGGGCGGCGGTTCTCGCAAACGTACCGGGGATCGGCGATGCGCGATGCATCGAAACTCTGCGCGATGCGGAAACTCATTTGATCGCCCCGGTGATGCCCTCAGCGAAGGCACGCTGGAGAAGGAAGAACACGAGCATCGTCGGAAGCGAGGCCAGAAGCACAGCGAGCATGAGGACGCCGTAATCGGTGACGTATCCGGCACTGAGGTTGGCGATCAGCATGGGCATCGTGAAGACGTCGCTGTCGATGAGGATGACCTTCGGCCAGAGGAAGTTGTTCCACGCGATCATGAAGGTGATGACCGCCGCGGCGGCGAAGGTGGACTTCATGGTGGGCACGTAGATGCGGGCGAAGATCGAGATCTCACTGAGACCATCGATGCGCGCCGCTTCGATGAGCTCGTGCGGGAAGGACCGCGACGCCTGCCGGAACAGCAGGATGAGGAAGGGCGTGGCGATTGCCGGGATGATCACGGCCCAGAGGGAGTTGACCATGCCGGCCTCGGCGAACAGCTGGAAGAGGGGGATCATGATCGCCGCGAAGGGGATCATGATCGCCAGCAGCAGCACGGACATCAAGACGTCCTTCCCCGGGGAATGGAAGACCTCGAACCCGTATCCGGCGATGGAGCACACCGCGAGTGCGAGCGCGGTCGTGCCCACGGCGATAGCGGCGGAGCTCCACATCGCGCTGACGACATCCTGAGTCTCGAAGAGGGTCGCGACGTTGTCGAAGAGGTGTGTTCCCGGCAGAAGCCGGGAGGACAGCACATCGGCGCTGGTGTTGGTCGCCGAAACGACCATGAAGTAGAGCGGAAACACCGAGAAGATCGCGAACACGGTGAGGAACGCGTAGCCGGGCAGACGGCGGAGTCTTCTATCCACGCTTGTCTCCGATCCTCAGCTGGATGAGGGCGAGGACCGCGACCAGGATCAAGATCACATAGGAGATCGCAGCCGCGTATCCGAAGTTGGGGTTCTTCAAGAACGACACCTCGTACAGATAGTGCGACATCGACATCGTCATATACGCAGGCCCTCCTCGCGTAAGCGCCCAGGATTCGTCGAACAGCTGCAGCGTTCCATTCGTGGACAGGATCGCCGTGAGGACGATCATCGGCTTCAGTTGCGGGACGGTCACGTGCCAGAACACCTGGAAGGCGTTGGCGCCGTCCATGCGCGCCGCTTCGATGCTCGAGTAGTCGACGTTCTGCAGTGCCGCCAGGTAGAAGATCATGTTGTAGCCCGTCCAGCGCCACAGCAGACCGAGGATGATCACGAACCGGGCGGTCCCGGCGTCACCGAGCCAGTTGATCGGACTGTCGACCAGCCCGATCCCGGTCAGCATGTCGTTGACGAACCCGTCGTTCGCGAAGAGCGTGCGGAACACCAGCGAGTACGACACGAGCGAAACCGCGCACGGGAGGAAGATCGCCGTGCGCCACAGCCCCTTGAACTTCAGGTTCTTGTCGTTGAGCAGATTCGCCAGGATCATCGCCAGGATCAGCATGACCGGCACCTGGATGATCAGGTAAGTGAACGTGTTCTGCAGCGTGAGCTTGAAGATCTCATCATCAAGCAGCCGCTGGTAGTTGTACCAGAGCGGCTCTGCCCAATCGAGCCGCGTGCCGCGGCCCGTCTGCAGAGAGAGCACGAATGCCTGGATCATCGGCACGAAGTTGATGCCGACGATCAGCAGCGAGGCGGGAAGGAGGAATCCCCACCCGGTCAGACTCCTGCGCCGAGCCGGGTTCAGCCAGGGCTTCTGCTGCCCGATGTGGTTGTTCAACGGCGGAGCGGTGCGCTTCTTCGGCGACTTTGCAGGCGCTTTCAGCTGGGATGCCAAGACGTTCTCTCTCTCGCAGGGGAAGGCGGGGCCGGCCGGCAGGGGCTCGGGCCGGCCGATTGGGGCTCCGGCCGGCCGGTAGGGGCTCCGGCCGGCCGATTGGGGCTCCGGCCGGCCGGCTGGCCGCTCTACTGCATGCCGAACTCGACGTTGGACTGCGCCTCAGCGAGAGCCGTCTCGCGGTCGGTGCCGTTCATGATCTGAGTGACCGCCGCGCTCACCGCGTCCCGACCCTCGTAGTAGTACGCGCCCGTGTTGTTCGAAGGAACCTCGGACCCGAACTGCACCACCTTGGCGAAGACCGCCTCACCACCGAAGAACTCGATCGGTTCGGCGTAGACGGGGCTGTCGCCGGCGGGGATCCAGTTCGCGACCGCGCCCGAGGCGGGCAGGATCGTGTCGTAGAGCTCGGTCGAACCCGCGAACGTGGCGGCGAGGAAGTCGGACGCGAGTTCGACATCGGCGTTCGACGAGATCGCCCAGGACGAGCCGCCGTTGGCGGTGTAGTTCGTCGCACCCTCCAGCCCATCGAGGGCGGGGACGTTGGTGATGCCCCACAGTCCGCTCTGGTCCTCGGCGGTCTGGATCGAGCCGGCGATCCACACTCCCTGCTGCGTGCCGGCGACGTTCCCGTTGACGAAGCTGCCGATGTACTCGTCCCAGGAGTTGACCTCGAGGTACACGCCGCTGTCGACCAACTCGGTGTAGACGTCGATGGCGGCGTCGAGGGCTTCGTTGTCGACGATCGTCGGGTTCCCTTCTTCGTCGAACAGGCTTCCCCCGGCGGACTGAAGCATCATGACGATCAGGTCGGACGACCCGGCCTGGCCCGACAGCAGCGGCTTGCCGGTCTTGGCGAGGACGTCCTTCCCCTGCTCGATGAAGGTGTCCCAGGTGATGTCGGTGAAGTCGTCGATCGTGTACCCGGCTTCCTCCAGCACGTCGGTGCGGAGGGCAGTCACCGCTGTGCCGGAGTCGAACGGCACTCCGTAGTTCTCACCGTCGAGCGTGGAATACTCCACGACGGATTCGGGGAACTCGGAGAAGTCGATGTCGGCGCTGCCGAGGTCGCTGAACAGGTCGGGGTAGTTGAGGGCGTTCTTCTGGAACGCGTTGTTCTGCATGAGGAAGATGTCCGGCAGCTCGTCGAAGGCCTGCGACTGAGCGAGCGTGGTGAGCCGGGTCTGCAGGTCCTCCCATGGCACTTCGACGACCTCGAGTTCGAATTCCGGATTGTCTTCCTGGTAGACCCTCTCCGCCTCTTCGAGCGCCGCGATGTTGAACGCGGGGTCCCACGCCCACACGGTCAGCGTGTTGCCATCGGAGGAGCCCTCGGCCTCGCCGCCTCCCCCACCTCCAC
Organism: Microbacterium sp.; assembly: GCA_036280835.1. Classification (GTDB taxonomy): domain Bacteria; phylum Actinomycetota; class Actinomycetes; order Actinomycetales; family Microbacteriaceae; genus Microbacterium. Next base: position 32,514 of record DASUQB010000298.1, on the reverse strand, counting down.
CGCTGCAGGAAGCGAGGAGGAGCGCAGCGGGTAGCGCAAGAGCGACTGCTCCGATTCCGGCTGTCTTAAAACGTTTCATTGTCATCGCGGGTTCCTCTCTGGATGTTCGTTCCGCAGAATGCCTCAGCGGCGAGCGGGAAGTGGACTGCAGCCCTCGGGCACGCTCTCCGGCGCATTGCTGCACTGTCGTGTCGATCGCGACGGCGTCCTTGCCAACTCCGCGTCAAGCTAGCATTGGTAACGTCACCAAGCAAGTGTTCACCTGGGGTGAGCCATTCAAGGTTGGCCGCTCGCGGCCACCTTTCGCCGCGATGTTTGCACGTTTCAACTTCCGGGGTGAGGGTGTACGTACATCAGCGAGCAAAGCGTGCGCTGGCCGGTTTGCGATCTCCTCACGGCTGAGGGTGAGCGCCTGCGGGGCACTCGAGCAGAAGGATAAGAAATGCACAGAAAGTCACTGCGGACCTGTGCGGGGATCGGCGTCGCATCGGCGTTGGTGCTTGCAGGCCTCGGCATGGCCGCACCCGCCTCCGCCATCTTCGGCGAGGCCGTCATCACCCCGGTGGAGAGCAATCTCGCCGAGAAGTACTGGACCAGCGTCTCCGCCACGGCGGGGGCGGAGACAGCAGCCCTCGCCGTCGACCAGGACCCATCGACGTCGTGGGTGGGCGGCGAGGGAGAATCGCTGACGCTCGACCTCGGCGGTGCGTACGACAACGCGCGCAAGCTGGCGATCGAGTTCGCGGATGCCGGAGCCTCCTACCAATACGTCATCGACGCATCGAGCGACGGTGAGACCTGGTCGACCGTCGCGGACGAGAGCTCCGCCGTCCGTGCAAGTGCCGGCGCGGTCCACCTCGTCACGAGCCCCGGAATGCAGTTCGTCCGCGTCACGATGATCGGAGCATCCGGAGACGCGGTGATCGGCATCCGTGAACTCGAGGTGTTCAACTACCTCAGGGACGATGTCATCCTGGGCGCCGACATGTCGGGGATCGACGGGGACACGCGAGAGACGTGGGTGTCGCCGCTGGAGGCGGACCGGGGGGCCGGCCCGCACCTTCTCGACGTCGCGAAGGATCGCGGCATGGACTTCATCCGGCTCCGCGTCTGGAATGAGCCGAGGAGCGAGGGCAGCGGGCAGCCGTCGGCCATTCCCCGTCAGGGTCCGGAGCGCACGCTGACTTCCGCAGCCGCCGTGGCCGAGAGGGACCTCCAGCTCGGGGTCGACTTCCACTACGCCGACTCGTGGGCGGACCCCGGCAAGCAGCCGAAGCCGCGCGCCTGGGCCGAGCTTCCGTTCGACCAGCTCACCGGGGCGGTGTACGACTTCACGAACGACTACGTGAAGCAGCTCATCGCGCAGGGCACGACGCCGGACAAGGTCGCCGTCGGCAACGAGATCCTGCACGGCATGATGTGGGGCAGCGAAGCGAAGCTGTCCGCTGACGCGAGCGCCCCGGTGTGGACGGGTGCCAACCCCGCGTACTTCCGCAACCAGGCCGACATCTACCAGTCGCAGCCGGGCGGCGGCATCCTGTGGCAGTACTGGAACTCCACCGACGCCGGCGAGCGCGCGCTCTACCTCGAGTCCTACGACCGATTCACCGCCCTGCTGGGCGCCGGGATCCAGGCGGTGCGAGACGCGTCGCCGGAGACGAGCGTCGAGCTCCACTCGATCGTGCGCAACGAGGGATACGACGGGCGCTCGGGGCTGGATATGGCGACCGAGTTCTGGAACCAGGTGCTGAGTCGACTCGAAGCGCGCGACCTCGCGCCGGACTACATCGCGCACTCGTACTACCCCGAGTGGCACGGCACGGCCGAGAAGATGGAGCGCAACCTGCAGACGATCAGCGCGCAGCACCCCGAGTACAAGATGTCGGTCGCGGAGACCTCGTACCCCGCCTCCGGCGGCAACGGAGCGCCGATGCCGAACGCCGTCTATCCGCGCACCGTTCAGGGGCAGGCTGACGCCCTTCAGCGCGTCTTCGCCATGGTCAACGACATCCCCGACAATAAAGGCGCGGGAGTGCTGACGTGGGAGCCGCAGTTCTGGCAGGCGATGTTCCGGAACGTTCCGGGCACCAACTTCCGCGAGCCGCACGCCTCGATCGACGTCTACAACAAGAGCGTCGCCACTCAGCTGCTGGAGGACCGGGTCTACGCAGCCTCCGAAGTCGGCGACGTTCCGGCGCTGCCGGAGACCGTGGAGGTGCTCGATGTCGCCAGCGGCGCCGTCACGGCCACCGGTGTGACCTGGCAGCAGGTGGAGACGCAGCAGGCGGAAGGTCGGATCACCGTGATCGGGGCCACGGAGTTCGGCGCCGTCGAGGCGATCGTCGACGTGGTGACCGACACGACGGCTCCCGAGTTCTCTTCGATCACCGTGAACGAGAGCCAGAAGCTGGTTGTGGCGGCAACCGACGAGCTGAGCGGCGTCGCCTTGATCGAGTACCGCACGCAGAAGAACAAGCAGGACGCCAGCGATTGGAAGGTCTACAGCGGTCCGCTGCAGGTCGATGCGAAGAGCACCGTCTCGTTCCGCGTGACCGACAACGCCGGCAATGTCTCCGAGATCACGGAGGTAAACCGAAAGGATCTCTGACGCTGAGATGACGGCCCGCGTTCCCGCGGGCTCGACTGACAGGTCCGCTCCGCCCGTGATGGGCGGGGCGGATCTGTCATTTCCGGGAACCGATGGCCGGCATCGGGGAAGACCTGCTGGACGCGAAGGACGCGGTAGCGTTAGCGCTTCGCAGGCGTTGCCCTCGCGCACGAGGTCGCGGATGCCGACTGCCGCGACGGCGGTCTCTACTCAGGCGGGAGAATATGGTGTGGCGACCCTCGAAGACGTAGCACGCGCGGCGGGCGTATCACCGATGACCGTGTCGAGGGTGATCAATGGCCAGCCGCACGTGAGGCCCGCAACCCGGGAGAAGGTCCTCGACGCCATCGGCCGGCTGAATTATCAAGCGAACTCCGTCGCGAGGAGTCTTCGCCGAGGGCGGACGGGGACGATCGGCCTCGCGGTTCCGGAGGTCGACCGGTCATTCTTCGGGGAGGCGGCAGCCCACGTCGTCGCACGGGCCGCTGAGCACGGCTACCGTGTCGCGATCGAGCAGACCGCCGCAACCCGCAGGCAGGAGCTCGACGCCATCGAACTCTCGCGCCGTCTCATGTATGACGGATTGATCCTCGCCGTCGTCGAACTCGAACAGAGCGACGCAGCGCAGCTGGCCACGGGCTACCCGATCGTCGTCCTGGGTGATCGCGTCTTCGACGCCCCGATCGGTCACATCACGATCCCCAACATGGATGCCGCGGATGCTGCCGTCAGTCACCTGCTGGCGCAGGGATGCCGGAGCATCGCCTACATCGGCGGCGACAGCGACCGGATCAACGTGCAGTCATTGCGCGCCAAGGGGTATTTCCGAGCGCTGGAGCGTGCGAACCTCAGATCCGAACCCCGTCGCGTCGTCTCACCCACCGGACTCGACATGCGGAGCGGCTACGAGGCAGCTGTGCGGCTGATCTCCGAGGGAATCGAGTTCGACGGCATCTTCTGCATCAACGATGTGGTCGCCATCGGGGCCCTCCACGCCCTCTACGAACGAGGTATCGCTGTTCCCGACCAGGTGAAGGTCATCGGGTTCGACAACATCACGGAATCGCAGTTCTCCAATCCGTCGCTGTCCACAGTGGACATCGGCCTGGGACCGATGGCGGTCCAGGCAGTAGACATGCTCATCGAGCAGATCAACGGGCTGCGGGAGCAGAGAGAAGTCGCTGGACCGTTTCGAGTCATCGGCCGGTCCTCGACCGGGTGAGCGCGACTCCGCAGCATTCCCGCCGTGACTTCAGAACCGCCGAAGTGCCGACACCATCAGCAGTCACCCGACTCGCAGGTCGTCCAGCGCATCCTGGTCCCAGTCGATGCCGAGCCCGGGGGAGGACGGCGCGATCGCGTGACCGTCGCAGACCGTGAGCTGCGTCGTGGTGACGGCGCGCAATTGCGGGATGTGCTCGACGTAGCGGCCGTTCGGGACGGCGCAGACGAGGCTGACGTGCAGTTCCATGAGGAAGTGCGGGCAGACATCGACGTTGAACGCTTCGGCCAGGTGCGCGACCTTGAGCCACGGTGTTATGCCTCCGACTCGTGCGACGTCGACCTGGACCAGGCTCGTGGCGCGATGCTCGAGGAAGTTTCTGAACTGTCCGAGCGAGTACATCGACTCGCCCACCGCGATCGGTATGGATGTCGATGCCGCGAGGCGCGAGTGCCCCGAGATGTCTTCGGCCGGCAACGGCTCTTCAAGCCACCCGATTCCCGCGCAGCGGAGTCGCGACGAGGCGAAACGGCTCGACAACTCGAGGATCTTTGCGCGACCGCCGAAGAGGTCCGCGCGGACGAATCCGTGAATGCCGCAGACCTGCTCGGACGCAAGGACGTCGAGTTCCATTCGAACGTCGCCATCGCCGCGGGCAATCGCGTCGTGGTGGAAGTGCTCCAGCAGACCCTCGTCCCCATGAGTCGCTACACCCTTTACAAGCTTCATGGCGCAGCCGATCAGGCATGGGCAGAACATCGAGCAGTCGATGCGGCCATCGCTGCCGGTGACCCACACGCCGCGGAGACCGCCATGCGGGCGCACCTGTCCATCGGCCTCACCCGCGCCCTGCACGCGGTCAACTGACACACCGGGGCCGACACGCCAGAGCCAGCGGAGCCGCCCCCGGGACCCACGGAAACCCGCGGAGATCCGCGGGTTCTCGTTCGATCAATGTCTCAACTCAGTGTGCGCTCGAAGGGACTCGGAAACACAACCTTCTGATCCATAGGCATCGCCTACGACGAGGAGATCCGCGTGATTCCCCGTCGCGCTGTTGTGCACACGTTGATGCACGCATCCCCTGCCGGCCGCCCCGAGCGTCCGACCGAGGTTCCGTCGTCGAGGGCTGGGAACAGTGAAGGGGAGGACGCCATCGCGCCCTCCCCTTCACTGTGCTTGCGTCAGCCTCGATCGGCCGTGAAGGCCTCGACCGCCACCGTCTGCGTCTCCGACACCTTCTCGCCGTCGATCGTCGCGCTGATCTGCAACTCGACCTCGAAGGCCGGGATCGAGCGCAGGCGCGTGTTCACCGTCACGCTCTTCGAAGCGCCGGGCTGGAGCTTGACGATCTTCTGCGTGCCGAACGGAGTCACCACGCTGATCTCGACGGGAACCTCTTCATTGTTCGAGACCGACACCGACAGGTGCACCTTGCCACCCTTGGAGGAGGGCGTCGCGGATGCCACGACATCCAGATCCGCGGCGTAGCTCAGGCCGTGACCGAAGTCGAAGAGCGGGCCGTCGGCCGTCTCGTCGTATCCCGGGAGGTCGGTGTACTGCTCCTCGATCGCGGCCCGCGTTCCGGCGAGCGCGAAGGGCATCTTGCCCTGCGGGTTGAAGCGGCCCGAGAGTACGTCCATCAGGGCGTTGTCGTCGATTCCGAAGCCCGCGACGATCGCGCCGGCGTCACGCAGTCCGCTCGCCTCGTCCAGCACGAAGGGCTGACGGAAGTAGACGTGGAGCACGACCTTGCTGGGGTCGCCGACCTCGGCGGTCGCCTGCTTGATCACGTCGAGCGACGGCGTGACCTGCCAGGACTGCGAGGAGGCCATCCCGGTGAAGTCCAGCAGGCTGCTCTCCCACGGCAGGGAGCCGCCGAAGTTGAGGCGGTTGTCGGAGCAGCTGGCCTCGCCGTAGGCGACGCACGCGTCCGTCGCGCCAAAGCGGCTCTGACCGTCGAGTCCGACGAACCCTTCGGCGACGATCGGGTTGACCGGCGCGGTCTGTGCGGCCACGCGGCTGTCGTACGTCGATGTGTTGGCGTTGCGCGCCGTGACGTTGACCACGACGTAGTCGCTGCCCGCCGCGCTCGGCCGGTTGCCCGACGCGTCCGGCACGTTGCCGTTCACGACGTTGTAGCCGTAGCTAGCCACCGTGTCGGCGTTGAACTGCCCGAGCAGGTACACCTTCGCGCCTTCCTTCAGGGGAAGGGTTGCCGATCCCTCGGTCGACTTCTCGTTTTGGAGCAGGACGAGCGACTTGCGCTGCAGGTCCTGCGCGACCGCGGCGTTCTCGGCCGAGCCGACCGTCGCTGACGCGACGGCGGGGTCGACATACGGGTCCTCGAACAGACCGAGCTGGAAGAGGGGCTCGAGAAGCCGCTGGGCGGCGAGGGTGACGCGCTCCTCCGTGAGCAGGTTCTGGCTCACGAGGTCGGTGATGACGCTCGCGTTGTTGAACCCCGAGAGCGTGTCGGTGCCCCCGTTGATCGCGGTGGCCACCCGCTGCGGCACGGTCGCCTCTTCGAGGCCCCAGGCGCGGGAGTTGATGATGCCCGTGTCGGAATTCACGTATCCCTTGAAGCCGAGTTGGTCGCGCAGCAGGTCGTTGACGATCTCCTTCGAGAAGGCCATGCCGAGCTGCTCGAACTGGACCCCGTTGTACTCGACGTCCATCGGCACGCCGTAATAGGGCATAATCGCCGACACTCCGGCGTCGATCGCCGTCTGGAACGGCTTCAGGTGCTCGCCGAACGCGCCACCGGGGTAGACCTGCGTTTTGCCGAACGAGTAGTGGGGGTCCAGGCCAAGCTCCTGGGGGCCGCCGCCGGGGAAGTGCTTCATCGTGAGCGCTACCGACGACTCCGGGGAGAGTGAGACGCCGTCGCGGTCGACCGGACCCTGCAGGGTCTCGACCAGGCTGCCCATGATCTCGGCGTTGAGGTCGGCGTTCTCCGTGAACGTCTCGTGCGTGCGGTACCAGCGCGGTTCGGTCGACAGGTCGGCCATGTAGCCGTACATGCCGCGCAGGCCGACGGACTTCCACTCGTCCCCCATGACGCCCGCGAAGCTCTCGATGACGGACATGTCGCCCAGGCCGTCGGACTTCTTGCCGCCCTTGGCCTTCTCCTCGAGTGCAGCCTCGCCGAGCGCCGCCGCCGCGAGCCCGGCCTCCTTGGGGAAGGCGGTCATCGCGCCAGACGCCTCGTTGATGCCGACGCGCACGTCGGGGTCGATGTGGTTGCGGGCGTTGGACTTGAACAGGGCGGGGATGCCGAGACGGCTCTGCTCCGCGAGCTCCTGCACTGAGTTGGTGAAAGTGGCGGTCTCGGCCGGCGTCGGCGAGGAGCACGCCGCTGCCGAGTCCTTCGCGACCACGGAGCGGAAGATGAACCGCCGCATGTTCTGGTTCTGCAGCAGGGCCGCGCCGGCGGCCGGGACGGCTCCGCGTGCGCCCGTGACCGGGTCGCACGTCGCGTTCATCGTGTCGATGAGCATGAGGCCCGCCTTCTCGGCGAGCGTCATCTGGCCGACGAGGTTCGCTGCGCGCTCGGAGGCCGGCAGGCGCCAGTCCTCGTACGGGTCGAGGGTGCCGTTGGCGTTGAGATCCTTGAAGCTCTGACCGGCTTCCGTGATCACGGCCTTGGCGCGCGCCTCGAGCGCGGGCTGGGCGATGGGCTTCCCGTTCTGCGAGCCGGCCTGAGCGGGGAGCGTCCCGCCGGCGAGTGTGAGTGCCGCGATCGCCGCGGTGGCCATGGCCACTCGCGATAGACGGCGTCTGTCGAGACGTTGCATGTGAAGATCTCCTTCGACCCGGGTTGTCGTCATGACGAGGCGCGCCGTGGTGCGCGCTTCCTCAGATTCGCCCGCCGCCTCCGGGGTGGCAAGTGGTTGCCACGAGTTGCACGTGACCGCGGATCGCAACGCGCAACCGGCGCGACGAAGCGCCGGAATCGCCTGAGGAACCGCGGAAACACAGGACAGAGCAGCGCCCCGCAGCAGGTTGTGAGCGCTGCTCTCGGGGTGTCGTTATGGCGCAGCGATCAGGCCGAGCGCGGTCGGCAGCCACAGCGAGAGCTGCGGCACGAAGGCGACGATGAACAGCCCCACGCACAGCGCCCAGAAGAACGGCCACAGGCGTTTGATCACGGCTTCCAGCCGCACGTTCGCGACGCGGGCCGCGACGAAGAGGTTGTTGCCGATCGGCGGCGAGATGTTGCCCAGGCACATGTTGAAGACCATCATCGCGCCGAAGTGGATGGGGCTGACCCCGAGGGCGACGACGACGGGCAGGAAGATCGGCGTGAAGATCAGGATCGCCGGCGTCGGGTCCATCACCGTGCCTGCCAGCAGCAGGATCACCATGATGATGATCAGGATGATGACGACGTTGTCCGTCAGGCCCAGCAGACCCGACGTGATGAGCTGCGGCAGCCGCGCGAACGCGAGCACGTAGCCGAGGATCCCAGACATGCCGATCAGAAGCATCACGATGCCGGTCACCTTCGATGCCTCGAGGATGACCTTCGGCAGGGCCTTGACCGGCAGGGTGCGCTGGATCAGCCCGAGCGCGAGGGAGTAGAGAACCGCGATGACGGCGGACTCGGTGGCGGTGAAGATGCCCGCCAGGATGCCACCGATGACGACGAAGATCATCAGCAGCGCTGGGAGGGCCTTGAGGAAGACGATCAGCCCCTGCTTGAGCGTCGGGCGGGCCGCCGTCGATCGCAGCTCGGGCCGCTTGCGGGCGTACAGGGCGACCATGACGACGCAAACCAGCGCCCAGAGGAGTCCGGGGAGGACACCGGCCATGAAGAGCGCGGCGATGGAGGTGCTCGAGACCAGCGAGTACACGATGAAGGTGTTGCTCGGAGGAATCAGCATGCCTGCCGGGGAGGCGGCCGCGTTCACCGCTGCCGAGAACGCGGGGTCGTAGCCGCTCTTGCGCATCCTGGGTGCGAGCACCGTGCCGACGGCGGCTGCCGATGCGACCGAAGCGCCCGAGACGGCGCCGAACATGGTGTTCGCGACGACCGTGGTTTGAGCGAGCGACGCGGGCAGCCGACCGGAGATCACCAGGGCGAGATCGATCAGTCGGGAGGCTATGCCGCCGGTGTTCATGAGCCCGCCGGCGAGCACGAAGAAGGGTATGGCCAGCAAGGCGAAGGAGTTGCTGCCGGCGAAGACGCGCTGCGCCGCGGTGAGGGCTGCCCCGTCCCACTCGCCGAGGAAGATGACGATCGCGAGCGTCGAGGGCAGGCCCATCGCGACGGCGACGGGAAGACCCATCGCGATGCCGAGCGTGATACCGCCGAGTAGGACGACCGTGGCGATGATGGTGGTGGTATCCATGGGTCAGACCGCCTCTGCGCTTTCGTCGAAATCGGGCAGGGGCTTCTCCACACCGGCGAGGATGCCGATCAGATGGGCGATCGAGTAGAAGGCGATCAGGACGCCCGCGATCGGGAGAACCAGGAAGATCTGCCCGACGCTCAGCGGCAGAGTGGCGACGTCCTGGCTCCAGGCGTTCTCAGCCACGCGCGCGCCGCCGTAGATGAAGATCAGAACGGCGAAGAAGATCACGATGAGTTCGATGATGATCCCCATCACCTTCTGCAGGTGGAGCGGAAGCTTCTCGATAAGGATCTCGACCGCGATGTGCCCACGCTCCGAGAACACGTAGGCCGCCGCGAACACCGACAGCACGACGAACATGTACCGCGCGGCTTCCTCCGTCCACGGCGCCGAGTTGTTGATGACCTCACGGGTGAAGACCTGCCAGGAGACGATGGCGACGAGAGCCACGAAGGTGACGATGCAGATCGCCGCGAGGATGCGGTCGATGACCGACTTCATCCCGCCCAGGACCTTCACGACACCTCGCCAGCGAACCGGCTCTGAGCCGCCGTGGCGACGATCGTCGCCGGGCGGGTTGTCATCGGGCGTGCTGTCGCCCGAATCTGGGGGATTAGTGGTCACGTTGTCCTCCGCTGGCGCGCGCCTGTGCGCCGCGCCGTCTCTGCCGTACCTCGACGATGGACCCTGCGAGGGCGCCGGCGGTCAACGACCACCGGCGCCCTTGCCGATGATGCCCGGAGCCTACTCCGCGCTCGCCTTGATGGCGTCGTACAGGCTCTGCTGCGAATCGGTGGTGATGAACTCGTCCAGCAGCGGGGTGAGGGCATCGACGTACTCCTCGCCCTCCACCTCGATGAACGTCGCCCCGCCGGCCTCGGCGCCCTCGATGGCGTCTTCCGTCGCCGAGGTCCACAGGTCGGTGTGCTGCTCCCACGTCTGGGTCCAGCCCTCATCGAAAGCCTCGCGGTCCTCTTCGGACATCTCGCTCAGGGTGTCGGTGTTGCTGATGAGGAAGTCGGCGCCGATCAGGTGGCGCGTGTAGGAGAAGAACGGCGCGACCTCGAAGTGCTTCTGAGTGAAGTAGGACACCTCGTTGTTCTCTGCGCCGTCGATGACGCCGGACTGCAGGCCGGTGTAGACCTCGGCGAAGGCCATCGGGGTGGGTGATGCGCCGAGTGCGTTGACCATCTCGATGAAGACGGGGCTCTCCTGCACCCGGATCTTCTTGCCCTCGAGGTCCTCAGGCGTCTCTGCCGCGGCGTCCTTCGTGTAGACGCTCCGGGCGCCCTGGGTGAGCCCGCCGACCACCGTGATGTTGTTGCTCTCCTCGAGGGACGTGTAGAGCTCCCCGACGACCTCGTCGTCCGCAAGGACCTCCATCTGGTGATCGATCGACTCGAAGACGGTGGGCAGGCTGAACACGACGAAGTCCTTCGACAGGTTCTCGAGCTGCGGAGCCGAGACGACAGCGAGATCGATGACACCGTCGCCGACGGACTGCACGTACTCGGCCTGGTCGCCGAGCGTCGAGTTCGGGTAGACCTCGATGTTCCAGCGACCCTCAGTCGCCTCGGTGAGGTACTCGCCGAATGCCTCGAGGGCGATGAAAGACGGGTGCTCCTCGGTCTGGTTGAGTGCGAGCTTCATGGTGGTGGGAGCGACGTCGCCCCCACCGTCTCCGCTCGACCCGGCGTCGGTGGCGCCGCCGCCGCAGCCCGCGAGGGCGAGCATCGCCACACTGGCGGTCGAAATGAATGCGAGTCGGGTACTGGTCCGCATGAGGTTCTCCTTTGAGCGCTGTTCGGGACATTGGCGTCATCGCCGTATAGGTGAAGGGTCTGCACTGTCCGGAACGGGCGATAGAACCCGTTCTGACATCCATTGACGCATCGCGCTTCCCAGCTGGCAACCAGTTGCCACCGTTTGTCACGCCGCGGATCGCCGCAGACGCGATACGCGGCACTACTCCGTTTCCTGGTGCGCGATGACGGGACTGGCCGGCCCCGTAGACATGCGCTCAACAAGGTTCGCGGGCAGCAAGGCAGTCTTCAGCGGACCCTGCGGCGCCTGCCGCGCGCCGCGCGCCGGCGTGCGCAGCTCCTCGAGGAGGATGCGCACCGCCACCGCTCCGAGCTGCCGCAGCGGCGCCGCAACGGTGGTCAGCTGCGGGGTGCAGAAGTCGGCGCCGAAGATGTTGTCGAAGCCCACCACCGACACGTCGTCTGGGACGCGGATGCCCAGGTTCATCAGGCCCCGCATCATGCCGATCGCGATGAGGTCGTTGTAGGCGATGGCCGCCGTGCTCGGCGCGTCGGCGAGGGCGCGCGCGGCGGCGAGACCTCCCGCCTGCGTCGGCGAGAACGGCCCGAGCCGGCGCGCACGGATGCCCAGCTCGTGGGTGGCCTCCCGCATCGCCTGCCAGCGCACGCCGTTGGCCCACGACGCATCGGGCCCGGCGAGGTAAGTGATAGTGGTGTGGCCCAGCCCTGCCAGGTGCTCGACCGCGCGCTTCATGCCGCGGGAGTTGTCGGTCGCGACGCTCGCGATGTCGCTCATCGAGCGATTCAGGACGACGGTCGGAAGCTGCTTCGCGGCGACCCGGATAGACGAGTCCGACATGCGGGAGGTCGCCAGAACGAGCCCCTCCACCATGGGCAGTGTGCGATCCAGAGCCTGCCGCTCCGCTTCCACGGATTCCTGCACGTCGGCGACCAGCAGCGTGTAGCCGGCCGCCGTCGCCGTCTCCTCGGCGCCGCGGAGGATCTCGAAGAAGAAGGGGTTGGTGACGTCCGCCACGATGACCGCGAGCAGCGACGTGCGGCCGGTGGGGAGGGCGCGGGCGAGGGGGTTGGTGCGGTACCCCATCTCCATGGCCACCTGCCGGATTCGCTCGGCCGTCTCGGCGTTGACCCGGCCGGGACGCGAGAAGGCACGCGACACCGTCGACGGCGCGACGCCGGCCGCGGTGGCGACGTCGTAAATGGTGGGTCGGTCGCCGCCGCGCTTCCTGCCGGAGGAGGGCTCAGCCATGTCGCGAATGCTAGGCGACACCGGACAGCAGGACAACTCAGATGCTGCGCGGCCGCCCCGGTCGGCAGACAACTGGAGGCAACCGATTGCGAACGCCTGCATCGGACGCCTGGGATGGGAGCCCCAACCACTGCATGCCCGAGCCCCTCGGGTCCGAGAGGACTTCGGTGCACAGAGAACAGCTGCTGACTGCGATCGACATGGCGGAGTCCGAGCTTCGCCGACTGGGACTGGGCCACGCGCGCGTGAGCTCCCTCGAGGGGGTCGCATGCCTCGACCTTCCCGCCGCGGAGGCGGCGGGAATCGCGTCCGATCCGCTCCGCGGCGAGGTGCTGCGCGCCGTCCGCGCCGCCGGCTTCGAGCGGGTCGCGATGTACATCGACGCCCACTGAGCGGCGATCCGGCGCGTCCAAGACAATTCATGGCCACATATGGCAACCGGTTGATGTTGCTGTCCCCCGCTCCCATCATGGAACGATGCCAGCGACGCTAGAACTCGATGAAGACCGCCTGCTGCCCGTTGACACCCGGACGCGCGCGGTCGCACGGGAGCTCTACCAGGCCGTCGCGACGCTGCCCATCCTCTCTCCGCACGGCCACGTCGACCCCGGGCTGCTGCTCGCCGATGAGCCGTTCTCCGACCCGGCCGAGCTGTTCATCACCCGCGATCACTACATCACCCGGCTGCTGCACTCCGCGGGGATCGACCTCGCAGCCCTCGGCGCCGGCGCCACGGCGGACCCCCGCGCGATCTGGGCACTCCTGGCCGAGAACTGGCACCTCCTGGCCGGGACGGCCTCGGGCTACTGGCTCACGCACGAGCTCGTCACGCTCTTCGGCATCGACGTCGAGCCGTCCAGGGAGACCGCCGGTGCGACGTACGACGCCATCGCGTCGCGCCTCGAGAAGGCGGCCTACCGCCCGCGTGCGCTCTTCGACCGCTTCGGCATCGAGGTGCTCGCCACGACGGACGACCCGCTCGACGACCTGTCGACGCACGCCGCCCTCGCCGCGGACTCCTCCTTCTCCGGCCGCGTCCTGCCGACCTTCCGCCCGGACGCCTACCTCGATCCCACCGCAGCGGACTTCGTCGAACGCGCGGAGCGACTCACCGCGACCAACGGAACGCCGGCGGATGACTTCGCCGGCTATCTCGCCGCCCTCGAAGCGCGTCGTGCCTACTTCGTCGATCACGGAGCCGTCTCCGCCGACCACGGGGTGCGGGAGCCGTACACGGTCGACCTGACCGACGACGAGGCATCCACCCTCTACGTCCGTGCCATCGCGGGGCGCCTCGACGACGCCGGTGCGCGCGCCTTCCGGGGGAACATGCTCCTGCGCATGGCCGGCATGAGCACCCGGGACGGGCTGGTCATGACCATCCACCCGGGGGTCCTCCGCAACCACTCCACCGCGACCTTCGAGCGGTACGGGGCCGACACCGGGCACGACATCCCGCTCACGACGACCTACACCGAGAACCTGCGACCGCTGCTCGAGCGATACGGACTGACTCCCGGCCTCCACATCGTGCTGTTCACCGTCGACGAGACCGTGTACTCGCGGGAGGTCGCCCCGCTCGCGGGCTTCTACCCGAGCGTCTTCGTCGGCGCCCCGTGGTGGTTCCTCGATGCTCCGGACGCGATCCTGCGCTTCCGCGCCTCCGTCACCGAGACGGCCGGCTTCTACCGCGGTTCGGGCTTCATCGACGACACCCGCGCCTTCCTTTCCATCCCGGCACGGCACGACATGGCGCGCCGGGTGGACTCCGCCTTCCTGGCGCGCCTCGTGGGCGAAGGGCGCATCAGCATGTCCACCGCGCTGCGCATCGCGGTAGATCTCGTCGATGCCGTGCCGCGACGGGCGTTCAAGCTGTGAGCGAGAGCAGACAGGCGCACCCCGAGGCGGTCGCGCTCGACCGCCGTGCCGCGGCAGCCCGCCTCGGGCGGTCGTTCGATGCGGCCCCGGTGCGGATTGCTCACATCGGTCTGGGAGCCTTCCACCGTGCGCATCAAGCCTGGTACACCGACGTGTCCGACCCCGGCAACGAGTGGGGCATCCGCGCCTTCACGGGGCGGAGCGCACGGGCCGCCGAGATGCTCGCTGCTCAGGACGGCCTCTACACGCTCGTCGAACGCTCCGTCGATGCCGACGTCGTCGGCGTCGTCGACTCCATCGTCGACGCGGTCGACGGCGCCCGCCTCGATCGTCTCGTCCAGACGCTTTCGGCTCCCGAGACGGCCCTCGTCACCATGACCATCACCGAGGGCGGGTATGCGGTGGATGCCGAGCATCGGCCCGACCTCACGCGTGATGACGTCGCCTCCGATGTGTCGTGGCTGCGCACGCAGCTCGCAGCCGCAGCCCTCGATCTCTCCGCCCCGCCGCGCACCGCGCTCGCCCGCCTTCTCGTCGGGCTGGAGGGCAGGCGCCGCTCCAGCGGCGGCACCCTCTCGGTGCTCTCGTGCGACAATCTCCCGGCCAACGGCGACGTCACCCGCACGGCGCTGCTCGCCCTGGCAGAGCTGGCGGGCGCCACCACGACCCGGGAGTACCTCGAAGAGCAGATCACGTTCGTCTCGTCATCCGTCGACCGGATCACCCCCAAGACGACGCGGGAGGATGTCGCGCAGGTGCGTGCCGCGACCGGCTGGATCGACCGGTCGCCGGCCGTGACCGAGCCGTTCCACGACTGGGTGCTCAGCGGGGAGTTCCGGGCGGGCCGTCCCGCATGGGAACGTGCGGGCGCGAGATTCGTCGACGACATCGACCCGTTCGAGCGGCGGAAGCTGTGGATGCTCAACGGCGCCCACTCCCTGCTGGCCTACGCCGGGGTCGCCCGAGGGCACGCGACGGTCGCCGAGGCCGTCGCCGATCGCACGGTCCGCTCCTGGGTGGAAGCCTTCTGGGACGAAGCCGCCCGTCATCTCGATGAGGCCGAGCTCGATCTCGACTCCTACCGCGCGGCCCTGCTCGAGCGCTTCGACAACGGGCGCATCCAGCACCTGCTCGCGCAGATCGGCGAGGACGGCACCGCGAAGCTGCGCGTGCGGATCGCGCCCGTGCTGCGGGCCGAGCGCGGGTCCGGGCGCGACGCGGAGGCGAGTGTGCTGATCCTGGGCGCGTGGGTCGCCCTGGCGCGAGCCGGCCGGCTGCCCGCCGACCGCATCGGCCGCGCGCTGGGGGATGCGGCCGCCCGCACGGGCGAGAACGCGGTCACGGCACTGCTCGAGCTCGTCGACCCGGTGCTCACCGAGGATCCCGCGATCGTGGTCGCGGTCGCGCGTGCTGCCGCACACTTCGCGGTCGCCTGATCCGGGGCCTCGAGCCCACCCCTTTTGACCGCACCAACACGGAGGCACTCATGAGAATTCAAAACGCAGAAGTCATCGTCACGAGCCCCGACCGCAACTTCGTCACGCTCAAGCTCACGACCGACGACGGTCTCACCGGGCTGGGCGACGCGACGCTGAACGGTCGGGAGCTCGCCGTCGTAACCTACCTGACCGAGCACGTGGTGCCGCTGCTGATCGGAGCGGATGCGTCGCGGATCGAGGACACCTGGCAGTTCCTGTACCGCTCGGCGTACTGGCGGCGGGGCCCCGTGACAATGGCGGCGATCGCCTCGGTCGACATGGCCCTGTGGGACATCAAGGGCAAGGCGGCCGGGATGCCGGTCTACCAGCTGCTCGGCGGGGCATCGCGCAACGGGCTGATGGCGTACGGGCACGCGTCCGGAAAGGAGCTGCCCGAGCTATTCGACTCCATCCGTGCGCACCAGGAGCAGGGCTACAAGGCGATCCGGGTGCAGACCGGCGTGCCCACGCTCAAAGCCATCTACGGCATTGCCGCGCAGGGCGCCGATGTCGGCGACGCTACCGTGCGCTACGACCACGAGCCCGCGCGCCGCGGCGCGAAACCGGTCGAGGAGGACTGGGACACGCGCGCGTATCTCAACCACCTGCCGGGAGTGTTCGAGGCCGTCCGCAACGAGTTCGGTCCCGACATCCCGCTGCTGCACGACGGCCACCACCGGATGACCCCGATCCAGGCCGCCCGGCTCGGCAAGGACCTCGAGCCGTACGACCTGTTCTGGCTCGAGGACTGCACCCCGGCCGAGAACCAGGAGGCACTGCGGCTGGTGCGCCAGCACACCACCACGCCGCTGGCGATCGGCGAGATCTTCAACACCATCTGGGACTTCAAGGACATCATCCGCGACCAGCTCATCGACTACGTCCGCGGCGCCGTCACCCACATGGGCGGGATCACGTCGCTGAAGAAGACGCTCGACTACGCCGCGATGTACCAGATCAAGTCCGGCATGCACGGGCCGACCGACATCTCGCCGGTGGGAATGGCCGCCGCCATGCACCTCGGGCTGTCGATCCACAACTTTGGCATCCAGGAATACATGAAGCACGGCGCCAAGACCGACCAGGTCTTCGAGCAGTCCTTCACATGGACCGACGGCTACCTGCACCCGGGAGACGGCCCCGGGCTCGGCGTCGAGCTCAACGTCGACGAGGCCGGCAAGTACCCCTACGCGCAGGCATACCTGCCCTACAACCGCCTGCTCGACGGCACCGTCCACGACTGGTGAGCGCCGGGCCGGGCAGCCGCCGCATCGTCGTGATGGGCGTCGCCGGGTGCGGCAAGAGCACCGTGGCGACGGCTCTCGCTGCGACGGTGGGTCTGAGATTCCTCGACAGCGACTCGTTGCACAGCCCGTCGAACGTTGCGAAGATGGCCGCCGGAATCCCGCTCGTGGACGCCGACCGGTGGCCGTGGATCGACGCCGTGGGTACCGCTCTCGCGGAAGCCCCAGAGCCGGGAATCGTCGTCGCCTGCTCGGCGCTGAAGCGTGCGTACCGCGACCGGCTGCGCGCGGCCGCGCCCGGCACCGTTTTCGTGCATCTCGATGGGGATGCCGGTCTGCTCGAGCAGCGGCTGCGCGCCCGCACGGAGCACTTCATGCCGGCCACCATGCTAACGTCACAGCTCGCGACCCTCGAGCGCCTGGCCGACGACGAGCCCGGAGCGGTCGTCGGCATCGACCAGCACATCGAGACCATCGTCTCCGCCGCAATGGACATGCTCGCTGCGCTCGAAGCCATGCCGACGCCCTAGTGAACGCCGACCGCTACCGCGGTGACAGCTACGCTGCTGCGTGCCATCGTCGAACGGCGCGGGGAGGCCTTATGGGTCACCGGACTGACAGGAAGTAGCCGTGTCGAGCATTCCCCCCCGACACCACGGCGGGGACCAACGTCTCCACCGATCGTGACGATGCTCCCGGGTCCGCGCCCGTACACGAGGGTGCGCCGGCACCCGAAGAGGCCCCCGCCCGGCCCCGAGCCGACGGGACCCGAGCAGACGACCGCCGCGACAGCGAACATCGGAGTCGTCGGCCTGGCGGTGATGGGGTCGAACCTCGCCCGCAACATCGCGAGCCGCGAGGGCAACACCGTCGCCATCTTCAACCGCAGCCACGAGAAGACGGCCGCTCACCCGAATCCGACCGCGGGAGGCGCGGCGCGTAACCACGGGAACCAAACGAACGAGCGGCTCCTCCACACCTCAGGGAGCTCGACCGCTGTGGCTCTTGACACAGTCAGGGATCAGGTGCGCTCTGGGTTCAGAAGGACCGCACCGATACCCGGGAGCTCCGGCAAAGGCGGTGAACGGCCACAACGACGCGGGCACGG
The DNA here is from genome assembly GCA_036280835.1 of Microbacterium sp. Classification (GTDB taxonomy): domain Bacteria; phylum Actinomycetota; class Actinomycetes; order Actinomycetales; family Microbacteriaceae; genus Microbacterium. Next base: position 14,586 of record DASUQB010000298.1, on the reverse strand, counting down.
CCACGGCAGCACCCGACGACTGAACACAGCGATCCACCGAGCCGCGGGTGGCGCACTCCGACGCGAACCATGCGCCCGCGAGCACCACCAGGACGCAACCACTGGAATGACTCGCAAGTTCCTGTTTCACCGGCGTCGCCGGCGGAGCTGCCGTGCCCGTGGTCGAGAAGTTGCGGTGATGGCGCCGTGGCGCACGAGAAAAAGGGGGCCCGACAGCACCGCTGCCGGGCCCCCGTTCGATCACGTCACTCGTACGAGAGACCGAATCCGAACTCGTACTCGTCGCCCGCGGCGTTGACGTACGAGTAGTCGAACGACTCCGCGTATCCGGGAACGTCCGGTGCGTTGGCGTTCACCGCATCCAAGTCGGCCGGAAGGGAGATCGGGAGCTTCCCGACAGGCTCAAAACGACCCCGAATGACATCGATGAGCGCACCCATCTTGATATCGAACGTCGCGACCACAGATGCTGCGCCGGGCTCGATTTCGTCCAGGATCCACGGGAACACCGCGTTCACAGCCAGAATCGTCGGCACAGTCGCCTCGATCTGCTTCACGCGCTCCACGTTGACGCCAGTCGTCGGGCCGAGGTCGATGTCGTTCGGCACGACCCCCGCGCCTTCGGCGACGGAGGGGCGAATTACGACGAGCGCGTCCGTCGCCTCCTCCAGTGTGTCGACGAGGACGATGTCGTCGTCGGTTGCCGCGATCAGGTCCTTCAGCTGCTGCGTCTGGGTCGCGGCATTCTGGCGGGTCTGGACCTCGACGAAGAGCCGGGTCTCAGCGATCCGCGCGTCCGTGATGGGAAGCTGGTCCTGATCGTTGCGCAGCAACGTCACCGACTTGAGATGGGCTTCGTCTGCCACAGCCTGACTCGCGGCGTCGTCGGCGATCGAGTCTGCGACGGCGGGGTCGACGTAGGGGTTCTCGAAGAGTCCGAGCGTGAAGATCTCCTCGAGCAGCAGGGTCACCTTGGGGTCAAGGTCCCGCTCCGACAGTAGACCGGCGTGAACAGCCTCGATGAGCGGTGTCGGATCATTCTCATCCGAGATCAGCGCCGAGCCTGCTGTGATGGCCTTGGCATAGCGCTCCGGCATCGAGAGTTCCTGTGCACCCCAGGCACGGTCGGTGAGTTGCCCGCTGTCCGTGTTGACGTAGCCTTCGAAGCCCAGGTCTCCAAGCACACCCTGAAGGAACTGGGTGCTATACGCCCCCGCGATCTCCTCAAACTGTTGCGTGTCGGAGTACCAGAGGTCCCGGGGTAGCTGCTGCGAACTTCCCTCGTTGCGCGGAATGTTGTAGTACGACATCACGGACGAGGCGCCCGCTTCGATCGCTGCTGCGAAAGGCGGCAGCTGGTAATCGTAGAGGCTGCCGGGGGTCGGGTAAAGAGCGTACTGGCCATACTCGGCATGTGGGTCCCAGCCACGGTCGACAGGTCCGTCGCCCGGGAAGTGCTTGACAGTTTGTGCAACCGAGTCCGACCCGAGCTGCTCGCCCTGGAAGCCCAGCACCAGCTCTCGCGCGATGGCGGCGTTGAGGTCAGGACTTTCACCGAAGGTGCCGTTGACGCGAGTCCATCGCGGCTCCGTGGATGTTTCGATCTGGTAGCCGTAAATCTTGTGAATACCGGACGCGCGCCATTCCTCCCGAGCGATCTCGGCGAATTCGCGAGAGACGGTCTCATCTCCCGACGCCGCAATGCCGAGCGTTCCCGGCCAGAGCGAGAACACGCCCGTGGCCTCGCTGATGCCGAACTGCTGGGTCGGATTGACATGATTGCGGGGGTTGGACGTGAAGACGACGGGAATGCCGAGCCGCGTTCCTTCGGCGATCTCCTGGTAGGCGTTGGCCCGTGTAGCCAGTTCGCTCGCTTTGGGGTTGTCTCGGAGGATGAGGTGCCGGATGTGGCGGTCCTCGACGTAGCCCACGGTGTTCGTGTTCGGCGACGTGATCCCACCGGGTCGAGCGCCTCGCCCCTCGGAGGTGATGTGCATCAACCCCGCCTTCTCCTCGACGGTCATGCGCTTGAGGAGATCGTGAGCGCGCACCTTGGCGGGCAATCGCCAGTCTTCGTAGCGGTCGACCTTGCTGTTCCCGTTGAGGTCCCGAAACTCGAAGGGCCCGATGTGGAGAGTCGGGTTGACTCTTGCTTCGATACCTGGCTGGTTCGGTCCTCCTGGCGCCGCCGATGCCGAAGCGCCCATCCCGATAGTAAGAGGAACGACCGCGGCGACGCCCAACGCCAGCAGCACTCGTGTTCTGCGTTTGCTCAACATTCTGTTCAGTTCTCCTTTGAACCCGCGGCCGGCACTTCCGGTCGCCTACGACCTGGTCGCGCCCACGCTCGCAGGTCCTCGTGCACCGCTCCACCGGTTGCCATGAGTTCCACGCGATCAGGTCGATGCGGGGGGTGCTTGAGTGTTACCGAGGGAGGGAAGATCCGTATTCGAGCCCTCCCGAGGCGAACCCGTTTCGTCCTCAGGACCGGTCCCGGTCCCACCAGGACGAGCACCCCTGAGCGCCGCGGCAGGCAACCCGATCCGCACGGCGAATGTGTGGACGCCTCCCGGATTCGACGCGAACCGTGAGCAGCCCCACCCCGTCCTCTACCTCCAGCACGGCGGTGATCAGACGTGGTCTGACGGTGAAACTGAACCACGCGACCAAGCTGATGGCCAGGGGCGACACGGCGGGCGCAGCCGGCCTGACCTCTAGGGACTTCGTCGGCCATGTCGCCAGCCTGCTGAGCGAGGGCAAGCTGACTGCCGAACAGGCCGCCGCGCTAACGGGCAGATCATCACCTGCCGGCAACCCCGCTTCGACGCGACCTGCAGGCGCACGCCGGCGGGGGTCGAGATGTTCACGACATCGCGGACCTCCTGGGTGAGCCCCTCCCCCGTTCACTTCGAGGGAGGTGCCGGGGCCGTCGAATCGCGCACGATGAGACTGGCTGCGAGCTCGACCCGTGTGACTTCGGGCAGCGAGTCCTCAAGGAGTTGCAGCAGGAGCCGCGTCGCCTGCTCCGCCATCTCGTGCAGCGGTTGGCGGATCGTCGTCAGCCGAGGGTTGGCGAGTTCGGCGACAGCGAGGTCGTCGAATCCAACGACAGACAGGTCCTCCGGGACGGTCACGCCACGGGCGGCCGCCGCGTGCAGCACACCGAGCGCTTGGATGTCGCTCCCGGCGAACACGGCCGTCGGAGGGTCAGGGAGGCTCAGCAGCGCGTGCGCGTCGCGCTCGCCGCTCTCGCGATCGAATTCACCGAACCGAATGAGATGAGGATCCACGGGCAGTCGAGCCGTCGTCAGGGCTGAGCGATAGCCATCCAGACGGGCCACGGAGGACATGATGTCTCTCGGCCCGGCGATGGCCGCGATGCGACGATGCCCCAGCTCGATAAGGTGGCGCGTCGCATCCACACCGCCCGACCAGTTGGCCGACCCGACGGCCGGGATCCCTGGGGTCGGATCGCCTGCCGGGTCGATGATGACGAAGGGGATGCCCCGTGACCGGAGCTTCTCGCGGCCGACCCGGGGTATGCCCGCAAACAGGAGGATGATTCCGCACGGTCGTCGACGAAGCACCGACTCCACCCACTCGTCCCCCGGGGTATGTCGGTCGCCGCTCACCGACAGCGAGACGGCGAGCCCGGCTTCGGCGGCCACCTCGCGCACCCCCTCGATGATCGCGAGCGCCCACTCCTTCTCGAGCTCGTAGAGCGCGACCTCGATGTATTCGCGTCGTCGGCGGCTGTTCCTTCGCCGGTAGCCGCTCTGACGCAGGTGCGCCTCGACCCGGGCGCGCGTTGCCGAGGAGACGTCGACGGCACCATTCAGCACTTTCGAGATCGTTGTCATGGAGACCCCGGTCTGAGCTGCGATCTGCTTGAGCGTCACCCGCTCGGTCGGCGCCATGGTCCGCCGGTCACTCAGCGGGATGCCTGTCGGAGTATCGTGGCGAGCTGGCCGCGGATCCCGCAATTGCGCAAGAGAAAGGCTTCGGGGAGGCGCGACGCCTCGTCGGGGGCGACCCCCTCGAAGGCGCGAGCGAAATCGTCCACCATCGCCTCCGCGAGCATGACGTGGCGGATGTGTCCGTGTATCCAGCGGCGAGCCCCCCACGGGTAGGGCTCGAAGTCGGGGAACTCGATCTCGAACAACCGCTCGACCGGATCCAGGATCTCGCGGACGCCGGCATCGGTGGAGCCCCACGAGTCGACGCCGAGACGAGACTTCTTCTCCAGGACCGACTCTATTCGCCTGAGGTACGGAGAGTCGGGGTCGACCGTCGCGATTCCCTGCAGTCCGATGTCTTTGTACGTCCACAGCGCCCAGCTCGCCTCGTGACGGGCGAAGATCTCGAGCTGGTCCTCGAGGAGGAGGTACCGCTGCGCATCACGTGCGGAGTCGCCGGTGTACACGGGTCCGAACTCCCCCACCCAGATCGGCGTGCCCGTCGCGCGCGAGTACCTGGTCCGATCGAGGAAGGTCTGCTCGACGACATCACGGTCGACATAGCTGCCACGCGAGACGCCGGGGTACGGTCCGCCGTCGACGAAACCGGGAAGGGCATAATCGTGAGCGGTGTAGACGCAGTTCGGAAGCGGGTCGCCCAGCTGGTCGAACTGCGTGGAGTATCGGTTGCCGTCGAGGAACAGGATGTGGTGCGGATCCACGGCCCGGACTGCAGCTTCCAGCCTTCGATAGAAGGGTCCGATGGCGGACCCGTGCGTGTCCCCCGGTTCGTTGATGGGGTTGTAGCCCGCGACCCACGGATTCGCGCGGTAGTGCTCCGCGATTCTCTCCCAGAGGTGCACGACCCGGTCCTGGAAGTGCCGCTGGGACCAGAAATGCGCCCACTGCGTCGGGTTGTCGCTGTGCCAGTGCTGATTCTGCGCGCCGGGGACAGCGTGCAGGTCGAGGATCGTGTAGATGCCGTGATTCGCGCACGCATCGACGACTCGGTCGAGCAGTCGAAAGCCCTCCTCCTTGATGACGAACGGCTCATCGTCACTCTCAAAGTGCCGATAATTGAACGGAATGCGCAGAGAATTGAGCCCGAGCGACTGCAGGAACGCAGCATCCTCCTCTGTGAAGAAGGCATCCGTGAAGGTGGCGAAGAATCGTTTGTAGCCCTCCTCGCCGAGGGTGCGACGCAAGGCCCGGCGCTGCTGCGACTCGGAGCCGGCATAGCCGGTGATGAAGTTCTCCATGTTCATCCAGCCGCCAAGACCGAAGCCCCGCAGAATGATGGGGTCGTTCCCCGCGACTATGCGCGTTCCGTCGACGCGGAGCGTGCCTGGCTGCGTCATGCTCTTCCTTCCTCGTAGGCGCGAGTGCGGGTCGGATCAGTCGAGTATGAGAACCGTCCACGAGCAGGCAGGGAGGGTCACCGTGATCGCGCCGTCCGCCACTCGAACCGAGTCGTTGTCCCTTGGGCCGACGCGGCCCGGGTTCGCCGCTGAGTTGGCGGCATGAAAGTCATCGTCGAAGATCGACGTCGCGGTCGCCGTGGAGAGGCTCCCGAGGGCGCGGGCGTCGATCTCGAGCGTGACCTCGTCTACCAGACTCCGGTTGACGACGAAGACGGTCGTCCCGCCCGCGGGGTCGTGGGTCGCCACGGCGTCCACGAGAGTGACATCGCCGTAGAGCTCCGTGCCGTAGGTGGGGCTGTCGAGCTTGAGCTCAAGCGCGATACCCCGAGCCAGACGGGAAGTGAGCGCGAACGGGTAGAAGGTCGTCTGCCGCCACGCGGGCCCATCCGGCTCCGTCATGATCGGCGCAATCGCGTTGACGAGCTGGGCGATGCTGGCGGCCGTCACCCGGTCGGCGTGCCGGATCAGCGAGATCAGAAGGTTGCCCAGGACCACGGCATCCATCACCGTGTACGAGTGCTCGAGCAGGCGGGGCGCAACGGGCCAGTGGTCGACGTCGGTGATCTTCTCCTCCTCGTCGTACCGGGACTGATACCAGACGTTCCATTCGTCGAAGGAGATGTTGATCGTCTTGCTGCTGCGGCTGACCGCCTTGACGTGATCGGCCGTTGCGACGACCGCATCGATGAAGCGATCCATGTTGACGGCGGAGGCAAGGTAGGTCTCGTAGTCCTCGCCTTGCGGTTCGTAATATGCATGGCAGGAGATGAAGTCGACCATGTCGTAGGTCTCCTCGAGGACGACGCGTTCCCACTCCCCAAAAGTGGGCATCTGCGCGTGCGAGCTGCCACACGCCACCAGTTCGAGATCGGGATCCAGCTGCCGCATCGCGCGCGCTGTCTTCGATGCGAGCTCCGCATACGCCTGAGCTGTGCTGTGACCGAGCTGCCACGGTCCATCCATCTCGTTGCCGAGGCACCACATGCGGATCTTGTGCGGCTCGGCGTTCCCGTTGGCGACTCGGTGGTCGGACCAGTGCGTGCCCGATCGGACGTTCGCGTACTCGAGGACGTCCAGCGCCTCGAGGGCGCCGCGTGTTCCGAGGTTGACCGCGTACATCAGCTCGCAGTCCACCTTCCTCGCCCAACCCGCGAACTCATCGAGACCGACCTCATTCGTCTCGATCGAGTGCCACGCGAGGTCCAGCCGGCGCGGCCGCTTGCCCACAGGACCGACTCCATCCTCCCAGCGGTATCCCGATACGAAGTTCCCGCCGGGATAGCGGATCGTGGTCACTCCCATCTCACGGACGAGCTCCATCACGTCGCCGCGGAACCCGCTCGCGTCGGCGGTCGGGTGGCCGGGTTCGTAGATGCCCTCGTAGACGCACCGCCCCAAGTGCTCCACGAAGGAGCCGAAGAGTCGGCGGTTGATGGGTCCGACCGTGAAATGCGGATCGATGGTGAGGTGTGCTCGGATCATTCTTTCTCTCTCCGGGGGAGGCGCATCGAGGCAGGGGACGGCGGTGTGAGGGTCACTTGAGACTGCCGATGGCGAGTCCGCCCCGCCAGTAGCGCTGCAGGGTGAGGAAGGCGATGATCAGCGGGATGACCGAGACCAGAGACCCGAGGATGATGATGCTCCAGAGGGTCTGTCCACCCGCGGCGCCGTAGGTCGACGCGGTGGACTGCCAGAGGCCGATTCCGACCGTCACCGGGTAGAGGTTGTTGTTCGACAGCATCACGAGGGGGAGGAAGTAGTTGTTCCACGACGCCACGACCGACAGCAGCAGCACCGTCACGATGGCCGGGCGCAGCAGCGGCAGCGCGACCTGGAAGAAGGTCCTGAATTCCCCCGCCCCGTCCACGCGTGCGGCGTCCAGAAGCTCGTCCGGCACCGCGTCCTGGGCATACACGTTCATGAGGTACACGCCGAACGGATTGAGGAGCGTCGGCAAGATCACCGCCCAGATCGTGTTGGTCAAGCCCGCCTCGGCGAACAGCACGAATGTCGGGATCACAAGGGCAGTCGTCGGCACCATGACGGAGCCCAGCAGGAGCGCGAATGCCGCGCGGCGACCGGTGAAGCGGTACTTCGCGAATCCATAGCCGGCGAGCACAGCCAGCACGGTGGCCCCGACGCCTCCGACGATCGCGTAGAGGGCGGAGTTCGCCAGCCATCGAGCGTAGATGCCGCCGCTGTACGTGAACAGGTCGATCAGGTTGCCGATGTAGTCGATGTCGTCTGCGAACCAGAGTGAGCTGTCACCGCCGAACAGCCCGGCGGCGCTCTTCGAGCTGTTCACGATCAGCCACCAGAACGGGATCAGGAAGTAGATCATCAACAACGCGAGCACGATGTTCAGCGGGATACGGCCCCGCGTGCGAGGAGACCGCCTTCGCTCGAAGGCATCGCCCGGCGTCGGGCCGGTGCCCGTGACCTCGATGGGTGTGACGGTCATGACAGGACGCTCCCTCGCTTGCGGGTGGCGAACAGGAAGATGTAGACGCAGACGAAGACCACCGCGGCCAGCGCGAATGAGATCGTCGCGCCATAGTTGTAGTTCGCCAGAGAGAAGGCCTGCTGAGCGGCGTACATGTTCGGCGTGAAGTCGTTGGGGATGGAGCCGGCCGCCAGGTCTTGCAGGATCTTCGGCTCGTTGAAGAACTGCAGGGTGCCGATGAGGGCGAAGACCAGGATCAGCAGGAGCGCCGGCGTGACCAGCGGGATCTTGATCCGCAGGGCGATCTGCCACTGGGATGCGCCGTCGATGCGCGCCGCCTCGTAAAGGGTGGGGTCGATCCCCTGCAGCGCGGCATAGATGACGATCATGTAGTAGCCGGCCCATTGCCACGTGACGATGTTGAGCAGGCCGAAGAAGATCAGGCTGGGGCTCAAGAAGTCAGGCGCCTGTCGACCGACGCTTTCGAAGATCTCCGCCAGCGGGCCGAAGTTGTCGCTGTAGAGGAACCCCCACATCAGGGCGCCGATCACGGTCGGGATCGCGTACGGCATGAAGATCATGAGACGCGAGAACCGGGCGAATCGCGTGATCACGATGTCGAGGATGAGCGCTACCGCGAGCGACACGGCCATCTGCAGCGGAATGAGCACCAGCGAGAAGCGGATGACGAACCCGACGCCGTCCAGGAACGACGGGTCATTGAACGCTTTGACGTAGTTTCCGAAGAGAACGAATCTCGTCCCCCCGATCAGCGACTTCTGAAACAGGCTCAAGTAGAACGCGTAGCCGATCGGGAGTACGAGGAGGGCGAGGAAGCTGATCCCGAACGGTCCGACGAACAGCCACCCGAACAGGTTCTGGCGTGCGGTGGTCGACCTACGGGGCTTCGTGTTGACAGGAGTTGCGGTTGACGCGGTCATGTTTTCTCCGGGTCTGGGAAGGGATGACCGAGGGCCGGTCCGCACTGACACGGACCGGCCCTCCGTGTCATGTCACTTGACAGTGAACCCCTGTTCCTCTGCGTATGCCACGACAGCTTCCTGCAGCGCATCCGCGGCCTCGGAGCCCGTTGCGGACCCTTCCTGGATGGCGGCGATCTGCTTCGTGAGCTCGGAGTAGTAGAACTGCCCGAGCGGCGTGTAGGTCATTCCGGTGTAGGCGTTGGCCGCCGGCACGTACACGTCCTTGTTGGCCTGCTGGCCGCCGAAGAAGGGCACCTCGTAGTTCAAGAATTCATCCGAATCGAGGACGTTCACGTTCAGCGGGAAGATGATCTGGTTCTGCCAGCCATCGTCGAGCGAAGCCTGATCTGCGTAGACCCCGAAGGCGACCTTCGCTGCGAGCTCGGGGTCGCTTGCCTGGCTGCTGACCGCGAACGCGGAGCCGCCCCAGTTGATCGCGATCGGGTTGTCCGGATTCCACTGCGGCAGTGGCGCAGTGGCCCACACGCCGGCATCCGCGCCCTCGCCTACGCCGGCGCCCTGGAGGTAGCCAGGGGCCCACGCGGCAGACAGGTAGGTGGCGTAGTCGCCGCCGATGACGCCCGCGATGTACTCCGGGGTGAACTGGTCCTCCGTGCCGACCAGCCCCTTCTCGACCAGGCCGCCCCAGTAGTCGAGGACCTCCTTGATCTCGTCGCTGTTCAGGTCGATTCCGATTTCGCCCTCGTCGGCGGGGTCGTACGTGAACGGCTCCGCGCCGTTCTGGTACATGAACGCCGTGACCGCGGCGGGCTGGTTCGCGGCGAAGCTGGCGAAGACCGGGCCTCCGGCATCCTTGACCTTCTGCGCCGTCGCCTCGAGCTCCTCCCAGGTGGTGGGCGGGGTGATGCCGTACTGCTCGAAGATGTCTGTGCGGTAGATCATGCCCATCGGGCCGCCGTCGATCGGAGCGCCGTAGATCGCATCGCCGACCGACACGTCCTTCCATGCGCCCTCGCTGAAGTTGTCCTTCACATCCTGATAGCCCAGGTCCGTCAGATCCGCGAGGGCGTCCTGCGCTTGGAACACGGCGATCCGGTCGGCCTCGACCATCATCACGTCGGGAGCGCCGCTGCCCGCCGAGATGGCGGTCTGGAACTTGTCGTACGCGTCGCCACCCGCGCCGGCATTCGTCCAGCACACCTGGACGTCGTCGCTGTTCTCGTTGAAGTTGTCGACGACCGCCTCGCTGTTCGGGTACCAGGCCCAGAGCGTGACGACTGGCAGATCTGTCTTCGTGATGGTGTTGGTGCAGCTGCTCGCGTCATTGCCGCCGCCGTTGCCGCCGCCGTTGTCGCCACCGTCGTCGTCGCCGGCAGAGCAGGCGGCAAGAGCGCCGACCAACGCGAGCGTCGTGACCGCAGCAAGGACATGCTTCGTCTTCACTGGAGTTTCCTTTCCGTTTGCTGGACTTCTTTGTCGGTGCAAGTGACCATTCCCGAGGCTGCGATCGTCGGTCGATTGCGTCTCAGCGCTGATCTACAACGTTGTAGAAGAACGTTGGAGACACGATCCCATCCGCGCGGGGCGGGTGTCAAGCGAAACTTCCTCGCCGAGCCACGAAAGTTTGGCCCGATGCTCCACCTCGGTTCTGCGCCGGGACGAGCGGTCAGCCGCAACCGACGACGTATCGACCGACGGCCGCGATGAGCCCGCCCGTCCAGAGCACGCCGGGACGCGATACCGGTCTCTCCAACGTTGCATCGGCGCTTCGGAAGTCGTCCGACGGCGTCGGGACAGGCTGCGGGGCGACGCCGCAGAAGCATTAGAGTACAGAGCACCAAACGGGTAGGCGGGAACACTGATGGGTCCGACGATGTTCGACGTAGCGCGAGTCGCGGGCGTATCCGTCAAGACGGTGTCGAACGTCATCAACCACTATCCGCACGTGCGGCCCGGGACTCGGGATCGGGTCAACAAGGCGATCGAGCAGCTCGACTACCGCCCGAATCTCTCCGCGCGTGGCCTGAGATCCGGACGGACCGGGGTTATCGGACTCACCGTCCCTTCGCTGCGAGAGAACTACTTCGCGGAGCTTGCTGACGCGGTCATCCGAGCGGCCGAGAAGCACGGCCTCGGCGTCATGGTCGAGCAGACGAGCGGTCAGCGGGAGGCAGAGCTTCGGGCCGTTTCCTCGAGCCGACCCCGCTTCCTCGACGGACTGCTGTTCAGCCCCGTGAGCCTCGGTCAAGAAGATGCAGCAGCTCTCGCTGTGGATGGCCCCCTCGTATTGCTCGGGGAGCGCATCTTCGGCGGACCGACCGACCACGTCACGATGCACAACATGTCCTCGGCGCAGGCGGCCGTGGAGCACCTCCTCGAAGTCGGCCGTCGGAGGATCGCGCTGATCGGCGCCGACCCGCGGGAGGGGGACGAGGCCAACTCGTCCAATCTGCGCCTGCGAGGGTACCTCCGCGCTCTCGAGCAGGCCGACATCGCGGTCGATCCAGTCCTCATCCGCCCGACCGCAATGTCGCACTGGAACCGTGCAGGCGGCGCGACCGCCGCCCACCGGATGATCGAGGAGGGGGTCGACTTCGACGCCGTCTTCGCTCTCAGCGACACTCTCGGCCTCGGCGTGCTCCGCGCCCTGGGCGAGGAAGGGCGACGCGTGCCCGACGACGTGGCCGTCATCGGGTTCGACAACATCGACGAGAGCCAGTACTCGGTGCCGTCACTGACGACGGTCGACACCGGCCGTGACGAGATCGCGGCGATCGCCGTCGACCGCCTCATCGAGCGCATCAACGAGAAGGGTGAGCGCCGGCCGCCCGAGACCTTCAAACCGGCCTTCCGCATCGTGCGCCGCGAGTCCACGGGGTTCACCGAGGCCGATTGACACCGCCACTCGAGACCGTCCGCGCCGACGAGGACGTCTTGGACCGCGCCGGATCAGAACCACTCAGCGCCGTTCCAGACGACGCGCGCACGACGAGTTGCGGCATCACACGCTGACGGGCCTCTACGGATCCCCCGTCAATGGCGGTCAGGACGGCCCGTAGTGCTGCGGTGCCGGCGGCATCGAAGTCCTGTCGCACGGTCGTCAGCGGCGGGAGCAGGTGGCGTGACTCCGGCGCGTCGTCGTATCCGACGAGAGCGAGATCCTGCGGGACTCGGATGCCTCGCGTAGAAAGGCCGTGAAGCAGCCCGAGCGCCATCTGGTCGTTCGAGGCGAATATCGCGGTGACATGATTCACCAACGGATGTCGCGCCCCGATCTCGTACCCGGAGTCGGAGGTCCAGTCACCGACCACGACCTGCGAGACGAGTCCGCGCGCATCCATCTCACGTCGCCACGACTGCTCCCGCGCACTGGCGTCGATCCAATCGGGCGGCCCCGAGAGGTGCAGCATCGAGCGGTGGCCGAGAACGACCAGATGGTCGGCCACGAGAGCAGCGCCATGGCCCTGATCGACAGCGACCGTGGTCAGAGCCGGACCCGCGTCGACGTCTCCGATCACAATCGCGGGAACGGCCAATGGGGCGGCCGTCAATGCATCCAGCGACGACCTGCGGGGCGCGATCATGCACACCGCGTCAACACCGTGCCGAGAAAGGTCCGCGAGCGCCTCGCGCACGCTCGCCTCCTCCCATCCACTCATCGAGAAGGTCGCCACCGTGTACCCGACGCCTCGAGCAGCCTTTTCGATCGCAAGCAGGGTGTGCTTCGGGCCGTAGTGATCAGCAGCATCGACGATCACCCCGATGCGGCGTGAGTGACGGCTGGCGAGGGCCTGCGCGATCGGACTGGGTCGGTATCCGACCTCAGCGATGACGTCCTTGACGCGTTGACGGGTAGAGGCCCTGATGTTCGGGTGGTCATTGATCACCCGGGAGACGGTCATGTGGGAAACTCCAGCGCGCAGCGCGACGTCGTAAATGCTCGGGCGATCGCGAGCCGAGGATGCATCACCCCCCATGAGCGTCCCCTCGGTCTGAGGGGCGACGCGGCCAGTCCTATCCCCGCAGCCGCCCCAGCGGCGTAGATCCCCGGGCCAGCTGTGCTGAGCCCGGCGTTACAACGTAGTAAATCTCTCCGCAACTGTGGACAACGCGGCCCAGCATGTCAAGAGCCACGCCGCGGTCGCTGACCCGACCCAGTCTGTCGACGCAGCGGACGCACTCGTCACGATTGCGGAGCGACCACGTAAACGCCGATCCCGCGCCCGGAGAGACGACTAACCGCCGCGACGTCGCGTTTACAACGTCGTAAAATTTTCCTTTACAACGTCGTAAACGCTGATTAGCCTGGGCCACGTCAGGCCACTGGCGCTCAGGGCTATTCAAGGAGGAACAGTGATGAGATTTCTGCAACCGACGGGACGGGCGCGTGGCGCGACCGACGATGGTGGCGCACCCGGGAGGCTCATGAGGCCGACGGCCGCGTTCGGGCTCGCCCTGGCGCTGGTGCTCGGCGCGGTACCGGGGGCGGCGCAGGCCGAGGAGGTGAATCTCACCCCTGGACCGACCATCATCGCGGACCCGAACTCGCCGACCGGCTACACGGGACACTTCGTGTACTGCAACCCGACCGCCACGAGCGTGCGGTTCGTCGCCGACATCATGCTTCGGAACTGGGAAGATCCTACTGATACGAAGATCTACACGCCCTTCGAGTACGAGCCCGGCCTGATGCGCGGCGGCGGTGGTTACGACGTCGAGATGACGAACGGCGGCAACGGCTGCTGGTACACCGATGTGCCCCTCGCAGCCGGCGCGAACCAGTACTGGTTCTACGTCAACAACAACACGAACCTGTGGGTGGCCGATCCCGCGAACTCGCCGATCTTCGCGCCCGACGGTCTCACCGGCAATGCCCGGCGCGCCTTCAACAAGGTCCACGTCCCGTACGACCCGGTAAAGCAGAACTACGCGCCCCTCGAGGCCCGTCAGATCGAGAACCCGCGGCCGGACTCGCCGAAGGGCACGTGGAGCTACGTTGAGATCCCGGCTCTGCCCCCGCTCGGCGGCACCATCCCGCGCACCATCGGCGTGTACCTCCCACCGGACTACGACCCGAACCGCGCTGAGCCGTACAAGACGATCTACATGCAGCACGGCGGCGGCCAGGACCAGTCCGACTGGATGAACATGGGCGACGTGCCGGTCATCATGGACAACCTGATCCAGGACGGCACCACCGAACCCGCGATCGTCATCACCACGAACACGAACTACCTCGGCGCGGCCAACCAGGGCTACCCCAATCTGCGCAACATCGTGATTCCGTTCGTCGAGGCCAACTACAACGTCTCGGAGGCCCCGATCGACCGCGCCTTCGCGGGCCTGTCGGCGGGTTCATTCGTCACGCAGAACCTGATGCGCTTCGACACACTGAGGTTCGGGTACTACGGTCCCTGGAGTGGCGGCATCTCGGTGCCCACCAGCACGGTGAACATCGACAAGCCCTACATCCTGTACGGCGGCGGTCGATGGGACTTCGGTCTGCCCAACGCCAACACAGTGGCCGCACTGGATCAGGTTGCATTCGTCGAGAATGTGGTGGTCGCCGGAGCCCATGACTTCAACGCGTGGAACCAGCTCTTCACCATCTGGGCCAGGGACTACCTATGGCACCCGGACGCGTTCCTCGCCGACGAGATCAACCAGATCAAGGCCGGCGTCGACACGACAAGCCTGAACAAGGGAAACAAGAACGCCCTTACGGTCAAGCTCGAGCAGGCGCTCAAACTGGTCACCAAGGGCGAGAGCGACGGGGCGCTCGAGGTGCTGGACGGCTTCGTGACGCAGGTCGACGAGTTCAC
>DASUQB010000297.1:0-5600 GCA_036280835.1 Microbacterium sp. | reverse complement strand
CTGGGCTCCGGTATCACGCTGCAAGGGAACGCATTGCGAGCCCTGGATCAGCTCGGCGTGTGGGAGCAGGTGCTCGAGCAGGGGTATCCAGCCGAGGGCCTGGTCATCAGGGCCCCCGGCCCCGGAGCTCCGGTAGTCATGTCCCTCCCCGAAGCGAAGACCGGGGGCCCCGACTATCCGGCTTCGTTGGGGATGTACCGGCCGGATCTGACCCGCATCCTCTACGCGGCCGCCGTCGCGCACGGTGTGACCTTCCGCTTCGACGCGGAGCTCACCGGGCTCGCGGAGCAGGGAGAGCAGGTCGAGCCGACGGTCAACGGCGAGCCGGTCGGGACGTTCGACCTGCTCATCGGGGCCGATGGCCTCCACTCGACGGTGCGCGAGCTGATCGGCATCGACGTCGCACCCCAACGGACCGGAATGGGCGCGTGGCGTGCATTCGTATCGCGGCCCCCCGAGGTCGTGTCCTCGGAGATGTTCTACGGCGGACCGGTCTATATCGCCGGCTACACGCCGACAAGCGAAGACGCGATGTACGCGTTCCTCGTCGAGCCGGCCCAGGATCGCTCTGCCCTCACAGACGAGGAGCACGCACGGCTCATGCACGAGACATCGCTCGCCTACGACGGGCCCTGGGGCTCGATCCGGGCGGATCTGCTCAAGGCGCCGCATGTGAACTACACCTGGTTCACGTCGCATCTCGTCCCGGATGCCTGGAACCGGGGCCGGGTGGTGATCATCGGCGATGCGGCGCACAGCTGCCCCCCGACGATCGCACAGGGCGCAGCGCAAGCCCTCGAGGACGCGCTCGTCCTCACCGAACTCCTCGAGTCGCACCATCAGCTGGACCAGGCGCTGTGGGACGAGTTCCACGCCCGTCGCCTGCCGCGTGCGACCGCGGTGGTCGAGGCCTCGGTCCAGGTCGGACAGTGGCAGATCGACGGCGATCAGCACGCCGACATCGGTGGCCTCGTTTTCGCGGTCGCGCAGAAGATGGCGGTACCGGCTTAGTCACGTTCTGAAGATTCGCGGGGCCGGTCGGTAACGGGCGGTCCCGCGAAACCACCCATTGATCACAACGAGGAGAACACTGTGACCACAGCAGACGCACGCGCGGGGGATGAGCTCCGTGACGTCGCGCTGTCCGCTGTGCGGCATGCCGGCTTGCTCGACGCCGAACCCACCGTCGAACCGCTCGCGGGCGGAGTCTCGAACGATGTGGTCGTGGTGCGGACGGCGCAGAGCGCGTTCGTGGTGAAGCGCGCCCTGCCGAGGCTGCGGGTCGCGGAAGTGTGGGAAGCGTCGGCCGAGCGCTCTTACACGGAGGCTGCGGCGCTGCGCTGGGCGCGCGGGGTGGCGCCGGATGCCGTACCCGGCGTCGTCGCGGTCGATCGAGAGAACAGCGTGCTCGTGATCGAGCTCGCACCTGCCGGCTACGGCGACTGGAAGCAGCAGCTGCTGGCCGGCGACGTGCGGCCGGATGTCGGCGCCCGCCTGGGGGGGCTGCTCGGCCGGTGGCATGTCGCCTCGGCGTCCGATCCCGCGGCGCTTGCCGAGTTCGACGACCAGGAGGCATTCGACCAGCTGCGGGTGACGCCCTTCTACTCCGTCGCCGCAGCGCGCAACCCGGCGGCCGCCCCCGTCATCGCCGATCTCGTCGAGAGGATGGCCCGCACCCGGGTCAGCCTCGTTCACGGCGACTTCT
Source organism: Microbacterium sp. (assembly GCA_036280835.1). Classification (GTDB taxonomy): domain Bacteria; phylum Actinomycetota; class Actinomycetes; order Actinomycetales; family Microbacteriaceae; genus Microbacterium. Next base: position 3,895 of record DASUQB010000297.1, on the reverse strand, counting down.
CGCCGAAGAACATCCTGGCCGAGCCGTCGATCGGCGGCGGACTGTGGGTCATCGACTGGGAGGTCGCGCACACCGGAGACCCCGTCTTCGATGTCGCGTTCCTGCTTCACCACCTGGTCTGCAAGATCCTCGTCCGGCCCGATCGCCGGGAGGACCTGATCGCCACGGCGCAGAGCTTCGTGCAGACCTACTCCGACCACACCCGGGCGGTCCTCGGTGACCTCGACCGTCAATACCTGCTGGCGCACACGGGAGCGCTCGTGCTGGCCCGCGTCGACGGCAAGTCTCCGGTCGACTACTTCTCAGTGGCGCAGCGAGACGCGGCTCGGGCGCTGGCCCTGAACGTAATGAGCGGAGCTCCGGACGGACTCGCTGAACTCTGGAGGATGACCGATGTCTGACCCGATCGAGACGATCACCGCGTTCGAGGCGCTGGATTCCCGCGGCCGCCCCACGGTCGGCTGCACGGTCGTGACCGGGAGAGGTGCCCGCGGCCGTGCGATCGTGCCCTCCGGCGCGTCGACCGGATCCCACGAGGCAAGGGAGTTGCGCGACGGCGGCGACCGCTACGGCGGATACGGCGTGCGGCGGGCGGTGGCCAACGCCGAAGGCGAGCTGCTCGACGCGGTCCGCGGAATCGACGTGACCGACCAGAGTGCCGTCGATCGCGCGCTCCGAGAGGCCGACGGCACCGCGGACGGCGGCCGGCTCGGGGCAAACGCCATCCTCGCGATCTCCGTCGCTGCAGCTCAAGCCGCGGCGGCGACCCGCGGCCTTCCGCTCTACGCCGCCGTCGGCGATGGGCCTCGGACACTCCCGATGCCGATGATCAACATCATCTCGGGCGGCGCACACGCCGCCCGAGCCCTCGACGTTCAGGACTTCCTCGTCGTCCCCGTCGGCGCCGCCACGTTCGCCGAAGCCATCGAGACCGTCGCGCGCGTGCGCGCTGCAACGGGCGAAGTGCTTCGCGATCGCGGCGCGACGTGGGCGCTCGTCGCAGACGAGGGGGGCTACGGCCCGGCCCTGTCGTCCAACCGTGAGGCGCTCGAGGTGCTGTCGGCCGCGTTCGAACGCGCGCGCCTCGCGCCCGGCGAGGACATCGCCGTCGCGATCGACGTCGCCGCGACGCAGTTCTACACCGCATCCGAGGACGCCTACCGGTGGGACACCGAGAACCGCTCGCTCAGCGCCGACCTGCTCATCGACGAGCTGGCCGCATGGGCCGCCGACTTCCCCATCGTCTCCATCGAGGACGCGCTGGCAGAAGACGACTGGGCCGGCTGGCGCACGGCAACGGAGCGCCTGGGCGGCATCCAACTGCTCGGCGACGATCTCTTCGTCACCTCGCCCGACCGGCTCCGCCGCGGCATCGACAGCGCCGTGGCGAACGCCGTTCTCGTGAAGCCCAACCAGATCGGCACGCTCAGCGAGGCTCGCGAGGTCGTCGGGATCGCACACGCCGCCGGCTACGCCACGGTGCTCTCGGCCCGCTCGGGCGAGACGGAGGACCACTGGCTGGCCGACCTCGCCATCGGGTGGAACACGGGGCAGCTCAAGATCGGCTCCACGATGCGCTCCGAGCGCACCGCGAAGTGGAACCGCGTGCTCGAGATCGAACGGGAGCTCGGCGACGACATCGCGCTCGCACGCCCGGTGTTCGGCGGAGGGTCGTGACGTGGCCACGATCGTGATCACCGACATCGCCTGGCCCGCGCCCGCGATCGAGGCCGGCCTGGCACACGGCGCCGGCCACGAGATCATCCTGGCCGAGTCCGACGAGCACCTGCTTTCTCTCGCCCCGCAGGCGGACGCCATCCTCACCTGCTTCCGCCGCGTCCCCGCGGGGGTTCTCGAGGCCGCCGACCGTTGCCTCACCGTCGCACGCTACGGGGTCGGCGTGGACAACATCGACGTCGCCCGGGCGACCGACCTCGGCATCCTGGTGAGCAACGTGCCGGTCTTCTGCACTGAGGAGGTCGCTGACCATACCCTCGCGCTGACCCTCGCGACGCTGCGAAACCTCCTTCCCGCGACCGATGCCACCCGCAGCGGTGGATGGACGCCGGACACCCCGCACCCCTCCCGACGGCTGCGCGGCCTCGTGTTCGGCATCGTCGGCTTCGGCGCCACCGGCCGGGCGGTGGCCGAGCGCGCCGCCGCGTTCGGGTTCGACGTCGTCGTCTCGTCTCGCGCGCTCGCGGCCGATCCGGGAGCAGTTCCCCCGTCGGTGGCCCGCGTCGTCGATCGCGACGAACTGCTCAGCCTCGCCGACGTCGTGTCGCTCCACGTCCCGCTCAACGCCGAGACCCGTCATCTCGTCGGCGCTAGGGAGCTCGGGATGATGAAGGACGGTGCGGTGCTGGTCAACGTGGGGCGGGGCGGTCTGGTAGACACCGAGGCGCTCCGGCCCGCGCTCGAGGACGGCCGACTGCGCGTTGCGCTCGACGTCACCGATCCCGAGCCCCTTCCCGCCGGCCACTGGCTGCGCTCGAACCCGGCGGCGATCATCACGCCCCACGTCGCGTTCGCCTCGGACGGTTCGCTCATCGAGTTGGCCACGAAGGCGACGTCCAACGCACTCGCCGTCCTTGCCGGGCGGCGCCCGCCATCCATCGTCAACCCCGAGGTCTTCACCCGGGACCTCCTCCGCTTCAACCCGCAGTAACCACCACTCAGCACTCGACGAAGAGAGCAAACAACTCATGAACACCACCCCAACCGAATCCGTCGCCGTCATCGGCGCCGGCCCCGCCGGCATCGCGACGGCCCTCGCCCTGCACGCCGTCGGCATCCCCGTGAAGCTCTACGAGCGCTACGCTGAGCCCCGCGCGGCCGGCAACATCGTGAACCTCTGGCCCCCGGCCGTGCAAGCGCTCGAGCAGATCGGCGTCGACGTCGACGACATCGGCGCATTCTGCGAGTCCGAGTTCCGCAACTCGCGCGACAGGGTGCGCGCGCGCGTCAAGTTCCCCTCGTCAGTGGTCCGGAAGTACGGCAACGGCGGCTTCATCGGGCTCACCCGGCCCGACCTCTACGAGCGCATGGTCGATGCCCTCCCCGACGGCATCCTCGTCGGAAACAAGCAGGTCACCGGCATCGAGGACGAGGGCGACCACGTCGTCGTCCGCTTCCAGGACGACACGAGCATCACCACGCCACTCGTCGTGGGCGCCGACGGGATCAACTCGGTCGTCCGCGAGACCGTCTGGGGGCTCCCGCCGATTCGGGAGCACAACCTCCACGTCATCGGCGGCTTCACGTTCGACCTGCCCGACGCCGTCAACCCGCGAGAGGCGATCATCCGCCACTCCCGCACGGTGCAGGCCAGCCATACCGGCATCCGAAGCAAGGGCCGCGACGGCGCCGAGTGGTGGGTGCTGCAAGCCTGGGATGCGGAGAAGCCAGCCCCGGCCGACCTGAAGACGCACGCGCTGTCACTCGCGAAGGAGTTCCCCCCCCAAATGGCGGAGCTCATCGCGAACACATCAGACGAGCACATCTTCCGGTGGCCGATCCGGGACCGCGGTGATGTGCCGAAGGTATGGAGCAAGGGACGGGTCACCTTCGCCGGTGACGCCGTCCACGCGACCAGCCCTTACGCCGCGTACGGAGCCGGCATGTCGATCGTCGACGGCTACTTCCTCGGCCAGACGCTCAACGGCGTCGACCTCCATGATGCCGCCGCTCTTCAGAGGGCACTCGCGCGCTACGAGGAACTCCGCGTGGAGCACACCGCCGGTCAGGTGAAGCAGGCGTACATGCTGGGGCGCAACTTCCACCACGTCCCGGCACCGATGCGACCGTTGCGCGACGCCATCTTCGACCACACCAAGTTCCTGCAGAAGGTCGTCGGCGACTCCAACCCCGCCGAGATCAGCGCCCAGCTCGACAT
>DASUQB010000296.1:0-2541 GCA_036280835.1 Microbacterium sp. | reverse complement strand
CGCTCGCGGGCTCGCTCCTCGCTCACGCGGAGCCCGGGGTCGACGGCATCCGCAGCGGGATCAGATCGCGGGGCGGCATCGGCGAGCCGCCCCGCACGACCACGATCGAGCGGAACAGGTCCTCCACCTGCGCCGCCGCCGCGACGTCGGATGTCGCAGCGCCGCCGATGACGCCGCGCAGGAACCAGCGTGGCCCGTCGACCCCCACGAAGCGCGCGAGACGCTTGCCGGGGGCGCTGTCCGGGCCTGCGGCGACGGGAACCTCGGCCAGCAGCTCGGGACCGAGGGGTCCCTCGCGCTCCTCGACGCGGCCGCCCTGCTGGCGCACCTGGTCCCGGATCTGCTCGCGCGTCTCGTCCCAGAGTCCTGCCGTGCGCGGGGCGGCGAACGGCTGCACCTGCAGCGACGAGTCGGCGTAGTCCAGCCCGACCGCCACGATGCGCTTCGTCTGCTCCTCGACCTCGAGCCGGAGGTTCAGTCCCTCACGCGGAAGGATCTTGATGCCGCCGAGGTCGATGTAGGGGCGCACGGGGTTCGCCTCGGACTCGTCGAAGGGACCGCTGACGGCGCGGTCGTCCGGGCCGGCCTTGCGCGGCGCCCCCGTAGGTGTGTCATCGCTCATGCGTTGCTCCCGATGGTCTTCTGGTAGCCGGTGGATCCGAATCCGCCCTCGCCGCGGACGCTCTCCGGGAGGGCGTCGACCGGGATGAACCGCACCTGCGGCACGGGCATCACGATCAGCTGGGCGATCCGGTCGCCGGGCGCGATCTCATACGCCTTTGCGGCATCCGTGTTCAACAGCGTGACCCTGATCTCGCCCCGGTAGCCGGCGTCCACGGTGCCCGGCGCGTTCACGATCGTGATGCCGTGCTTGGTCGCCAGGCCGCTGCGGGGCACCACGAATGCGACGTAGCCGTCGGGCAGCGCGATGCGCACGCCGGTGCCGACGAGGGCGCGCTGCCCGGGCTCCAGGCGCACCGCCTCGCTGGAGACGAGATCGGCCCCCGCATCCCCGGGGTGTGCGTAGGCCGGAACCTCTGGGGCGATAATGAGGACGTCCACGGTTTCGGTCACCCAACGAGGGTAATGCAGATCACACATCAGAACACTCCGCTCGGCACCGGCCCCGCGTTCGCCTACCGGGAGCGGCTCACGCCGTCGCTCTGGGCCCTCGTGGCGGCCGCCGTCGTCGCTCCGATGGCGGCCCTGGTGTTCGCGCCCTTCGATGCGACGCTCGCCCTCGTCGCGGGGGCGATCGTCGGAGTCGGCGCCGTGACGCTGCTGATCGTGCTGTCGCCGCGCATCGCCGTCGCCGACGGAGTGCTGAGTGCCGGGCGGGCGCGCATCGACGTCTCCCTCCTCGGACGCCCTGTCGCGGTGACGGGCATGGAGGCCCGAGCCGCGAGGGGACCGGGCCTCGATCCGCGAGGCTGGCACCTCATCCGGGGCGGCATCGACGGGCTCGTCGTCGTTCCGGTGACGGACCCGGACGATCCCACGCCGACGTGGACGATCTCCAGCCGGACGCCGGACCGCCTGGCGGCCGCCGTGCAACGAGCGCAGGCCGCGCTCCGGTGAGGGAAGCGCGGCCTGCGATGCGGTCGTTGCGGTGCTCTAGGCAGCGCACTCCTTGCAGATGGGGCCTGCGGCGTCATCGTGATCGAGCTGCGAGCGGTGCTTGACGAGGAAGCAGTTCACGCAGGTGAACTCGTCTTCCTGGGCCGGCAGCACCACGACGTCGAGCTCGAGGTCGGAGAGATCCGCACCGGGCAGTTCGAAGCCCGAGGGGTTGTCGGCGTCTTCGACGTCCACCGACGCCGAGAGCTTGTCGGGGACGCGCTCCTTGAGGGCCTCGATCGACTCGCTGTCGTCCTCGGTCTTGCGGGGGGCGTCGTAATCCGTGGCCATGCCTGAATGTCTCTTCCGTTGCGTATTGTCCATGCGCCTGCGCGTGTCAGGCGGCGATAGTTTGCATGACTCGGGTGCAATTAGCAAATGCGACCCGAGGCTGCGAGGAGCCAAACTCGCGGCACGCCCGCCGTATTCCCGGCGCACGACCGGCGCCGTGCGAGCATGGGCGCATACGCAGACCGTTGGGAGAGGCGTCAGGCATGGAACAGCTCACAATCATCGGAACCGAGGACGAGACGATCGTCTTGGCGACCGAGTCGGGAGAGCGATTCGCGCTGGCCATCGACGACGTGCTCCGCGCGGAGCTTCGCAAGGCCCGTCAGGAACGCAACCCCGAGCCCCGCGCGCCGCGACCGAGTCCGCGTGAGATCCAGGCGCACATCCGAGCGGGCCTCTCGGCGGCCGAGGTCGCCGATCTGCTGGGCGCGCGCGTCGAGGACATCGCGCGCTACGAGGGCCCGGTGCTGGCGGAGCGCGAGCACATCGTCGGTCAGGCACTCGCGGTCCCCGTGCTGATGGGGGGCGATCTCGAGCACGAGGCGCTTCCCACCTTCGGCACGGCGATCCGCGCCAAGCTCGCGGAGGCCGGCGCCACGAGCGAGCGGTGGACCAGCTGGAAGGAGCAGGCGG
>DASUQB010000295.1:0-2078 GCA_036280835.1 Microbacterium sp. | reverse complement strand
GACGACGCGCGCCGGACGACGAAGGAGTATCACGTGATCGACAAGACCGTGGGTTCGGCGGCGGAGGCCGTCGCCGACATCCCGGATGGCGCGAGCCTCGCGGTGGGCGGCTTCGGGCTCTCGGGCAATCCCATCGCCCTCATCGAGGCACTGCTCGCGCAGGGGACGACGGACCTCAGCATCGTGAGCAACAACTGCGGTGTGGACGACTGGGGGCTCGGCATCCTGTTGAACGCCAAGCGCATCCGCAAGATGACGTCGTCGTACGTGGGAGAGAACAAGGAGTTCGAGCGGCAGTTCCTGTCGGGCGAACTGGAGCTGGAGCTCACGCCCCAGGGCACGCTCGCCGAGAAGCTGCGCGCCGGCGGCTCCGGCGTCGCCGCCTTCTTCACCCAGACCGGCGTCGGCACGCAGGTCGCGGAGGGCGGTCTTCCGCGCCGCTACGACGGCAGCGGCGGCATCGCCATCGCATCGCCGCCCAAGGACGTGCGCACCTTCGGTGTCACGGGCGTCGAGCGCGAGTACGTGCTGGAAGAGGCGATCGTCACCGACTTCGCGCTCGTCCACGCGCTCAAGGGCGACCGTCACGGCAACCTGATCTTCAACAAGGCCGCCCGCAACTTCAACCCGCTCGCCGCGATGGCCGGCAGGGTCTGCATCGCGCAGGTCGAGCAGCTCGTCGAACCGGGGGAGCTCGACCCCGACCACGTGCACCTGCCGGGCATCTACGTGCACCGCATCATCGAGGTCGGCACCGACATCGAGAAGCGCATCGAGCGCCGCACCGTATCCGCCGGCCCTTCGACAGCCTCAGGGACCGACAACTCGGCACCGACCCCGGAAGGAGCGTGACCGCCATGGCCCTCACCCGCAACGAGATGGCCGCCCGCGCGGCGGCGGAACTCGCCGACGGCTCGTACGTCAACCTCGGCATCGGACTGCCGACGCTGGTCCCGAACTACGTGCCCGAGGGCGTCACCCTCGTGCTGCAGTCGGAGAACGGCATCCTCGGCGTCGGGCCGTATCCGACGGAGGAGAACGTCGACCCGGACCTGATCAACGCCGGCAAGGAGACCGTCACGACGCTGCCGGGCACCTCCTTCTTCGACTCGGCGATGAGCTTCGGCATGATCCGCGGCGGCAAGATCGATGCCGCCATCCTGGGCGCGATGCAGGTCTCGGCGACCGGCGATCTCGCCAACTGGATGATCCCCGGGAAGATGGTCAAGGGGCCCGGCGGTGCGATGGACCTCGTGCACGGCGCGGCGAAGGTCATCGTGCTCATGGAGCACGTCGCGCGCGACGGCTCGGCCAAGATCGTGCACGAGTGCTCCCTGCCGCTGACCGGGCGAGCCGTGGTCGACCGGATCATCACGGACCTCGCCGTGATCGACGTGACGGATGCCGGCCTGGTGCTGGTCGAGACCGCGCCCGGCGTCTCCGTCGACGAAGTGGTGGCGGCCACCGAGCCGGCCCTCATCCTCTCCGACGCGCTCAAGGTGGCCTCATGAACGCCCGCACCTCCTTCGTCAACGACGACATCGTCATCGTCGCGGCCGCCCGCACGCCGCAGGGGAGACTGAAGGGACAGCTCGCCCCGCTCACCGCGACGCAGCTGGGCTCGATCGCGATCCGGGGTGCACTCGAGCGGGGCGGCATCCCTGCCGACGCGGTCGACGCGGTCATCGTCGGTCAGGTGCTGCAGGCCGGCGCCGGCCAGAACCCCGCCCGCCAGGCCGCCGTCGGGGCCGGCATCCCGTGGAACGTGCACTCGGTCGCCGTCAACAAGGTCTGCCTCTCGGGCCTGACGGCGATCATCGATGCCAAGCGGATGATCCAGACGGGCGACGCGGGCGTCGTCGTCGCGGCGGGCATGGAGTCCATGACCCGTTCGCCGCACCTGCTGATGGGCTCCCGCGACGGGTGGGCGTACGGCAGCGTCGAAGTGCTCGACCACATGGCGTACGACGGCCTGACCGACGCCTACGACGAGGAGAGCATGGGGGCATCGACGGAGCGGCACAACGAGCGGTTCGGCATCGACCGCACGACGCAGGATGCCGTCGCCGCCCGCTCCC
>DASUQB010000294.1:0-3440 GCA_036280835.1 Microbacterium sp. | reverse complement strand
GCTCCCTTACCTGAGCGCCTCTGCTCACACCAGCCGCGGAGCGCCTGTGCTCACACCAGCCGCGGAGCGCCTGTGCTCACACCAGCCGCGGAGCGCCTGTGCTCACACCAGCCGCGGAGCGTCGAAGCGCCAGTTGGACGGCGCCGCGGCCAGCGCGGCCTCCCACGAGTCCACGCCGTCCGCCCAGGTGAACGTCGCGACCGCGCAGGTCGGCATGTGCACGATGTCCGGGGCGAGCCGGCCCGCCATCGCGCTCATCCCGGGGTCGTGCGCGACGACGAGCACGCTGTCCGCCCCGCGCTCGGCGATGACCGCCGCGATCGTCGCGGGGGACGCCCCGTAGAGCCGCTCGTCGAGCTCGACGTCGAGGTCGAGCACGTCGCCGAAGATCTCGGCGGTCGTGAGCGCGCGCAGCGCGGTGCTGGAGAGGATCACCTCCGGCCGCACCCCGGTGGCCGCGAGTCGCTTCGCCATGCGGGGAGCGTCGTGCTCGCCCCGCTCGTTCAGGGGCCGGTCGTGGTCCTCGAGGTCGGGCTCGTCCCAGCTGGACTTGGCGTGACGGGTGAGTACAAGCGTCTTCACGATCGCAAAGATACGCCCGCCAGCAGCTCCAGCGCACACAACGCGGCGAGACGCACCGTACGCCCGTCGGGGGCGTCGGCCGTGGCATCCACCTCGACGATGTCCGCCGAGCCCACTCGCGCATCGGATGCGGCCTCGCGCACGAGCGCGCGCAGCTCCCACGCGGCGAGCCCTCCGGGGATGCTCGCGGGGCAGCCGGGGGCCGCCGAGCGATCGCAGACGTCGACGTCGACGTCGAGGTGGATGTCTCCGCCTCCCGCGCCGGCGACCGCGAGCGCCTCCGCCATGACGTCCGCGGCGCCGCGACGGCGCACGTCGTCCAGGCCGATCACCGTGATCCCGTAGTCGCGGGCGCGCTCGGCGTACGCGACGGAATTGGCGAAGTCCGCGATGCCGAGCTGCACGATCCGCCGGCCGTCGAAGCCGTCCGCGACGAGGCGCCGCACGGGGGACCCGTTCGAGACGCCGTCGCGCAGGTCGAAGTGGGCGTCGAGCGTGATGAGCCCCCGCGAGCCCGCGCCCTGCGCCGTCGCGTAGGTCGCGCTGTTGTCGCCGCCCAGGGCCACGACGAGCCGCGTCCTCGCGCGCGCCTCCGCCACGAGCGCCCGCACGGCGGCCTCGCCGTCCGGGCCGTCGGGCTCGGCGACGTCGCCGGCGTCGGCCACGCGCAGCGCTCCGAGGTCGGCGGGTCCCGTCATGAGGGCCGGACTGTAGCGGCGGAGAGCCTCGCGCACAGCGGCAGGTGTGGCGTGCGCCCCGGTCGGCGAGAGCGAGGTGCGCCACGCGGGCACCCCCACCAGCACGGCATCGAGCGGTCCCTCGAGCGAGGTGAGCGCCGGCCAGTCGCCCGCGCGGGGCCAGAGAGGATCGTGTGAGAGGGCCACGGGGTGAAGGCTACTCCGGCGGAACGCTCCGGCCGTGGACGTCACTCGGCGTGCGGCTGCCGGTCCATGCCGTGCGCGACGTAGACCCAGGCGTCCGCGCCGCTGGCGAGCCGCACGCGCTCCCGGTGGTGGAGCTCGACCTCGTACTCGTCGGCGGCGTCGAGCTCGTCCTCGGTGATGCGCAGCGCGCTGCCCATCACCTTGTCGCGGGGGCTGCCGGTGTGCCGCACGATCGGGTGCGCCGCCTGTCCGCTGAGCGACACGACGTGCGCGTCTTCGATGTCGACGTAGTCGACCGTGTATCCGGGCAGCACATCATCCTCGCCCTGCACGGTGCGGCCGAAGGTGTCCAGCTGCACCTGCGGGAGGCGCAGGGTGCCGTAGGTGAAGAGGATCTCGTTCGCGGGGGCGTCGCTCACGCCACCAGGCTAGCGCTCGCGCGTTCCGAGCGCCGAAGAATCTCAGCCGAGCAGCGCGTTCGCGATCGTGTAGATGACAAGGCCCGCGAGGGCGCCGACGAACGTGCCGTTGAGGCGGATGTACTGCAGGTCGCGCCCGACCATCAGCTCGATCTTCTCGGTGGTCTCGTCCGGGTCCCAGCGCTCGACGGTCTCGGTGATGATGCTCGCGATGTCGTGGCGGTAGCGGTCGACGAGGAAGACCGCGGCGTTGGTCACCCAGGTGTCGACGCGCGCCTGCAGCGGGGCATCCGTCGTCAGTCGCTCGCCGACCTCCGTGAGCGCGGCGCGCGCCCGCAGCCGCAGCGAGCTCGCGGGATCCTCGAGCGCCTTGAGCAGCCCCGTCTTGGCGGTGTTCCACGCCTCGCCGGCGAGTTCGCGCACGCGCGGGCTGTCGAAGACGCGCGATTTCGCGTCCTCGAGCTTGCCGATCGTCTCGGGATCGTGCTGCAGGTTCTCCGCCAGCCGCGTGAGGTAGTCATCTAGGGCCAGGCGCGCGGCGTGCTGCGGATCGGCCTGCATGGCGCGGACGAAGGTGACCGCCTCCTTGTAGACGGTGTCGTCGACGAGGCGCGCCGCCATCCGCGGCACCCACGTGGGGAGACGCCGGGAGACGAGGCCCTCGAAGGCGGTGTAGTTCGTCTCGAGCCAGTTCAGGATGCTGTCGACGCCGAGGTCCACCGCCCCGTGATGCGCCCCCGAGTCGATGATGCGGGTCAGCCACGCGCCGACGGGCGGACCCCACTCCGGTTCGATCAGGTGCTCCCTGGCGAGATCTTCGATGACCTCCCGCACGTCGTCGTCGCTGAGCGCGCGGAGTACGCCGGCGATCATCGCGGACCCTTCCGATGCGACCCGCTCGGCGTGCACGGGTTCGCTGAGCCACGCGCCGAGGCGTTCCGCGATGTGCGTCGCCTCGAGTTTGGTGCGCACGATCTCGCCGGAGAGGAAGTTCGTCTCGACGAACTCGCCGAGGGTGCGGCCGATCTCGTCCTTGCGATTCGGGATGATCGCCGTGTGCGGGATGGGGATGCCGAGGGGATGCCGGAAGAGCGCGGTGACGGCGAACCAGTCGGCGAGCGCGCCCACCATGCCCCCTTCCGCGAAGGCGCGGACGTACGCCATCCACGGGTAGGTCTCCTGCAGGGCGAAGGCGACGACGAACAGCAGCGCCATCAGCAGCAGGGCGCCGAGGGCGACGCCCTTCATCGTGCGGAGGGCCCGGCGGCGCTCCTGATCCGCGGGGCTGAGCAAGGCCGTGGGAGTGCGCGCCATCACGCCATCCTCGCACGGCCTCTGCCGGGGTAGCCTTGCCGCGTGATCGACGACATCAAGAAGCGCGCCCTGCACCGCACCAGCATCCTCGAGGGTCAGCTGCGCGGGCTGTCGAAGATGATCGAGTCCGAGGACTACTGCATGGACATCATCACGCAGTCCCGGGAGCACCGCGGTGCGATCGGCTCGGATGCCGGCACCGGCGACGGCGCGGGCATCCTCACGCAGATGCCCGATGCGT
>DASUQB010000293.1:0-6947 GCA_036280835.1 Microbacterium sp. | reverse complement strand
TGTTGCGGCGCGCGACATCCTGCAGCCCCGCCTCGGCCCGCGTTCCCGCGCCCTCGCGGAGCGCCGGGTCGAATCCCTCGCGGGTGGTCTCGACCGCCCCGACGATGCGGGTCAGCAGGAAGGTGCGCTCCCTGTCGATGTCGAGATCGATGCCGAACACGTGCCAGCGGCCCTCGAACTCGATCAGGGCGAGCGGAGCCACCCGACGCACGCGCGGCGCGTCGTCCCCGGGCTTGACGTAGGTGAACCGCACCACGCGCGACTGCTCGTGCGCGGTCTGCAGGGCGGCGAACGACGGATCCCGGAGGCTCACGCGAGGGGCATAGCCGATGATGGGCTCGTCGACGTCGATGCCGAGCGACCGGATCTTCCTCAGCGCGCTGCGCGCATCGGTGGACATCGAGCTCTGGCTCCAGACCGCGCCGGCCAGATTCAGCACCGCCACCTCGGCCGGGGTGAACTCGATGTCCTCGGGCAGCACGTAGTCGGTCTTGGGGATCAGGTAGCGCGCCTCGCGCAGGTCGTCGGGCTCTGCGTTGTCGCCGAGCGTCTGGATCGGCACGCCGAGGCGGCGGAGCTCGTCCTTGTCGCGCTCGAACATCTTCTCCAGCGCATCCGCGCTCGCACCCTCTTCGCGCTTCTCCCGGTACCCCGACACGCTCGAGAGCACCTGCTCCTTGGTGAGGCCGTAACGGCTCGCCATCAGGGCGACCGTGAGGCTCAGCAGGCGCTCCTCAGGAGGGATCTTCGTGGGCACGATCCCCATCCTAGGACGGGTGCCCTTCGCGCTCTGCTCCCTTGACTACTCGGCGGGAACGGGGTCGATCCCCAGGATGTCGATGACGAAGACGAGCGTCGAGTTCGCCGGGATCTCGGCCTGCTCCTGGTCGCCGTAGCCGAACTCGGGCGGAATGACCACGAGGATCTGCGAGCCGACGGTCTGGCCCTCGAGCGCCTGGCCGAAGCCCTCGACGACCCCTTCGACGGTCAGGGACACCGGCTTCGACCCCCAGGAGGAGTCGAAGGGCTCGTCGCCGTCCCACGTCACGCCCGTGTAGTGCACACGCACCGGCGCATCGCCGGTGACGACCTCGCCGTCGCCCTTCTTCAGCACCTCGACGACGACCTCGTCGGGCGCGGTGGCATCGGGGATGATGATGCCGGGCGTGCCGTCGGACGCGCGGACGACCGTCGGCATCCCCTGGCCCTCGACGAACTGGTCGGCACCGTTCGCCTTGGGCAGATACACCTTGCGCACGTCGACGACGGCGACGGCCGAGTCGCCCTCGCTCAGCCCGAGCGTCGCGGCGGTGTTCGGGTCGATCTCGTCGGGCGGGATCACGGTGACGATGCGGGATCCCTCGGTGGCGCAGTCCAGGGCGTCGCCCAGTCCCGGAACCGGGGTGGTCCACTCGGAGCGCGAGAGGACCTGGGCGTTCGAGCCGTCGTACGCGGTCTCGAAGAGCGTCTCGCCGTCGGACCCGTTGATGATCGTCAGATCGAGCACGACGAGCTGCGCGTCGTCGGTCAGGGCGGTGCCCGTGCCGACCTCGACGTCCTCGAACGAGGTCTTCTCAGCCCGCAGGGGCGAGTAGAAGTCCACCGACGGCGCGGAGTCGGTGTCGCCCGATACCGTCACGAACTTCTCGGCGGCCGTGCCGGCGGAGGCGGGCCGTGTGCACCCGTCGGAGTTGGCCGAACCGGCCGGGGCGCACCCGGCGAGGGTCAGCGCGGCAAGCGCCGAAGCGACGAGGACAGCGGGGATTCTACGCACGCGCTTCAGTCTATTCGGTCGGGTCCGACGCGATTTCCGGCTGTGGGCGGGCCTCGTCGTCCGCGGGCGCGGATGCCGCGAGGCGGGCCCCGTCGGCGGCGCGCTGCGCCTCGCGCACGCGCTTGCGCAGGTTCTTGTCGGTGATGTCGCGGTCGCCGACGGCACCCGGGGTCCACAGCTCGACGTCCTGGTCGCCGTAGCTCGACTTCGATGCGCGGCGCTTCAGCTCCGGCAGCACCGAGCCGGGCGCCAGGCGGCGGGCCGTGAGGAGGAAGCCGGTGTGCGCCACCATGCGGTGGTCCGGTCTCACGGCGAGTCCCTCGACGTGCCAGCCGCGCACCATGGTCTCGCTCGCGTCCGGCTCGGTGAAGAGTCCCGTGCCGCGGATGTACTCGGCCACGCGGGAGAGCTGGGTCGCGGTCGCGATGTAGCAGAGCACCACGCCGCCGGGGGTCAGCGCATCCGCCACAACGTCGATGCACTCCCAGGGGGCGAGCATGTCGAGCACGACGCGGTCGACGCTGCCGGCGGGCACGACGTCCGGAAGCTCCTCGACCAGGTCGCCGACGACGACCTGCCACGACGGGGGCGTCTCGCCGAGGAAGGTCTCGACGTTCGCGCGGGCGACGTCCGCGAACTCCTCGCGGCGCTCGAACGACACCAGGCGGCCCTCGGGGCCGACGGCGCGCAGCAGCCAGAGGGCGAGCGCGCCGGAGCCGACGCCCGCCTCGACCACGGTCGCCCCCGGGAACACATCCGCCTGCGCGAGGATCTGCGCGGCATCCTTCGGGTAGATGATGGCCGCGCCCCGCGGCATCGACATCACGAAGTCCCGCAGCAGCGGGCGCAGCGCGAGGTACTCGTGGCCGGCGCTGTTGGACACGACGGATCCGTCGGGCAGCCCGACGAGTGCCTCGTGCTTGAGCACGCCGTGGTGCGTGTGCAGCTCGCCCCCCGGGCGGAGCGTGACGGTGTGCAGGCGGTTCTTCGGACCGGTCAGCTGCACCCGGTCGCCGAGGCGGAAGGGTCCGCTCGGCCGGGTCTGGACATCCGTCATCTCTTCGCTCCTGTATGCGCGGCGTAGAAGTCCGCGATGTCGTCGGCGGTGCGTCCGTCGAGGCTCGGCCAGAGGCCGGCGGCGCCGGCGCCCTGCAGGGAGACCACGTGCGGCACGCCGAGGGTGACCGCGCCGGATGCGACGGCCGAGCGGATGCCGTTCGGGGAATCCTCGATCGCCACCGTCTCCCGGGCATCCACCCCCAGCGCCGCGCACGCCTGCAGGTAGGGGTCCGGGAAGGGCTTGGGCCGCGTCGAGTCATCGCCGGCGATGACGATGTCGAACGCGTCGAAGTCCATCAGGTCCACGACGGTCCGCGCCATCCGCCGGATCGACATGGTCACCAGCGCGGTCGGGATGCCGGCCGCCTTCAGGCTGCGGAGCAGCTCACGCGCGCCGGGCCGGAACGGGACGCCCTTCTCGGCGACCTGGCGGAGCACGTCGTCGGTCAGCGTCTCGATGATCTCGTGCACGCCCATGCGCACCCCGGCGCTCTGGAAGATGCGCGCGGAGTCCTCGAGGCCCATCCCCACCAGCTGCAGCCCCTGCTCATGGGACCAGCTTCCGCCGAAGCTCTCGACGAGGGGGAACTCCGCGGCCATCCAGTACGGCTCGGTGTCGACGAGGGTCCCGTCCATGTCCCAGAGCACGGCGCGGGAGTGGGGGCTGTCACTCGATCAGATTACCGGGCGGGACGCCTCCCCCCTGTCCGGAGAGGTGCGCCTATCCTGGAGGGAACCCGCGCGGCGGGCGGTGGAGGTGTGGTGGACGGACTGGGACGCAGGGTTATCGTGGCCGCGTTCGACGGCTGGAACGACGCCGGCGAAGCGGCATCCTCCGCCGTGGCGCAGCTGCGCGGAGAGGGGGCCTACGAGCCCGTCTTCGCGGTCGACCCCGAGCTGTACTTCGACTACCAGTACACGAGGCCGACGGTCGCGCTGGACGGCGAGGGCAACCGCGACCTCCGCTGGCCGGAGGCGACGCTGCTGCGGCCGGTCAAGCCCGGCCGCGGCGTGCAGCTGTGGCTGCTGACGGGCGTGGAACCCGCGCGGGCGTGGCAGGCGTTCTCGTCCGAGTTCATCGACGTCGCGCTGCGCGAGGACATCAGCGGCTTCGTCGCCCTCGGCTCGATGATGTCGGACGTTCCGCACACCCGCCCGATCTCGATCTTCGCCGGCAGCGACAACGAGCGGGTGCGCGACGAGCTCCGGCTCGAGCGCAGCACCTACGAGGGCCCCGTCGGCATCCTGAGCGTGCTCGCGCATTCGGCCGAGCGCGCCGGCATCCCGTCGGCGAGCCTCTGGGCGAGCGTCCCGCACTACGTCGCGGGGCACACGCCCTCCCCCAAGGCGACGCTGGCGCTGCTCGACCGCCTCGAGGACCTCACCGGTGCGGAGGTCGACCGCGGCGAGCTGGCGACGCAGTCGGCCGCGTGGGAGGCATCCATCGACGCCGCCGCGGCGGACGACGAGGAGATGACGGAGTACATCCACCAGCTCGAGCGCACCCGCGACACATGGGACTCGCCGGAGGCCTCCGGCGCCGCGATCGCGCAGGAATTCGAGCGCTACCTGCGCCGCGGCGGCGGCGAGGGTCCGACCAAGCCCGGGCGGGACGACCCCCGCCGCTGAAACGCGACTGCTGAAAGGCGGCCGCTGAAGCCCGCACGCTCGACCCACCGGCCGAGCGCGCGGCATCCGCATCAGTACGGCTGGAGCACTCCGACGCTGAGCAGCACGATGAGCAGCGTGCCGAGCGCGAGGCGGTAGATCACGAATGGCAGGAAGCTGCCGCGCTTCAGGTACTGCATGAGGAACGCGATGACCGCGAGGCCGACGCCGAACGCCACCACGGTGGCGACCGCCGTGTCGATCGGCCCGTAGGGTCCGCCCTGCTCCTCGAAGCTCTGGATCAGCTCGTAGAGACCGCTGCCGAAGACCGCTGGCACCGCCAGCAGGAACGCGTACTCGGCGGCCGCGGGGCGGGTGTAGCCCAGCGCGAGCCCGAGCGTCGTGGTCGCGCCCGAGCGGGAGACGCCGGGGATGAGCGCGAGGGCCTGGGCGAAGCCGAGCGCCAGGCCGTGCGGGTACGTCAGCTGGGTGAGCTCGCGGGAGCGCTTGCCGTAGCGGTCGGCGGCGCCGAGCAGCAGGCCGAACACGATCATCACGATCGCGACGAGCCAGAGGTTGCGGAACGTGCCGCGGATCACGTCCTGGAAGAGGAAGCCCAGCACGCCGATCGGGATGGTGCCGATGATGATGAGCCAGCCCATCCGCACATCGGGGTCGTTGCGCGGCACCTTGCCGGCGAGCGACCGGAACCAGGCCCTGATGACCCGCACGATGGTGCCCCAGAAGTAGACGAGCACCGCCGTCTCCGTGCCGAGCTGGGTGATCGCGGTGAACGTGGCGCCCGGGTCCTGGGCGGAGGGGAGGAACTCCCCGATGATGCGCAGGTGCGCGCTGGAGGAGATGGGCAGGAACTCGGTCAGGCCCTGGACGAGACCCAGGATGATGGCTTCGATCAACTGCATAGACGGCGCCTTTCGGTCGGACGCGACGGTGCGAGGGGGTGATCTGGATGCCGCGCTCGCGGCGTCCCGGGGGTCAGTAGCTTCGCAGCAGGTCGGTCAGCACGCGCTGTCCGAAGACGAGCGCATCGATGGGCACGCGTTCGTCCACACCATGGAACATACCGGTGAAGTCGAGGTCGGCCGGCAGCCGGAGCGGGGCGAAGCCGTATCCGGTGATGCCGAGCCCGGCCAGCGCCTTGTTGTCGGTGCCGGCGCCGAGCAGGTAGGGGATGACGGGCACGCCGGGGTCGTGCTTTTCGAGGGACGCGACCATGGCGTCGACGAGCGAGCCCTCGAAGGGCACCTCGAGCCCGATGTCGCGCACGACGGTCTCGATCTCGATGTCGTCGCCGACGATGCGCTGGATGTCGGCGAGGGCCGCGTCCTCGGTGCCCGGCAGCGCGCGCACATCGATGAGCGCCTCGGCGGTGTCGGGGATGACGTTGTGCTTGTAGCCGGCGGTGAGCACCGTCGGATTGCTCGTGGTGCGCAGCGTGGAGCGGATGAACGCGTCGGCCGCCCCCGTCGTCTCGGCCAGCGTGTCGGGGTCATCGGAATCGGAGCCGCTGAGGCTCTTCAGACGAGCAAGGAGGGCCTCTGTCGTCTCGGTGAGGCGCACCGGCCATTCGGTGCGGCCGAGCGCCGACACCGCCTCGGCGAGGCGCGTGATCGCGTTGTCGGGGTGCACGCGGCTGCCGTGACCGGCGCGCCCTCGGGCGCGCAGGCGGATCCAGATCAGAGCCTTCTCACCCACCTGGAGCAGGTACGCCCGGCGGTCCCCGACCGAGATCGAGTAGCCGCCCACTTCGCTGATCGCCTCGGTCGCGCCGGCGAACCACTCGGGGCGCTGCTGCACGACGAGCTGCGATCCCTCGACGCCGCCGTTCTCCTCGTCGGCGAAGAACACCAGGATGAGATCGCGCTCCGGCCGCTCGCCCGCGCGCAGGAGGTCGGCGACGGCGGTGAGGATCATCGCGTCCATGTTCTTCATGTCCACGGCTCCGCGCCCCCAGAGCAGGCCGTCGCGCACGAGGCCCTCGAAGGGGTCGACGGTCCACGACTCGGCCGCGGCGGGAACGACGTCCAGGTGGCCGTGCAGGATGAGCGCCGGCTTGCCCGGATCGCGCCCCGCCACGCGCGCCATCACGTTGGTGCGCCGCGGGATCGGCTCGAAGTACTCGGGCTCCAGCCCGATGCTCTCGAGGTACGCCCCGACGTACTGGGCCGCCTCGCGCTCCCCCTTGGCGTTGCCGCCGCCGTAGTTGCTGGTGTCGAACCGGATGAGGTCGGCCGCGATGCGGGCGACCTCCGGAATCGAAGCGGATGCCGCGGCCCGCGACTCGTCGGAATGCGATTCGGCGGGCATGCGCACCAGGCTACCTGCGTTCGGTCGGCCATCCGAAACGTGATAATGTCGTTCTTCGGTTGGGAACAGCCGAGACACCCTCTGCGCGGGTGGCGGAATAGGTAGACGCGCTAGCTTGAGGTGCTAGTGCCCGAAAGGGCGTGGGGGTTCAAGTCCCCCCTCGCGCACAGAATGAAGA
>DASUQB010000292.1:0-7946 GCA_036280835.1 Microbacterium sp. | reverse complement strand
TACGGGCGTTCGGTCGAGTACGCCCTGACCACGATGTTCTCGTTCCTCGACACCTACGACCAGCCCGACCTCGTGCTGGTGGTGCTGGGCGACCACCAGCCCGCTCGCATCGTGAGCGGCGCCGAGGCCGATCACGACGTGCCCGTCACGATCATCGCGCGGGACCCCGAGGTCTTCGATCTGATCTCGTCGTGGCGGTGGGAGGAGGGCGTCCATCCCTCTCCCGACGCGCCGTCGTGGCGGATGGATCAGTTCCGCGACCGTTTCGTGGAGGCCTTCAGCGGCTGAGACCGGTGCCGGGGTTGCGGAGCACGAGCGCCGCGGTGACGGCCAGCACCACGACGCCGATCGACTCGATGACGACTGTCTGCGGCACGAGCAGCGCGTCCCATGTCTGCGTGATCCCCATCAGCCCCACGGTCAGTGCGAGGACGAGCGCCAGCAGGGTGGCGATCATGAACAGCAGGCTCAGGACGGTGGCCACCGCGAGGAATCGCCCGCGGAGGGCGAGCATCCCTATCGCCAGCACGAGGCCCGCAACGGCGTTGAGGACGAATGCCACTCCGAGCACACCGCCGGTGCCGTTGAAGACGAGGTACAGGTGAATCCCGCCGGTGACGAGGAGGAAGGCGGCGCTCAGGATCCGCATGACCCAGAGGAGGCGCTGATTCTCGTCGGCCATCTGCTCACCCGCTCCCCTCGGTGGCCTTCTGCGAGGCCCCGATCGACCCTGACCAGCCGGAGGCTGAAGCGATCCGCTCCGGTTACGGCGAGCGTACCGGATCTCCGTGCGGCGGCCGAGGGGTCAGTGCGTGGCGATGACGGCGAGCTCCGAGCGGGTGGCGGCGCCCGTCTTTCGCAGCAGGTTGGAGACGTGGAACTTCACGGTGTTGCTGCTGATCGTCAGCTCCTCGGCGATCGCGCGATTGCGCGCGCCCGAGGCGACCAGGCGCAGGATCTCCTTCTCGCGGCTCGTGAGGGGAACGCTGTCGGCGAGCGGATGGGGCTCGGGGCGGGGATCGAGGGGGAGCACGACCTGGATCGAGGAACCCCAGCCGCTGGTCGACGTGACCGTCAGTCGTCCGTCGAGCGCCGCGACGCGCTCGGCGATGGGCCGCAGCGAATCGTCGTGGGTCGAGAGCTCGCCGAGGCCGTCGTCGCGGATGCCGATGAGCAGGTTCAGGCCGTCGCAGTCCCACTGGATGCGCACACGGCGCGCGTCACCCCGGTCGACGAGGGCGAGCACCGCGGTGCGGACGATCGCGCGTGCCCCGTGGGCGACCTCGCCCGGCAGGGCGCGGCCGGAGGACGGCGGGTCGACGAGCTGAAGCTCGAGATCGCCGAAGCGCACGAGCGGCCGAAGGTCGCTGCGCAGGCGGTCGAATGCTCCCGTGACCGGCTCCAGCAGCGAGCTGCGCTGCTCGTCGGTGGCGGTGCGGACGCCGATCAGCGCCGACGTGGCGGTCTCGATCGCGCTCGTGCGGGCGGCGCGGTCGTCGAGCCGCGGCGACCGGAGGATGGCCAGCAGGGACTCGAGCGTGATGGCGTGCTGGTCGGCCTGTTCGGCGACCGTGCGGGAGTGCTCGATGAGCTTCCGGCGGGACCCGGCGGCGCCGTCGTCCGAGATCATGGAGCCCACCCTAGTCTCGGGTGCTCCCCACCCAGAAGAGTGGGGAGCGCCCGAGAGCGGTGCGGACTCGTCGAGCACTACAGCGCGGCGGCGCCCGCTTCGGCGACCGAGTGGTCCTGCTCTCCGGAACCGCCGCTGACGCCGACGGCGCCGATCACGACTCCGTCGCGGGAGAGCGGGATGCCGCCCGCGAAGATGGCGACCTTGCCGCCGTTCGTGTTCTGGATGCCGAAGAACTGCTGACCGGGCTGGGAGTTGTCGCCGAGGTCCTTCGTGGAGATGTCGAAGGCCTTCGAGGTCCACGCCTTGTTGATCGAGATGTTGACGCTGCCGATCCAGGCGCCGTCCTGGCGGACGTGCGCCACGAGGTTGCCGCCCGCGTCGACCACCGCGATGTTCATGGGCTGCCCGATCTCGTCGGCGCGCTTCTCGGCGGCGGCGATGACCGTTCGAGCGTCGGCCAGGGTCAATGAGGTCATGGTGGTTCTCCTTGTGTGTGTTGCTGCGGGTCGGATTCGTGGCTGGGTGCGGGA
Source organism: Microbacterium sp. (assembly GCA_036280835.1). GTDB lineage: Bacteria > Actinomycetota > Actinomycetes > Actinomycetales > Microbacteriaceae > Microbacterium. The sequence continues at coordinate 5,783 of DASUQB010000292.1, read as the reverse complement.
TACGTTACGCGGCGAGGTAGCCGTTCGGGTTGAGCACGTACTTGGTGGCGGCGCCGGCGTCGAATTCGGCGTAGCCCCGCGGCGCCTCATCGAGGGTGATCGGCTTGGCGTTGACGGCATCCGCGATGTGCACCTTGTCGTGCAGGATCGCCATCATCAACCGGCGGTTGTAGCGCATCACCGGGCACTGGCCGGTTGTGAACGACAGGGACTTGGCCCATCCGGTGCCGAGGCTGATCGACAGCGAGCCGACCTTGGCGGCGTCGTCCACCGCGCCGGGATCACCGGTGACGTAGAGACCCGGGATGCCGATGGCACCACCGGCGGCGGTCACGCCCATGAGCGAGTTGAGCACGGTCGCCGGCGCCTCGGCGGCGTCGGCTCCATGGCCCTCGCCGCGGGCCTCGAAGCCGACGGCATCCACCGCCGCGTCGACCTCGGGAACGCCCAGCAGCTGCGCGAGCTGGTCCGGCACGGACCCGTTTCCGACGTTGACGGTCTCACAGCCGAAGCTGCGCGCCTGCGCGAGGCGCTCCTCGTTGAGATCGCCGACGATCACGACGGCCGCGCCGAGGAGCTGCGCGCCGGCCGCGGCGGCGAGGCCCACGGGTCCGGCCCCGGCGATGTAGACGGTCGAGCCGACGCCGACCCCCGCCGTCACGGCGCCGTGGAAGCCGGTCGGGAAGATGTCGGACAGCATCGCGAGATCGAGGATCTTCTCGAGCGCCTGATCGCGATCGGGGAAGACGAGCAGGTTCCAGTCGGCGTAGGGGACCAGGACGTATTCGGCCTGGCCACCGACCCAGCCGCCCATGTCGACGTAGCCGTACGCGCTGCCGGGGCGGTCGGGGTTGACGTTCAGGCAGATGCCGGTCTTGCCCTCCTTGCAGTTCCGGCAGCGTCCGCACGCGATGTTGAAGGGCACCGACACGAGATCGCCGACCTTGACGAACTCGACGTCGGGACCCACCTCGACGACCTCGCCGGTGATCTCGTGGCCGAGCACCAGTCCCGCCGGCGCGGTGGTGCGCCCGCGCACCATGTGCTGGTCGGAGCCGCAGATGTTGGTCGCGACGGTGCGCAGGATCGCCCCGTGCGGGATCTTGCGGCCGATGTTCGCCGGATTGACACCCGGCCCGTCGTGCAGCTCGAAGTCGGGGTAGTCCGTGTCGATCACCTTCACGACGCCGGGCCCCTCGTACGCCACCGCTCTGTTCCCAGACATCATCGTCCTTTCGCTCCGGAGAGAATCCTGCTGCCGCAAGCCTCCCCCTCCGGAACCCGGTCGACGTTCACTCGTCGGAACCGTTCGTCCTACCCGGATGGGTAGGTGGCCCGTCGGTCACCGCGCGCCTCGAGGTGCGTCCGGCGGATCACGCGTCCCCGGCGCGCGGCGCCGGTCCGGTGCTCTCGCGCACGACGAGCTCGGTGGGGATCAGCGTCGTGCGGGGCGCGGCCTCCGGGTCTTCGATCTGGGCGAGGATGCGCTCCATCGCGATGCGCCCCACCTCGCGGAAGTTCTGATGCACCGTGGTGAGCGGCGGCCAGAACGCCCGGGACTCGTCCATGTCGTCGAAGCCGACGACGCTCACGTCGGACGGGATGTCTCGGCCGAGCTCGTGCAGGGCCTTCATCGCGCCGAGGGCCATCTGGTCGTTGGCGGCGAACACCGCGGTGACGTCGCCCTGGGCGGCGAGCTCGCGCATCGCCCGGTGCCCGGACTCGGTCGACCAGTCGCCGTACGTGATCGGCGGAGGCGTGATGCCCGCGGCCTCGAGGGTCGCGCGCCACGAGTCCGCGCGGTGGTTCGCCGAGAACGACGTCGTGGGGCCCCCGATGTGCCACACCTGCCGGTGTCCCAGCGAGAGGAGGTGCTCGGTCGCGAGGCGGGCGCCCTCGGCCTGATCGGTGTCGACCACCGCGTAGCCGGAGCCGGCGTTCGAGTCGATCACGACGACGGGCAGCCCGGGCGGGAGGGTGATCTCCACGCGGTCGAGCAGGGAGGCCTCGAAGACGATGATGACGCCGTCCACGGCCTGTTCGCTCAGCCGCCGATAGGCCCCGGACACCGCGCCGAGGGTGGGATCCGGAACCGGCATCAGCGTCACGCTGTAGTCGGCGGCCGCCGCCTCGCGGGCGATGGCGTCGAGCGTGCGCATGTTGCCGAGCGTCTCGAGCGTGAACATGATGACGCCGACCGTGTGGAACCGCCCGTACTTCAGCGCCCTGGCCGCCCCGTTGGGCCGGTAGCCCACGGCCCGCATCGACGCGAGGACCCGCTCGCGCGTCGCCTCCTCGACGTTGTTCATGCCGTTCGCGACGCGTGACACCGTCTGCGCGGACACGCCGGCGTGACGCGCGACATCGCGCATCGATGACGCGCGACGGCGGCCTCCGTCGGTTCGGTCCATCAGCACGCTGGCTCCCCACTCATCGTCCACTACTGGATACAGTCTTCCATGATTACGCAAACATGCTACGATCGCCGGGATGTTCGCGTAAACATCCCCTGATCAACGATCGGACACAATATGACAACGGCGTCGGCACCACCCCTCGCTGCACGGCCGCTCCGGCGTGCGTCCAAGGCGCGTCGCGATTGGCGCGGCTGGGCCTTCGTCGGCCCCTTCATGGTCGTCTTCCTCGCGGTGCTCGTCGCGCCGGTCATCTACGCCCTGGTGCTCACGCTGTTCCGCCAGCAGCTCGTCGGCGGCACCGCCTTCGTCGGCATGGCGAACTACGTGGAGCTCTTCCAGGACCCGAAGTTCTACGAGTCGCTCTTCCGGGTGACCCTGTTCCTCGTCGTGCAGGTGCCGATCATGCTCGTGCTCGCCCTCGTCGCCGCCCTCGCGCTCGACAGCGCGCGACTGCACGGCGCGGGCTTCTTCCGCATCGCGATCTTCCTGCCCTACGCCGTGCCCGGAGTCGTCGCCGCCCTCATCTGGGGCTTCATCTACGGCAATCAGTTCGGCCTGACGGGCTCGCTCAACGACCTCATCGGCGCGGAGGTCTTCCAGCCGTTCAGCGCCGACTGGGTGCTCGCCTCGATCGGCAACATCGTCACCTGGGAGTTCATGGGCTACAACATGCTCATCTTCTATGCGGCGCTGAAGGTGGTGCCCGCCGAGCTGTACGAGGCTGCGGAGATCGACGGGGCGGGGCAGTTCCGCATCATCAGCGGCATCAAGATCCCGGCGCTCCGCGGCTCGATCGTCATCGCCACGATCTTCTCGATCATCGGCAGCTTCCAGCTGTTCAACGAGCCCAACCTCCTGAAGAACCTGGCCCCGAACGTGATCAGCAGCTACTTCACCCCGAACATGTACGCCTACAACCTGTCGTTCGCCGGCCAGCAGTTCAACTACTCGGCCACCGTCGCGATCGTCATGGGCATCATCACGGCGGCCATCGCCTACATCGTGCAGTTGCGCGGCTCCCGAGCGGAGGTGCGCTGATGATCGCCACGGCTGAGAAGACGACGACCGCCACCGCCCCCAGCCGTCGACGCCCGAACTACGTGCGGCGGACGCCCGCGCGACAGCGCAAGTCGATCGTGCTCACGATCGTCATGACCGTGTTCGTGATCTACTCGATCGTGCCGCTCGTGTGGCTCGTCGTGAACGCGACGAAGGACTCCGGCGACCTGTTCTCGAGCTTCGGACTCTGGTTCGGCTCTGAGTTCAACCTCTGGCAGAACATCGTCGACACCCTCACCTACCGCGACGGCATCTTCGTGCAGTGGTTCGGCAACACGCTGATCTACGTCATCGTCGGCGCCGGCGGGGCGACGCTCCTCGCCACCGTCGCCGGCTACGGCATGGCCAAGTACAACTTCCCGGGGCGGCGCGCCGTCTTCGCGGTCGTGCTCGGCGCCATCGCCATCCCGGGCACCGCGCTCGCCGTGCCGACGTTCCTCATGTTCAGCCAGCTCGGGCTGACGAATACGCCGTGGGCCGTCATCCTGCCCTCGCTCATCAGCCCGTTCGGCCTGTATCTGATCTGGACCTACGCGGTCGACGCCGTGCCCACCGAGCTGCTCGAGGCGGCCCGGATGGACGGCTCGGGGGAGTTCCGCACCTTCTTCACGATCTCCCTGCGGCTGCTGGCTCCGGGCATCGTGACCGTGCTCCTCTTCGCCGTCGTCGCGACCTGGAACAACTACTTCCTGCCCCTGATCATGCTGAGCGAGCCGACCTGGTACCCGCTCACCGTCGGCCTCAGCCAATGGAGCGCCCAGGCCACCGGCGTCGCTGCGCAGCCGATCTACAACCTCGTGATCACGGGGTCGCTGCTCACGATCATCCCGATCGTGGTCGCCTTCCTCTTCCTCCAGCGCTACTGGCAGTCCGGCCTCAGCGCGGGAGGCGTCAAGGGCTGACCTTCCGGTCGCCGCTGAGACCCGAACCTGCACCTCCGGGCATCCCGCCCACCCGCAGTCCCTGCACGCAACACGAAAGGAACAACGATGTCGACAATCACACGATCGCGGCGCATCCGCACCGTCGCGGTGGCCACAGCATCCATCTTCGCCCTCGGCCTCACCCTCGCCGGGTGCGCCTCCGGCGGCACGTCGGATGCGGCCGGCAGCGGCACCGCCGACGACCTCGAGGCGGCGCTCGAGGAGGGCGGCGAGCTCACCTACTGGAGCTGGACCCCCTCCGCCGAGGCGCAGGTCGCGGCGTTCGAGGAGGCGTACCCGAACGTGGACGTCAAGCTCGTCAACGCCGGCACCAACACCGAGGAGTACACCAAGCTGCAGAACGCGATCACGGCGGGCTCGGGCGCTCCGGACGTCGCGCAGGTCGAGTACTACGCGATCCCGCAGTTCGCCCTCTCCGACTCGCTGCTCGACCTCGCGCCCTACGGCTTCGGCGACCTCGAGGACGAGTACACCGCGGGACCCTGGGGCGCCGTCACGGTGGATGACGCCGTCTACGGCCTCCCGCAGGATTCCGGCCCCATGGCGATGTTCTACAACAAGACGGTCTTCGACCAGTACGGCATCGCCGTTCCGACGACGTACGACGAGTACGTCGCCGCCGCCGAGACGCTGCACGCCGCGAACCCCGAGGCGTACATCACCTCCGACACCGGCGACGCGGGCTTCGCGACCAGCATGATCTGGCAGGCCGGCGGCCGCCCGTTCGCAGCCGAGGGCACCGACGTGACCATCGACCTGCAGGACGAGGGCTCGCAGAAGTGGGCGGAGAGCTGGAACCGTCTCGTCGACGGCGGCCTGCTCTCGAGCACGCCCGGGTGGAGCGACGAGTGGTACCGCGGTCTCGGCGACGGCACGATCGCGACGCTGCTGACCGGTGCGTGGATGCCGGGTGTGCTCGAGTCGTCGGTGCCCGACGCCGCCGGTGACTGGCGCGTCGCGCCGATGCCGACCTACGACGGCACCCCGGTGACCGCCGAGAACGGCGGCGGCGGACAGGTCGTGCTCAAGCAGAGCAAGAACCCCGCGCTCGCGGCGGCCTTCCTCAAGTGGCTGAACGCCGACCCGGCATCGATCGAGATCTTCCTCGCCGCCGGCGGCTTCCCGGCCACGACGGCCGACCTCGAGTCGGACGAGTTCCTGAACAAGGCGCCCGACTACTTCGGCGGTCAGAAGATCAACGAGGTCCTCGTCGACGCCGCGGGCAACGTGCCCGACGGCTGGCAGTACCTGCCGTACCAGGTGTTCGCGAACAGCATCTTCGGCGACACCGTCGGCCAGTCCTACGCGAACACGACCGACCTGAACGAGGGCCTCGCCGACTGGCAGGAGCAGCTCGTGACCT
>DASUQB010000291.1:0-2485 GCA_036280835.1 Microbacterium sp. | reverse complement strand
GGTGCCCGTTCGCGAGCCGGGCGGCTCGACCCCGGTGGGCGAGGTGAGCGTCGGCTTCGCCCGCGCGAGCGTGTTCGGCGAGCTGCCCCTGCTGATCCTCGGCGTCGTGATCGCCGCGATCGCCGCAGTGGCGGTCGGCGTCGTGGCGTCCCTGGTGCTGCGCCGCCGCCTGGAGCGCCTGACGCTCGGCCTTCAGCCGGAGGAGCTGGCCGTGCTGGTGCAGAACCAGGCGGCCGTGCTCGACGGCGTGGGCGACGGCGTGCTGGCGACGGCCCCCGACGGCACCGTCACGGTGATCAACAGCACCGCGGCCGACCTGCTCGGCGCGGGCGACATCGTCGGCGGCGATGTGCGAAGCCTCGGCCTGCCGCCGGCGGTCCTGTCGGCGATCCTCACCCCGGGCGCGATGGCCGAGCCGCTGCTGCTCGGCGACCGTGTGGTGTTCGTCGACACGCACCCCGTGTCTCGGGCGCAGCGAGACCTGGGGCTCATCGCGATCATCCGCGACCGCACCGACATCGTCGGCCTGACCGAGCGACTCGAGACGGTCGCCGCGATGACGAACGCGCTGCGGGCGCAGCGCCACGAGTTCGCGAACCGGCTGCACGTCACGGCGGGCCTCATCGACGCCGGCCGGGTCGGAGACGCGCGCGCCTACCTCGACGAGATACGAGACGTCGCGGACGACCAGGGATCGCCGTTCCTCGGGGACCTCGGCGAGCCGTTCCTCGAGTCGTTCCTCGAGGCCAAGGCGACCCACGCCGCCGAGCGGGGGGTGCGGCTGCGCGTCGGCGAGGATTCCCTCGTGCTGGGCGTGGTCGATTCCCCAGAGGATGTCGCGACGGTGCTCGGCAACCTCATCGACAACGCCATCACCGCGGCCGTGGGGGGAGGCGAGCCGCGATGGGTGGATGTCGAACTGCTCGATGAGGCCGACACACTGGTCGTCACGGTCGCCGACTCCGGCCCGGGCATCGCCCGCGACTCCCCCACCCCTCGCCCGGTCGACGAAGCCGATCCCGATGCCGTCCACGGCCACGGGATCGGGCTTCCCCTCGCCCGGGACATCGCGGCCCGGCTCGGCGGGCGCGTCTGGCTCGCCGACGCGGGCGGCGACGGCGCCCACGGGGCCGTCTTCTGCGCACGGATGCCGGGGGTCATGCGCGCGGCATCCGCTTCTCGTGTCGACGGGGGACGCACATCGTGAGCGAGAGCATCAGGGTGCTGGTCGTGGATGACGACTTCCACGTCGGCGGGCTGCACCGCGACATCGTGGCCGGGCGGCCCGGGTTCGCCGCGCTCGAGCCGGTGCGCGGCGTGCGCTCCGCCCGCGCGGCGGTGCGCGACCTCGCTCCCGACCTGGTGATCTGCGACGTCTACCTGCCGGACGGCGATGGGATCGGGTTCGTGGCGGAGGTCGACGTCGACGCGATCGTGATCAGCGCGGCCTCGGAGGGGGCCACAGTGCGGCGCGCGCTGCGCGCGGGGGCATGGGACTACCTGGTGAAGCCCTTCGAACCGGCCGTGCTGGCCGAGCGGCTGGACGCCTACCGGCGGTTCCTCAATCTGCTGCCGGGCGAGCGCCGCGTCGATCAGGGCGACATCGAGCGGGCGCAGCGGGTGCTCCACGCGCGGGACGGGAGCGCCGCTCCCACCACGCGTTCGACCACAGAGCGGCTGATCCTCGAGCTGCTCGGCGACGAGGAGTCCTCGGCCGCGGACGTCGCGGTGCGCGCCGGGATCTCCCGCGCAACCGCTCAGCGGCATCTCGCGACCCTCGCCACGCGCGGCGCCGTCGAGGTGACGCTCAAGTACGGGTCGACGGGGCGCCCCGAGCACCGCTACCGCGTCACGGGGTGACGATCGGCGGGAACCGGCTCAGACGTCGGCCTCTTCGTCCTCCTCCGGTTCGAAGGTCGACTGCTCGCCGGTGTGGCCCGCCGCGACGCCGCGGGGATCGCTCGGGATCGTGCCGTCTTCGCCGAGACCGCCCGGCTTCTCGCTCGACTGCTCCTGCCCGCCGTCGGTCCCGCCGATGTCGAATGCCTCCAGGGAACCGTCCTCGATCGGGTCGGATCCTGCGTCCTGCGTGCCTGACATGGTGCTCTCCTCTCGTCCCGCTCCCTTGAGCCGAGGGTAGGTCGAGGCGCGCGGCGACGGCAGGGGATTGTCACGGCCGTCGCCCAGGGCTAGAACCCCGAGGAGGCGCGCGTTGCGGACCACCGGCCTCCCCATGACAACCACCGCGCGCCGCGCGATAGTGGGGGTATGACCGATCCCCATCTCGAGACCGGCGTCGTGGTCGTCGGCGCAGGCCCCACCGGCCTGATGCTGGCGAACTGCCTCGTGCGGCTGGGCGTCTCGTGCGTCCTCGTCGACGCGAAGTCCGGCCCCACGCGGGAGTCCCGCGCGGTGGTGCTGCAGGCCCGCACCATGGAGGTGTACGACCAGCTCGGCCTCGCCGACCGGGTGCTCGCCCGGGCCG
>DASUQB010000290.1:0-4535 GCA_036280835.1 Microbacterium sp. | reverse complement strand
CGCGTCCGCCTCCTCGGGGGCGGTCACGTCGCCCTGCGGGCCGGCATCCCCTGGGTCCAGCTTGCCGCCGGGAAAGACCCACGCCCCCGCGAACGAACCGCGGTCCGGTCGCTCGATGAGGAGGACCTCGAGCCCGTCCGCGCCGTCCCGGGCGAGGATCACCGTCGCGGCGACGGGGATGCCGGGATCACCGAGGTCTCCTGGCACGCGCGGCCGCGCATCGCCGGCCGCGTCGGCCAGTGCCCGCAGGGCGCGCTCCGCCGAGCGCAGAGGAGGAGCGTCGTCGGCCACGCGACCACTCTAGGCGGGTGCCACGACCGTCACGGGGCGGCGGTCGACGGCGAAGCTGACGAGCGCGATGGCGAGACCGGCGACGGCGAGCGCCACGCCCGCCCATGCCGGTGCGGCGAACCCGAAACCCGCCGTGATCACGAGACCGCCGAGGAACGCCCCCATGCTGTTGCCGAGGTTCAGGGCCGAGTGGTTGAGCGCGGCGGCGATGGACTGGTTGTCGCCCGCCACGTCCATCAGGCGCGTCTGGATCGCGGGGCTCAACGCGGAGGAGACCAGCCCCGTGGCGAGCACCAGCACGGCCACGGCGAGGATCCACTGGGCGGTCAGGGCGAGCAGGGCGAGCACGACGGCGAGCGCCGACAGCCCGAGCAGCAGCGTGCGGCGCTGGTCGATGTCGGCGAGGTGCCCGCCGATCAGGTTGCCGGCCGTCATCCCGATCCCCATCACGACGAGGATGATCGGTACGACCCACTCCGGTGAGCCCGCGACCTCGGTGACGACGGGCGCGACATAGCTGTAGACGGCGAAGAATCCGCCGAAGCCGATCGCCCCGAAGGCGAGCGTGACCCACACCTGTCCCACCCGGAACACCCCGAGCTCCGCCCGCAGCGTGCGCCCGGGCTCTCCCGGGTGCTCGGGCACGAAGAAGCCGATGAACACCGTCGCGAGCGCGAAGATCGCCGCGACCACGACGAACGCGGCGCGCCACCCGACCTGCTGACCGAGATACGTGCCGAGGGGCACGCCCACCACGTTGGCGACGGTGAGGCCCGTGAGCACGAACGCGACGCCCTTCGCGCGGTTGCCGGGGCCCAGCACATCCGCGGCGACGAGTGCGCCGATGCCGAAGTACGCGCCGTGGGGCAGGCCCGCGAGGAACCGCGACGCCGCGACCAGCTCGAACGTCGGCAGCACGAAGGTGAGGGCGTTGAAGAGGGTGAGGGCGAGCGCGAGGCCGATCATCACGCGGTGCCGCGGGAAGCGGGCCACCGAGCCGGCGATGGTGGGCGCCCCCACGACGACGCCGAGGGCGTAGAGCGTGATGAGCCAGCCCGCCTGGGCGATGGCGTCGTCCGGATTCGCCGCCCAGGACGCGGGAAGCAGGTCCTGCGCGATGTTCGGGAGCAGGCCCATCACGACGAACTCGGTCATGCCGATGCCGAAGCTGCCGATGGCGAGAGAGAGGAGCGCCCACATCGCCGCACCCCTCGACGAAGTCGAGGTGGTCACGCGACCACCTTACCCGCCGTCAGTCGTCGCGTCGAATCGATTCGACGGCAGCCTCGAGGCGCTCGATCTTTCCGTCGATCTCGCCGGTGCGCCCCGGGCGGATATCGGCCTTCAGCACGAGCGAGACCCGGGAGCCGAAGGGCAGTACGGCTTCGGTGGCGCGCTTGACGACGTCGAACACCTCGTCCCACTCCCCCTCCAGCTCCGTGAACATCGACGTGGTGCGGTTCGGCAGTCCGGACTCGCGCACGACGCGGACCGCGGCGGCGACGGCGTCGTGCACGGAGCCGTCGGCCGCCCCGGTTCCGCTGGGGGCGACAGAGAAGGCGATCAGCATTGTTCCTCCAGGGGTGGATGCCGGTGGACCGGCGGTTCGTTCACTTGGCGTCGGCCGCGACATCCGCCGCCGCGGCTCGCTCTCCGAGCGACGCACGCGGGACACGGCCGGGGGCAGGGACCCGGACGAGGCGCACGACGCTCCACGCCAGCAGCACGATGAGCAGGGCGTTGCGTGCGGTCAGGAGCGCCACGGGGAAGGGCTCGGCGATGAGCAGCCCGTAGTAGGCGATCGGATACACCGCCTGCGTCAGTGCCGCGATCGCGAGTGCGACGGACGCCGGCGGCCACGCGCGCCGCCGGTCGATGACGAGCCACAGCACGAACGGCGGGATGAGCCACACCTCGAACTGCGGGGACCCCACCTTGTTGAACACGATGAGGGTCAGCACCAGCGCCAGGGACAGCGGCGGGAAGAGCGTCACGAACGCGGCTCCCCGCAGGGCCTTGACGGCTCCGAGGGCGACGACCGCCGCGACCGCGATCACGAGCAGCGGGGTCATCAGCGCGATGACGACATCGACGTTCGGTCCGGAGACCTGGAACGTGAGGATGTCGCGGTCGTAGAAGATGAAGGAGCCGGGGATGCCGGCGGCCGCCCGCCACACGTAGAACATGCTGACGGGAGCTTCGAGCTGGAGCCCGCGGGCCGTCTGCTCGGTGATGAAGGCCAGCGCGTGCGAGGCCCCGCCGGCGATGGCGATGACCCCCAGCACGATCCCGCTCACGATCGCCGCGCCCCCGACCAGCACCGCCCGGCGGCGCAGGGCGATCACCCCCGCCAGGATCAGGGCCGCGGGCCAGATCTTGATCCACGCGCCGATCGCCAGCAGCACCGAGCCCGCCCACGGGGCATGGGCCAGCCAGAGCAGGGCCGCGACCGCGAGAGGGATCGTCACCGCGTCGATGCGGTACATGCCGATCGGACCGACGAGGGCGAGGAACACGAGCCAGAACCACGCTGCCCGCGTGCGCCCGGTGGAGCGGCCCCGGCCCACGAGCAGTCCGAAGGCGAGCGCGTCGCACGCCGTGACGAAGATCGCCCAGCCCACCGTGTAGCTGTGGATCCAGGCGAACCCATGGGCGAGCACCATCGGCAGCAGGGCGAGCTGGGGGTAGACCCAGGGCGCGGTGATGCCGACGATGCCGCCGCCGTTGAGGGCTCGATTCGACCACGGCTCGTAGACGAAGTAGACATCGCCCATCGGCTGGTTGGGCTGCACCCACCCGAGAACGGCGATTCCGAGGTGCACGAGGAGGAAGGCCCCCCACAGCACGACTCGCCTCGACACGGGCACCATCCTAGGCGGGCGGTGTCTCCCCGCCGCGGCGGCCCGTCACACGGCCGCGATCGCGTCGGCCACGGCGGCGGGAAGCGCTTCGGCGACATCCAGCGCCACGATCGGCCGGCCGGCCCCCTCGTCGGCGCGGGCCGCGATGCGTGCGGCGCGTCCGTGCAGCCACGCGGCCGTCGCGGCGAGCGCCGCCAGCTCGTGGGCGCCGCGGGATTGCGCGACCAGCGCACCGAGGGCACCCGCGAGCACATCGCCCGCGCCGGCGGTCGCCAGCCACGGCGTCGCCGCCCGCACGGCGATGACCCGGCCGTCGGGTGAGGCGATCAGCGTGTCGGCGCCCTTGCGCAGCACGACCTGTCCGAGGGCCGCGGCTGTCTCGGCGACGGCGGCCGCGGCATCCGTCACCCGCTCATCGAGCCCGATGCTCGCGCGCAGCCGGGCGAACTCGCCGGCATGCGGGGTGAGGATCAGCGGCGCGCTCGCCGCGACGGCGAGGTCCAGCGCTCCCGCATCCACGATCACGGGCTCCTTCCCGGCGAGCAGGCCGCGGAGGGCCGACTCCTCATCGGAGGCGCGGTACTTCGCATCGGTGCCCGACCCGATGACCCAGGCGCCGACGCGCCCGCCTGCGAGCACCGTCTCCGGCCTGCGCGCGAGCACGAGCCGGCCGACATCCGGGTCGCCGACCCAGCGCACCATGCCCGCGCCGGCGCGCCACGCCCCCTCCACGCCGAGCACCGCGGCGCCCGGATACGCGGGGGTGCCGGTGCGAAGCCCCACGACGCCTCGGGAATACTTGTCGTCTGCGTCCGTTGGCACCCTGATGTGGGCTGCCGCGTCAGCGCGCGTCCACGCGTGGGGCTCCGTCATGCCCCCACGTTAGCCTCGACCTCGGAGACTCCGTGAGCATCCTCTTCTCCCCCATGGCCCTCCGGGGAATCACCCTCCGCAACCGGCTCTGGGTCTCGCCCATGTGCATGTACAGCGCCGTCGACGGCACGCCGCAGGAGTGGCACCACACGCACCTCGCGCAGTTCGCGTCGGGCGGCGCGGGGCTCGTCGTCGCCGAGGCGACCGCCGTGTCGCCCGAGGGCCGCATCTCGCCCCGGGACACGGGTATCTGGACCGATGAGCAGCGAGACGCCTGGGCTCCGATCGTCGCGGCGATCCACGACCGCGGCTCGATGGCCGGCATCCAGCTCGCGCACGCCGGCCGCAAGGCGTCGACGTGGTGGCCGTTCTCCGGTCGCCGCGGGAGCGTGGCACCGGAGGAGGGCGGATGGCAGACCGTCGCGCCGTCCGACCTCGCGTACGAGGGCTTCGCCCCGCCCACCGCTCTGGACGGGGCGGGCATCGACGCGGTGGTGGACGACTTCGTCG